>JAKUOU010000027.1 GCA_022451065.1 Pedosphaera sp. | reverse complement strand
GATATGTAGTTTTTTCATTATAATTGTATTTCAATTGTACTGAAGTGTATTTGATTGAGTTACTTTATTTCTGAGATTATTTCCCCTTCAGTGTCATGAGGTAGGCCATGACGTCAGCGAGTTGTCCTTCGTCGAGGAGAATGTTCATCGGGGGCATGGGGCTGGCACCGAGTTTGTCGAATCCCTCAGCCAGTTGCGCCGTTGGGTTGATCAAACTTTCGTAGATGTAGGCGCGATCTTTACGACTGGCGATGCCGTCCATTGCCGGACCAATGACGCCCCCTTCATTGCCCACTTTATGACAGCGCACACAAGAGGCAACGGCATGTTTGTGGAAGATCTCCTCGCCGCGCTTGGCCAGGCCTAGGATCTCTTTTTGTTCAGCCGATTTTTTGTAAATCGGCTTCACTTCCTGCAGTGAAAGATCGTCAAACCAAGCGGTGCCTTTGGCCTGGCCCCAGCCGCCGAAGAGGCAGTTAACGGTGAGGGGCCCGGCTTGCGTGTTGTCGAAGACAATCTCGACCTTTTGCCAGTCGGTGGTCTTTTGAAGTGCCTTGGTTTTGGCTTTGTGCTGTAACTCGTGAATGTTGAGCAACGCACCGTGTCCCCCGTTGACTTCTTCGGTTTTAATCCACGCGCTGAGTGCGTACTTGGTGCCGGACTTCAGGTTGACCGGGGTGTAGATACTGGTGTCGTGTCCGTTGCCGGAGCGAATCTTCACTGACGACTTGCCGCTATGCACATAAGCCTTGCGGGTTTCGATTGCGTGTTCGACGTCGGAGCCCTTGGCGCTGTAGGTGCGTACTTTCCAATCGGCTGGCAGTGTGTTTTCGGCGTTTTCGAATGAGGCGTTGGCAAGGAGGTTCGGGCCGCGCTCGTAGCCGACGATGTCGGTTTGGTTGGCACCGGCGGCGCTGAGGGCGAGTTTGAGCCACTCATCTTCGGCGTTGATTTTATCCTGCGACAAAACACTGGCTGCTCGTTGATGCGTTTTCGATTCGGGAAATTGGGCCAGCTTGACGAACGCGGCCAGGCGCACGTGCAGATCTGCATCAGCCAAAGTGGCACTGTCGTAGAGCAACTGTACGTCGTCCTTCGTTTGGCCAAGTGCTCGGATCGCGTTGCGTTTGACGGCCGGGTTGGTGCTGATGAGTGTCGTGCGCTTGGTTTCGACATCGAGTGCGCCAAGTCCCTCCAGTGTCCAGAGAGCGTGGATGGCGCCAGCGCCTTGGCTAAGCGCGCGTTTGCGTAAGGTCGAGACGGCATTTTTATGACTGCCCTCCACCAAGAGGCGTTGGGCAGTCTGTCGCCAGAACAGGTTGTCGCTGTCGAGTGCGGCGACGAGCTGCTTGGTTTTGGCCTTAGCCAAGGACTTAATTTTTGACTTCGGTGCATCGTTCCAAATCACACGGTAGATGCGGCCGTGTTGCCGGTCGCGGTTGGGGTTGATGTGCGCGTTGCCCCGACCGCGTTGGGCGGCATAGCCGCCGCGTCCTAGACTCGGAGTTGGGTTGTGTTGGATGATGAAGTTGTACCAGTCAGCGATCCAAAGATGACCGTCCGGGCCGACCTCGGCGACGATTGGTGAGAACCATTCGTCGGCGCTGGCGACGAAGCTAAAGCTGTTCTTGGCGACGTAACCGGCGCCTTTTTTCTCCATGCGATAGGTTCCCAGCAGGTTGCCGGTCGGGCCGCAAACAAATGCAGTGCCGTTGCGGTATTTTTTCGGAAATGCCGCCGAGGTGGCAAAGGCGTGTCCGCAGCCGGCGGTGTAGGCATTGAAGGCGTCCACCTGGCGGATATTCGGTGTGATGGGATGGAAGTATCTCGAGTCGGCTATCATTTTTGCACTCATCTTTTTGTCGCCGCTATAAACGGTCGCTGGAATACCTCCGAAAAACGTCGGGTTGTTGTTGGCGGTGGAGCCAAAGACATCACCGGCTGCGTTGAAGCCCATTCCCCAGGTGTTGTTGTTGAACTGGTGCAGAAACTCGATGTCGGAGCCGTCTGGTCTGAAGCGGAATACGCCCATGCCAAAGTTTTGATTCTCGCCGTTGATCGTGCCATTGAATCGTGCGTAGCCGACCGTACCGTAAATCCAGTTGTCAAAACCGTAGCGCAGATTACTCGGGCCAGCGTGCGTGTCACCTACACCCCATCCAGTGAAGAGCACTTCGCGAATGTCGGCCTTGTCGTCGCCGTCGGTGTCCTTGAGGAAATAAAACTCTGGAGCATGTGCGAGAATGACGCCACCCCGGGAAAAAGTCATCGAGGTTGGGATGTTGAAGCCGTCGGCGAAGACGGTGAACTTGTCGGCCCTGCCGTCGCCGTTGGTGTCTTCGCAAATCTTGATGCGGTCGTTGCCTTTGCGACCGTTCTTGAATTCGTTCGGGTAGTCCACCGACTCGACAACCCACAGCCGACCACGCTCATCCCAAGTCATGTAGATCGGGTTGATGACATTTGGCTCGGCGGCGAATAGCTCCATGCGAAAACCGACCGGCACCTGCGTGTATTTCATGCTCTCCTTTGGCGAGAGCGGCAGTTGGTAGGGGAGCGGCTTGGGGCGGCGCTCGTAGTTCGGGATGTTGCCGCGCTCCTCGTATTTCAGAGGTGCACGACTCGCAAGAAATTTGTCATAACCCTCGCGGGCCTTGTCGCCGACTGCCCAAAGAATACCGCTCTTGAGCAGTTGATGAAAACCGTCGTTGTTCCACACGCGTTGATCGTGACCCGATGCGGTGTAAAAGATGCGGCCTTTGCCCTGCGTGCGAACCCATGTCCAGGGCTCCGGCTTGGTATGCGGATCGCCTTTCATTGCGTCACGCACCATCAGCACCGTGCGGTTCTTCGGATTGTGGTTGGCGTGAAAGTAAGTTTCGTCCCAGGCGGTGAATTCCTTCACGTCCTTCAGTGCGGGGTGATCCGGCTTCACGATCTTGGCGGCAAACTCCGTGCCTTGGTGGCTCTTGAACCGCCCGCCGACAAGTTGATCGAAGCCTGGTTCGTTGCCGAAGCACCAGCTCGCGCAATGTACCGGCACGAAGCCGCCGCCGTTCTCGACATAGTTCTTCAGGTTGGTCCATTGGTGCGGCTCGATTCTGCCGTGGTTGGCGTATAGCAGCAGGGCGTCGAACTTGGCCAAGTGTGCGGGATCGCCGAGCGCTTCCTCGACGGATGTCACGTAGTCGAAATAAATCGCGTCGCGGCCAAGCGCGCGGGAGAGCATCGGATAATATTCGTTGGAGTTGTGATGCTCACTATCGTGGCCGAGGAAGAGCACGCGGATTGGCCCATCGGCGTTCTTGGCCAAGCCGGTGGCGGCTGGGTTTGTTAACGCGCTTACTAGGCATATCAATAGAAGAGAATGACCTTTCATAGCTATAAACGGTGGGGGAACGTAGCCTCGCAACCCTTAGGTGCAAAGCCTAAGCTAAAACTAATTTGGCGTTTTTTAAGTGGTAAATGAACGAAATATTGGCTTTTCATTTCATCAGATCTTGCTAGAATACACAAACGCAATGGATAGAATTTATTGGCCAAGTCGTTCGGAAAAAGAGCGATCAAACTCTCTGAAAACAGTGAGTTACGAAAAACAGTGAGTTACGAGGTAGATATCCTGTTGAAAGCAAATATGACGAAATTTAAGGCAAACACCCGGCGGGATCTTCCGCGGATCGCGGAGAAACTGCGGTTCAATCGTGATCAGCTAACCGACATGCAGGCGGTGTCAGCGGTGCTGCCGTTCCGCGTTAACGACTACGTGATCGAGCACTTGATCGATCCCGAGGACGTGCCAAACGACCCTATTTTTCAACTGACCTTCCCGCAACGCGGCATGCTCGAGGAGGAGGATTTCCGGCGCATGCGGGATCTTGTGGCTAAGGGCGCTACGGAGACGGAGATCAAGCTGGCGGCGGATGAAATCCGAGGCAGACTTAATCCGCATCCTGCCGGGCAAATGCAACTTAACGTGCCATTGCTTGATGGTGAGGTGGTTGGTGGCATGCAGCATAAATATCAGGAGACGGTTTTATTTTTTCCGAGCCAGGGTCAGACCTGCCACGCCTACTGCAGCTACTGTTTTCGCTGGGCGCAGTTTGTCGGTGACGCCGACCTGAAGTTCGCGAGCAGGGAGGCGAATCAACTGGTGAACTATGTGCGGGAGAACCCGCAGGTGAGCAGCGTGCTGATAACCGGCGGTGACCCGATGGTGATGAAAACTCCAGTGCTGCGCCGCTACATCGAGCCGCTGTTGAGGGCGAATTTGCCGAACCTGCACAGCATCCGCATCGGCACAAAGGCGTTGGCATACTGGCCGTACCGATTTATCGAGGGTGGGGATGCCGACGATTTCCTGCGGCTCATCGAGGAGGTAAGGGCGGCCGGTAAGCATTTTGCGCTGATGGCCCACTCGAGTCACTCGCGGGAACTGGAGCCAAAGGTGGCCCAGCATGCGGTCGAGCGGGTGCTTAACGCCGGCGCGGTGATCCGCTGCCAGGCGCCGCTCATTCGCAAGGTCAACGACAACGCCAATGTCTGGGCGCAACTTTGGCGACGGCAGGTGCAGCTTGGCATGGTGCCGTACTACATGTTTGTGGAGCGCGACACCGGGGCCAAGGCTTACTTCGAGGTGCCGCTGGTCCGGGCGTACAAGGTGTTCACCGAGGCGTATAGCCAGGTGGCCGGCTTGTGCCGAACCGTGCGCGGCCCGTCAATGTCAGCAATGCCGGGTAAGGTGCTGATCGATGGCATCACTCAAGTGGCAGGTGAGAAGGTATTTGTTCTGAAATTCCTGCAGGGTCGTGATCCCAAGTGGGCGAACCGCGTCTTTTTCGCCAGGTACGATCCCACGGCAACGTGGCTTTCGGGCTTGCAACCGGCATTTGGCGAGGAGCAGTTCTTTTTTGAGGACACTATGCGGGAGGCCCTGGCAGAATCTGAGAAGAAGGCTTGACGCCGCTTGACCCGCCTTACTCGGCGGGCCTAGCATCCGCGCTGCCGATGACAAGGTACCTGAGCCGATTAATCATTGTTTTTACCGCTGTACTGCTGGCACGTCCTGCGGTGGGGCAGACTGCCACCGACCGCCGAAACAGCATCGTTGCCGAGGTGAACGACAAGATCATCACCCGGCAAATGGTGACGGATGCTATGAGTCGCGAGGCTGAACTCCTGCGCCGCCAGTACGCCCGCCAACCGCAGCTTTTTGGCCAGAAATATACTCAGCTTCAGGCCGATACTCTCGAGGCGCTGATTCGCCGCGAACTGGTTTTGATCGAGTATCAGGAGAAGGGTTACAAACTACCCGAGTCCATCATCGAACAGCGCATTCTGGAGGACATCCGAACCGATTACGGCAACCGGGTGACGCTCATCAAGTCCCTCCAGCAAAGCGACATGACATACGAGGAATTCGCACGGTATCAGCGGGAGAAAATCATTCAAATGGTCATGCGAGGCCAGTTCATATCGAAGGTGAACATTGTCATATCCCCACGACAGATCGAGGAATATTACGTGGCCAACAAGGATACGTTTCGCTCCGGCATCGAGATTCGGCTCCGGATCATTTTTCTCGATGACAAAAAGCACGGGGGCGCGGAAGATACCCGCAAACTGGCTGACGAGATTCACCGAGTCCTGCAGACGGGCGATTCCTTTGCTGAGGTTGCTTCGGTCTATTCTGATCAAAACCGTGCCACAGGAGGGTTACGATCCGAGTGGATCCAGCGGGGAGTCTTGGCTCCGGCACTGGAAAAGGCCGCCTTCGCACTTGGCCAAGGGCAGGTGAGTCCTGTCGTGGTGACGCCCCAGGGATGCTTCATTTTACGGTGCGAGGAGATGAGTCGGGCCAAACTCAAGAGCCTCGCCGAGGTTCGCGGGCAGATCGAGCAAACCCTGCTCGAGACCGAGCAACAAGCCCGCGAGGACAAATGGTTCGAGCAACTCAAGCGCAAGTCTTACGTCAGGCAGTTTTCATTTTGATCAATTGTGCCAGGCAAAGCGTCAGACTTTCCGTGATGAACTTGATTCGCTCTGCAAACGTCACCAAATTTTGGCGTGTAGCCGTTATATGCCTGTTGTTCTCGGTTTTGGCAGCGAGCGTGCAGGCGCAAGTGGATGTGACTGTTGAATTAGGGAAGAACCGATTTCTGCCGCGCGAATCGCTGTTGGCCAAGCTTAAGATCGTCAATTTTTCCGGCCAAACGCTGTTATTTGGGGAGGACGACCACTGGTTGCAGTTCCAGATCCAGACTGAGGACGGGGAGGAGATCGTACCCATCGCCGATCCGCCGCCCGTGAAAGGGCGCTTCACTGTCGAGTCCTCCATCCGAGCCACAAAGGAGGTCGATATAGCCCCGTATTATGCACTCGAGCGGGCCGGCCGTTACACCCTTACCGCCAAGGTGGTCATCAAGCAATGGGGCAAAGAACTCACCGCCAAGCCGGTCAAGTTTGATGTCACTAACGGCACCGTTCTTTGGGAGCAGGCATTCGGCCTGTCACCAAAAAAGAGCGATCCGCCCGGCCAGCCAAGGCAGGTCCGGCGCTACGTCCTCCAACAGGCAAAGCACCTCAAGGCAATGAGCCTGTACGCCCGGGTGGACGATGGTCCCGGTGGCACTGTGCACCGGGTGCTGCCGATTTGTGCCATGGTGTCGTTCAATCAACCCAAGGCCCAGGTCGATCCTAAGGGCAACCTGCACGTGCTCTGCCAGACCGGGGCTAGGGAATACAACTACTCCGTGATCGATGCCGATGGAAAGATCAACATACGCCGCCACTATCTCATCGCCGCCAACCGACCGCGGTTGGGCTTCAAGGATGGGGAAATCTTCGTCATGGGCGGCTTCAAGCTCACGCGGCCGGATGACCTCCCATCGAACAAAAAAAACGGCGAGGAACCCAAGTTGATCGTTCCGGACAACGAACCCAGGCCCATCCCGAAAATCCAGCCGCCGGTTCCGGCTCCAGCCAAGCGCACTGGGCGATGACCCGTCATCTCACAGTATCATGAACACGGGTAAGCTCCTATTTGCCGCCTTCACTGTGTTGCTGGCGTTTGGCCAAGCCGGCTGCAATCAACCCAAGAAAGAAATGAACTTTTCCGAGGATGTTGCATTCCTAAAAAAACATGTTGAGGTCATCGTTCTTGGTCAAGGGGGTGGGTCGCCACAGGTCGCTGTTGTGCCTGCTTACCAAGGGCGCGTGATGACGAGCACCGTCGGCGGAGGCGAAAGCCAAAGCCATGGCTGGATCAATTACGACCTAATCGCCGCCGGCGAATTTGGTCCGCACATCAACGCCTTCGGTGGCGAGGACCGTTTTTGGCTTGGCCCGGAAGGCGGCCAGTTTTCCATCTTCTTCAAAAAGGATGATCCGTTTGATCTCGAGCATTGGCAAACGCCTGCGGTGATCGACACCACGCCGTACAAGGTGACCGCTCAGTCTGCCGATGCCGTGACGTTTCGGCATGAGGCGAAAATCAAAAACTACTCCGACACTGAGTTTAGCATACGGATTGATCGTACCGTGCGGTTGTACGACCGCGTGAAGATTAGAGACCTGATCGGCGCGGATTTGCCGGAGGGCATCAACGCTGTTGCCTACGAGACGGAAAATATTTTGACCAACACCGGCGACGTCGCTTGGACGAAGCAGGGCGGGTTGCTGTCGATCTGGATTCTCGGCATGTACAAGCATTCCGAGAAGACGACCGTGTTGGTGCCGTATGTCGAGGGCGACGAAGCCAAGCTTGGCCCGATAGTAAACGCCGACTACTTCGGCACCGTGCCGGCCGATCGGCTGAAGGTGGCTGAAGGAGTGATTCGCTTTTCCGGTGACGGCCAGTATCGCAGCAAAATTGGTCTGACCCCGCAACGCGCTAAGGCAGTGCTCGGCAGTTATGACGCCACGCGGCAGTTGCTGACCATCGTGCAATACACCAAGCCGGAAGGGGCAACTGATTACGTCAACTCCATGTGGGAACTGCAGGATGAACCGTTCAAGGGTGATGCGGTGAACAGCTACAACGACGGGCCGCCCAGTCCAGGGGTCAAGCCGCTTGGCCCGTTTTATGAGTTGGAATCCTCCTCACCGGCATTGGCGCTAAAGCCAGGCGAAAACGCCAACCACATCCACCGCACCATTCATCTTCAAGGCGACGAAGCCGCCGTTCGAACCATCGGCCAAATGCTACTCGGTGTGGTTGAGTGAGAGGACTGTTTTAACGTAGAGTTTGCCATGTCGCAGGGTCTCGGATGGGTAATTCAAAACAATGGACAGGTTTGTTTGTATGCCACGATACGCGATGCTTCCTCTTTTCATTAAGCCGATTTGATTGTACCAAGTGGCTCCACAAGGGCGCTTGCCATTGAGAAAAACCATGCCGGATTATGCGATAATGAACCAGTTTCTCTATGAGGGAAAGGCGCCCAAAGTAGAGGAGTTGACCAAGGCAGCCCTGGCAGAGGGCCGTGATGTTGAAGAGGTTCTTCAGGAAGGACTCATCGCGGCTATGAGCGTTGTCGGGGAGGACTTCAAGCGTAATCGGATTTATGTGCCTCAGGTGCTGATTGCGGCGCGTGCCATGAAGGCTGGGATGGCTGTCCTAAAGCCGCTCTTGATCAAGGAGGGGGCGGCGACTTCAACTGCTACGATTGTTATGGGGACGGTCAAGGGGGATTTGCACGATATTGGCAAGAACCTGGTGTGTATGATGGGAGAGGGCGCTGGGTTTAAGATGGTCGACTTGGGTGTAGACCAGTCAGCGGCAGCCTTTGTTAAGGCAGCCAGGGAGCATGGCGCGGGAATCGTGGGAATGAGCGCGCTACTCACCACGACAATGCCTTACATGAAGATTGTGATTGATGCCTTTAAGGAGGAGGGAATGGATCACGTCAAAATTTGCGTTGGAGGGGCTCCTGTCAGTGAGATGTTTGCCGATGAAATCGGTGCGGATGGGTATGGTGCCGATGCTGCGGATGCCGTTGAACTTTTCAAGGCCATTTACCCGAGAGAATCCAACAAGACATCATGAGTTTTCTGATTTTAATCAACGCTTCGTTGAATGCTAGCCAGTCGAAAGGTTAACTTGCCATGACTTCCAAGGAAATTGTTGCAGCGGCCATGAACCTGCAAAGGCCGGAAAGGACGCCGGTCATGTGCCAGATGGCCAATGGTCACACCATCATCAATACAGGTGTTCATCCGATTGATTATTTCACGGACAACGAACTTTGGGCCGATTGCCTTGTGCGTATGCGGGAGCTTTATGATTTTGATGGCATCCTCTGTCACAAGCCGGGTCGGGTGGACGGGATTATGAATCTTGTGGAGCGGACCGATTATGATGGAGAGACTCCGACTTTGTTCATATCAGATGGTTCGAGGATCGAATGCACCCGTGATGACGACGCCTACTACAAGCCCTCTGCCGAGTTTACCCGTCCCACTATGGAGGAACTTGATCTAGAGAATTTGCTTTCTTGGGCACCCGAAAGCTTTGTTGCCTTTCAAGCCAGCAAGGCAACGCTTCCGATCACTGATCCGGAGGGGTTCGAGGATCATGTGTTTGCCACCCTCGACCGGGTTATCGATCGTGTTGGTGACGACTATTCCGTGCACGGGGAGGTGCGTGCACCGTTCGACCATTTCCTCAATATCCTTGGAATGGAGGAGGGTCTGATGGCCTTGCTGGACGATCCGGAGCGATCACTGGAAATCATGGATCGAACAGCTGATTGGTCCATCGCCCTTGCTGTGGCCCAAGTTCGGCGGGGTGCGGATGCCATCAAGGTGAGTAGCCCGTTTGCTGGCAGCGGTTTTTTGAGCCCCGACATGTATGAGGAGTTTATTTTGCCGTTCGAGGGTCGTTTGGCCAAGGCGGTCCGCGAGGAGGGTAAACCCATCTACACGCACACATGCGGGGCGATCGGGGACCGGTTGGATCTTCTTTGCCGTGCAGGTGTGAGCGGCATTGAGTGCTTGGATCCGCCGCCATTGGGGGATGTTGACATTACTGAGGCGGTTCAAATGCTCAAGGGACGAATTTTCATTAAGGGCAATATTGACCCGGTGAACACACTGCTGCGTGGTGATACATCCAAGGTCAAGGAGGATGTAACTCAGGTTCTTGGGGCGGCGATGGAGATGGATGGGTTCATCCTTTCCTCAGCTTGTTCGGTGGCGCCTCCCGCTCCTCCCGACAACCTTAAATACATGGTGGATTTATGCCGGGAGATCACAGCTCAATAGATTGTTTTAACCTGAAGTAAGTTGAACCTCCTCGAGACAATTCATCATTTTGAAATCTTGCAGTCGAGCACCTGTCCGCGTTGACCCCGCTGGGGGTGGCACCGATGCGCCCCCCTTCTCAGTTGAGCAGGGTGGCACTGTCGTGAACTTTGCGATTAACCGGCATGTGTTTGCCTCCGTTGATCGTTTATCGTCGGGCGATGGAGTCACCATTTACTCGGAGGACCTTCGGCAGGGTGTCACTGCTGATTCAATTTCAGTTCTGCCTGAGGGTAGACTGGATTTTCTCCAAGGCTTCATTCGAAGGTTGGTTCCGCAGGATGAGTCCATACTGCTTGTCACGGAGTCTGATGTGCCGGCTGGTGCGGGTCTGGGTGGCAGTGGTGCCCTTGGAGTGGCAGTGGTTGCCGCATTGGATCATGCCTTTGGCCGGGTTCGGACACCGAGTGAGACGGCACAGGTTGCCAATGACATTGAACGCAGGGATTTGGGTTATCCTGGAGGTAGTCAAGATTCTTTCGCAGCCGCTTTGGGTGGCATCAACAAATTGGAGTACAATAAGGGCGGTGGGGTTACTCATCATCCTCTGAAGATCTCCAAGGACACACTTATGGATCTAGAGCAAAATTCACTCATGATCTATACTAGCGAAGCCCATGTTTCTGGGAACATTCATCAGGATATTCTCGACTCCTACGGCATGGAAGACTCAGCGACTTTTAGTGCCCTAGTTTCCCTGCGGGTTGCCGCGGACTTGATGGTGACGGCCCTGGAGTGTGGCGATATGGCAGGCTACATCGACAACCTAAACCGGTCTTGTGAGAATCTCTATCGTCTCCATGCCAGTTGTGACAGTAGCGTGCATCGAAAGTATTGTCGCGACCTTGAGGAGCATATACTTGGGCGCAAAACCTGCGGCGCAGGTGGCGGTGGGGGCATGCTGGTTTACACCCGGCCGGGCCATCGGCGGGCGTGCCTGCTGCGTGCCCAGGAAATGGGAGGAGTTGTCTGGCCTGTGATGCTGGATTTCAAAGGTGTCAGCACGTGGTCCGGCGAATCGACTCAAAAGGATGAGGTGGAGAGTATTCGTGCCCGCTGCAGTTGCAATGGCTGAAGTCAGGCACGACCAAGCGGTTGGCAGAATTCAATAGGGTAGGAAGGTAGACTACGGTCTTTTATCTGGTCGATTGCGTTGTTGGATTGCCGTGGAGGTGGTTTCCGGCTTTTGAGGCTTGGATGGCCTTGGGCGTGTCGACCGGCGCGCCGGGATCGTCCTGCGTGTTCATCCAGCGATCCAATTCTTTTCGCAGCTTGGCCAAGTGCTTGGCTTCCTCCGGGTCGTTGGCCAGGTTTTTCATTTCATACGGATCGGCGGCGACGCGATAAAGCTGCTCGGCCGGTCGGTGCATGTAACGCTTGACCAGGTTGTAACTACGCGGCGAGTTCCACGAATCCCAAACCCATGTGGCCCAGTACGGATTGTTGAGCTGACCTGTGCCTCGTGTGCCCATGAGGTGTTTCTCGATGTAGATCTCATCCGGCAAAAGATTTCGAATGTAATGGTACTCACCGTCACTCACGGAGCGGATCGGGTAGGGTGGCCCTTCCGGGATGTTGTTGTGTATGCCGTAAGTGAATTGCCGATGCACACCGGTTTTGCCGTGCAGCACCGAGAGAAAACTCGAGCCATCGTAGGGATGCAGTGACGGCTTGCCCCCGGCTGCATCAACGAGCGTTGGCAAAATGTCAGCATACTGAACAAGGGCGTCGGTACGTTTACCGGCTGGCACTTGACCTGGCCAGCGGGCGACCAGCGCAGTGTGTACTCCGGTGTTCCAGTTCGTCCATTTGTTGCCGGGAAACTGCGACCCCTGCTCGGAGGTGAACAGCACAAGGGTGTCTTCCTCTGCGCCACTTGCCTTGAGCGTGTCGAGAATCTGGCCGACCTGGCTGTCCATGTAGGTGATCTCAGCGAGGTACTTGGCGAAGTCCTGTCTGGTGCGGAGCGTGTCTGCAATGTTCGGCGGTAGCTTGAGTTTGGCTGGTGGGTATTGCGACGGGTCGCCCATTACCCAAGGTACATGCGGTTCCACTAAAGCGACAACGAGGCAGAACGGTTGATTGTTGTCGCGTTTCATAAAACCGCTGATGCCGTTGAGTTCGTGGGGTCGGGTGGGATTACGAACACAATTAGGATCGAAGCCGCCGACTTTTTCGAACGGAAACGCCGCCGCCGGTTTCACGTGCACCTTGCCGGCGATGCCCACGCGGTAGCCCAGTGCGCCGAGGTGGTGCGGCATGCTCTTGACGCTTGGCTGGCTGGCGGAGTGATTCCACGCGCAACCGTTATGTAGTGGGTACTGACCGGTCATCAACTCGGCACGGCATGGTTGGCACATTGCCTCGGCGAGATAGGCGCGATTGAAGGTGAGCCCCTGGCTGGCCAGACGATCGATGTTTGGCGTCTTCGCGTTTTGGCCGCCGTATAGTGGAAGGTCGTTGTACGTGCAGTCGTCGGCCATAACAATCAGCAAGTTGGGTCGCTTAGCCATGGCGTTGGTCGCTTGGCCAATGGCAATGAATAGAAGGAAAAGGAGAAGCCGGCTCATGGAGAGCGAGCATCCCTCTAAAGGGGTAAAGGGGTCAATTCATTCCCGGATGGGACTTCAGAGTGCTTACGGGTTACTTTACGGCGTCCACGTAATCGCGGCCCTTGGTTCGCTTGGTTTCATAACGTGGGTTGGTGCAAAATAGCTTCACCTCATGGGCCTGCATCCGGGTGACAATGCCTCCTTTTCGAACGACGATTTTTTCGTCGCCGTAAAGCAGGTGAAGCGTACGGCCGTTCAATGCCTCCAGTTCGGTGACATCGACTCCGAGATGTCGGTGATCGTCTTCGTTGACCAGGATCAAGAGATAATCGGCTTGGTTGCTTTTCAGCGTGCCTCGAACACCGATTCCCGGTGCGTCAAAAAGATCGTCGATGACTGCCACTTCAACGGTCTGATCGGCACCTACTAAAAGTGCTTCGAGTTCGCCTAACTCGGCGGTCAAGGCGTAGAGTGATTCCCTAAAAAGTGGATCGTCGATGGTTTGTGTTCCCCAATAGAGGATGCCGCGGGCACCGTGCGCAATGGCGTCATAGGCCATGAATCTTGACTGGTGATAGCTCGGATAAAGACGCTTGCGTCCGGCTTTAACCTTGTGCCATGAGAACCCCTGCAGAACCATCCAGACCGGCTTGCCGCGACCGATTGCATCCCAACGATCCACCAATCGCCCGATACTTTGCAGGTCGGTGCCGGCTTTTCGAACGGCGTAGTAATCGCAGCCGGTGATGTCGATGGAGTCGATGTAATCCCGAACGTATTTCACGTCGCTGTCAGCGGCTTCGTTTACCCAGAAAGGCAGGTCTCGTTCGTCCAGCTCCTGGACGAGCCGTATGCCTTCGTTCATCTTTGTGATGACTTTGTCTCCCTCTTTTTTGGCATAATTTACAGCCTTGGGTATCTGGTTATTCCAATCTTCACGGGTGAAGCCGGCTCGCTCCTTGAGAAAGCTGTATGCGGTAAATGTCCATACGATTTCGTCCGGACCCTCCCATACGGCCAAGGCAGGGTGGTTCCGCAGAGTCTCAATTTGTTTCCGCAACCCCGGTGTTGCCCCCTGTTGGACACTGAGCGGCACCCAGCCCATCATTCCTTGCGCGTGTGCCGAATCGAGGGAGGCCCGGTTGCTGCATCGGACAAGGTTGATGCCACTCTGAGCCATTCTTTGAAGCTCTTCCTTGTTACCTGGGAACTCATAGAAACCGATCGGAAAACGTAGCTTGCCGTTGTGGTCTTTCAGAATGCCGGGGTGTCTTGGCTTTTTTTCAACGGTCAGGATTTGCATCCCGCGTTTGGAGGCTACGGAGACTTCACCCCCACCAGCCAAGGCCAAAGTTTCGTTCCTTGTCTCCGTCCCGAAATCGGTTCTCCGCGTCAGCACACGGTTACCCAGTCTCAGGCCGGACACGACCGGGCCGGGCTTCGAGGGCACTTCAAACAGGGCCGGCACACCGCGATTGATAAAACCGTTGTACTGCAAACTTTCGCGGTAAACGTCATGAACCAGCTGGATTTCTGTTGCCAACTCCTGGCCGGTGCACCAGAGGAAAAACGTGTCGTGTCCGCGCAACAGCATGTGCCAGAGAAGTTCCTGATAGTTTTGCCTGCTAAACTGTTCCACGGACGGGTCGGGATTGTTCGGGGGCGCGGTGGTGTGCCAGTGGACAAATGGAATGATCGGTGTCTGCTGTGAGGTATGTTGGCCAGCATTCGAGGCGACCAGCATCATGTTGTAAAACCAGCGATAATCCTTTGGCTCAAAGTCGTACCAACCGAAAGTGGGATACCATGTGTAAACTACCGGCATCGCAAACGTGTATCCGCAGCGTTCAAACTCGTGGAACCACTCGCGGTATCGCGCACGTTGATCCTTCAGAGCAGGTGCATTTGGAGTTTCGCGTTCAAAGTAGTCGTACCAGTAACGGTAGCCGTTGTGTGGGTTTACGGCATAGTTGCCAACAAGCGCTTCCGGGAAATAACGGGTGACATTGTCGCCAAACGCTTCGCGTTGCAGATCGCTTCGGATTGCCCGCAGCTTGGCTTGGAATTTGCGGAAATCATCGATGCCCGGCATGTGTTCGCGGCAACGGCGGCATCGCTTCGAACTGGCCCAGGCACCGTTCCACTCGATGGGACCGTCGATTTCCCAGTCTGCAAAGATGAAATCGACATCAATGCCGGCAGACTTGTATTGCTTCAGGAACGATTCGACGCGTTGCCGGATAATCGGGATCCGATGCTCGATTGCAAAGGGACAGCCCATCGTACCACCGAACGACATCTCGGCAAAAGGTTTGCCATCGGCATCCATGTGCTGGGTTGTGTCGGTACCATCAAAGAAAGAGTAAAGGCATCCGGTGGCATGGACGGAAATCATCCTGCCCAAGCGCTGCTGCATTTCGCCGATTCGCAACCCTTCCTTCAGCGACGCCTCAAATGAACCGTGATTCCAGTTCACCGAATAGCCGATGCCCCGCTTGGCCAAGTCGTTCAATATCTTTTCCGCCTGGTCATCCGGCAGGGAGGAGAGTGAGCCGCTGATGGGCAGTACGAAAAGTGGCAGCCGACCGTTTCGGGGCGTTGCGAGTGGTTTTGTGTTTTCGAGAACGGCTCGAAGATTGCCGGGCAACTCTTTTAAGGATTGCGCCATGGCCTCTTGGCCAAAAGCTAAAATAAGAGGCAAAAGAATAAGTCGAGTCATCGGCGGGAGCATCCCGTGCACCTTCGAACTGGTCAACCATTTCGCCCGGATTTCTCTATGCGTCTGTTTGGCCAATAGGTGTGACAAACAGCTGTGCGGATATAGGGTGGAAACCATTCAAAAAACTGCAATTTTTTACGTGCATTTGAGGCATGATGTGTCACGATGCCCTCCCCAATGAGCAACCCAATCGCCAGAATCAATGGCGAATTCCCTGCAACCTGTCGTTTTGCTTTGTCCGCAATTGCCGCGGTGGCTATGACGACCCAGGCGGTGGAGTTCGAGAACGACGCCATCGAGGGCAACCTCGACACGACGCTGAGCTACGGAGCATCCTTGCGAACATCGGACGCTGATCCCGGGAACATCGGCATTGCCAATGGTGGTACGCGTTACTCAGTCAACGGTGACGATGCCAACCTCAACTACGACTCGGGACTGTTTTCCAACGTGGCCAAGGGCACCCACGACCTGGAAGTGGATTTCAAGCAATTGCAGGATATGAGCTTGTTTTTGCGCGGTACGTACTTTGTCGATTTCGAGAATATTCGGGGCGACAGCCCGTTGAGCGACAAGGCCAAGCGCGAGGTTGGCCGGGACATGGAGTTGCTTGACGCTTACATCTCGTACGATCTCCCAACCTCCGTACCGGTGAACATCCGCCTGGGCAATCAGGTGCTGAGTTGGGGGGAGAGCACGTTTATCCAGAACGGCATCAATGTCATCAACCCGATCGACGTGACCAAGTTTCGCATCCCCGGTTCGGAGTTGCGCGAGGCGTTGCGACCGGTGCCGCTTCTATCGGTGTCCCTGCAGGCAAGCGACAACCTTACTTTGGAGGGCTTTTACCAGTTCAAGCAGGAGGAGATGGAGATCGACCCCGCCGGCAGTTACTTCAGCACGAAGGATTTTGTCGGACCGGGCGGTCAGTATGCCATGATTGGCTTCGGCAGCTTCGGCCAGCCCAACATGGAGAGTTTCATAGACAATCCGCTTTACGGTTTGCTTGAGGGAGAACCCGCTAGGGTGCCAACCATCTCAAGTCCATTGTTCAACCCGGCCCTGCCACCTAGCGCGGCGAATGCGCCGTTCCTTCCCTCGGGCGCAGCTGCGATTCCGCGTGGGCGCAGTAACCGGGCCAGCGACAGTGGGCAGTTCGGTCTAGCCGCACGCTATTTCGCTGAGGGGCTCAATGACACGGAGTTTGGCTTTTACTTCATCAACTATCACAGCCGCCTGCCGGTGATAAGCGCCATGACCGGGCGCGACATCCTTGGAGAGTTGCAGCCAACGATCAATCTTATCACGGCCGGTATTGGCCAGATCGACGCTGGTTTGGTCCAGGTCGAAGGCGGTTTGGTCCAGGTCGAAGGCGGTCTGACAGAGGCCGAGGCCGGTTTGGCTCAAGTGAACGGGGCTATTGCCCAACTCGAGGCGGCGGATCCCAACAGCCCGGATTTGGTCGGACTAAAAACGCAGCAGGCAACGATCGTCGGCCAGAAGGAAGGGCTCTTGGCTCAGCAGACAGAGTTGGCGGCCCAGCAGGCTTCGCTAACCGCTCAACGCGCTGGTTTCGCAGGCCAGTTGAACGCTATCCAGACACAGCTTCCGCAGCTTTACCCCGGTACAGCACGTTACATATTCGAATATCCGGAAGACATCCAACTTTACGGAGTGAGTTTCAACACCGAGATCGGCGCCACCGGCATCTCACTGCAGGGTGAAGTGTCGTACCGTCGTGACGTGCCACTGCAGGTGGACGATGTGGAGTTGCTGCTTGCAGGCCTCACTCCGGCCAGGCCGTCACTGGGCAACATTGGTGTGATCCCGGTGGTCGACACCAACGGTGACGGTGTGCCGGACATGGGTAACCCTGCTTGGCAGGGCCGCAGCATGACGCAGCTCGGGCAGCAGGATTTTAACAGCTACGTCCAAGGCTACCGCACTTTTGAAGTCTGGCAGCCACAGTTTACAGTGACCAAGCTGTTCGGCCCAACGCTTGGTGCCTCGCAATGGGTAATTGTCGGTGAAGCTGCCGCGACGGTGGTTCCGGATTTGCCGAGCAAGGATGTGCTCCGCTTTGACGGCCCTGGCACGGCGCTCAGCGGCGATCCGTTGGCCCCGGCGATCCTTGCCGGCGTTGGCCACGCGCAGGATCATTTTGAATCGGCCGATGCGTTCGCGGATGACTTCTCTTGGGGTTACAGATTGGCCGCGCGCATCGATTACATGGATGTGATCGGCGGCGTGAACCTTTCGCCGGCGGTTGTGTTTGCGCACGATGTCGATGGCAACACGCCGTTGCCGCTGGGTAACTTCCTGCATGATCGCAAGAGCGTGACCGTGGGCGTGACGGCCTCGTACCAAAACTCATGGCAGGGCTCGATCAAGTACACCGAGTTCTTCGGTAACGAGGACTACAACCTCATGCACGACCGCGATTTTCTGCAGGCAATGGTTCAATACTCGTTCTAATCCAAACTAATTTTAACAATGAAACGTAACACTGGTTTTTATCTAATAACCGCCGCTGCATTTGCTGCGGGAGTGGCTACAGCAACGGCTCAAAGTGCGGCTGACCTGGGCAAAAGCCTGACGCCGCTTGGAGCCGAGAAGGCCGGCAACGCCGCCGGCACCATCCCAGCCTGGGAGGGAGGCATCACGCAGCCGCCGGCTGGCTATAAGTCAGGCGATCATCATCCGGACCCGTTTGCCGATGACAAGCCAAGCGCAACCATCAACGCGGCTAACGCGGAGCAATACGCCGACAACCTGACCGAGGGTCACAAGGCGCTTCTTGCAAGGTACGCCTCCACCTACAAGATGCCGGTGTACCCCACCCGCCGCAGCGCCTCCGCGCCGCAGGATATTTATGATGCCACCAAGGCCAATGTCGCGTCCGCCAAGCTGGCGGACGGCGGCAACGGTGTGTCCGGGGCTTCCCGTGGTGCTCCGTTTCCGCTTCCGAAAACCGGGCAGGAAGTGATCTGGAATCATCTCCTACGCTACCGCGGCCTGGGNGGGCTGCGTACNGTCGGACAGGTNGCTCCAACTCGCTCCGGCAACTACACGCTGGTCCAACTCGAGGAAAAATTCCTGTGGAACTACCACCAGCTCGGTGCCGCCACGGAGAGCGTCGGCAACGTGATGGCCTACTTTGAGCAAAAAGTCACAGCGCCCGCACGCTTGGCCGGGACAATTCTGATGGTTCACGAGACACTTGACCAAGTGAAGGAGTCGCGCCGCGCCTGGGTGTACAACACCGGCCAGCGCCGCGTGCGCCGCGCGCCGCAAGTCGCTTACGATAACCCCGGCACGGCGTCGGACGGCATGCGCACCAGTGACCAGCTCGACATGTTCAACGGCGGGATCGACCGTTACGACTGGAAACTTGTCGGCAAACGGGAGGTTTATGTGCCGTANAATTCCTACAAGCTGCATAGCGACAGCCTGAAGGTGGCCGACATCGTCACGCCGATGCACATTAACCAGGAGCACAGCCGCTACGAGTTGCACCGCGTATGGGTGGTCGAGGCTACACTAAAGGATGGCAAGCGCCACATTTATGCCAAGCGCCGCTTTTACGTGGACGAGGACAGTTGGGGTGTACTGGTCGTCGATCAGTACGACAACCGGGGTCGCCTTTGGCGTGTGTCTGAGGGACACGGCATCAACTACTATGATATCCTCAGTTTCTGGACCACGCTTGAAGTGCATATGGATCTTTTGTCTGGACGCTATCTTGCTCACGGCTTGGACAATGAAAACGACATGTACGACTTCTCGTACGAGTCCAAGTCAGGTGACTACACGCCATCGGCGTTGCGCCGGCGCGGTCGCCGCTAAGTAAGCGATTGATTGGTGAGTCAAATCCCCAACCAACCAAACCAACCCGAAGACGGGCCGGGGTTCGCCCCGGCCCGTTTCTTTTTTGGCCATCGCACTCCAAGCTGGATTTCGGTGCTTCTCATGTGCCTTGGCTTGGTCAAGCTGGCTGCGCAACCGATCGATGGTGACTCCGTTATCGCGCCCTTGGCCAAGAACTCGCTGTTGCTTGACGTCCACGGGGGGGGCGAACGTGCGGTGGCCGTCGGCGAGCGCGGCCATATTTTACTATCGACCGATGATGGAAATAACTGGCGACAGGTCGCCGCGCCTACACGCCGCACGCTCACCGGTGTGTTTCTCATTGACGACAAGACTGTCTGGGCTGTCGGTCATCAGTCTGTGATTTTAAAGTCTGGCGATGGCGGCGAGACGTGGGCCAAGGCCAACGCCGAAAACGATCCAGAGACCGCCTATCTCGACATTCTTTTTTTGGACGCCAAGACCGGGTTCATCGTTGGCTCGTACGGCAAATTCCTCTCGACCAGTGATGGCGGCAAAACGTGGACCGAGGCGAAGCAGGACGACGACCCGCACTTGAGCCACATCATCCCCGCGCCGGACGGAGGCCTGTGGTTGACCGGCGAGTTCGGCACCGTGCGGCGTAGCGGGGACCGGGACAAGCGCTGGGTGCCGCTGTCGACGCCGTACGAGGGCACGTTCTTCGGCGCGGTGCCTTTTGCCAAGCGCGGTGCGTTGGTGTTCGGCCTGCGCGGTAACATCTTCCGCAGTGGTGACGATGGCGAGTGGCTGAAAATCGAGTCGCCAACGAAGGCGTTGTTGCACGCCGGCTTGGCTCTTGCTGATGGTCGGCTCGTGCTCGCCGCTGCTGCCGGCCAACTGCTGGTCAGCGCCGACGAGGGGCGCTCGTTCCACTTGGCCGTCTGGCCGGGCGCTGCATCGGCCACGGCAACGAGTCTATGGCAGGCGAGCGATGGCGGCCTATTGCTGGCGAGTGACAAGGGCGTGCACCGGCTCGAGTTGGCCGACCTGCATGCGGAGGTGGTGAAATGAGCGGCGCCGGTTTTGCCACGAGAGTAGAGCAGTGGGTGTTCGGCCAACGCAAACTGTTACTCGCGGTTTTCCTACTGGTGACGGCGGTGCTGTTTGGGTTTGCCACGCAGACGAAGATCGACGCCGGCTTCGAGAAGCAACTCCCGCAGGGGCACCCCTACATCGAGACGTTCACAAAATATCAGTCGCAGTTCGGCGGAGCCAACCGCGTGATGGTGGCGCTGATGGCGAGGGAGGGCGACATTTTCACGCCGGAATATTTTACAACGCTTGAGGCGGTGACGCAGCAAATGTACGGCATGCCGGGCGTGGATCAGTCGAGTGTCACGTCACTCTTCACGCCGAACGTTCGGTTCACCGAGGTCGTCGAGGACGGCTTCACCGGCGGGAATGTCGTGCCGTCCGACTTTACGCCGACGCCCGAAGGCTTGGCCAAGGTACGCGAGAATGCGCTCAAGTCGAACTACATGGGGCGGCTTGTGACCGACTCATTCAACGGCGCGATGGTGATGGTTAACCTGCTCGACATTGATCCGGACACCGGCGAGCGACTCGACACCTTCGCCTTGGCCAAGCGGCTGGAGGCGTTGCGAATGAAGCACGAGTCAGATGCCGTCAGCGTGCACATCATCGGCTTCGCCAAGGTGATGGGCGACGTCCGCGACGGGGCGCTCAACGTGGTGTTTTTCTTTGGCGTGACGGTGGTGCTGACTTCGCTGCTGGTCTGGTTTTATGCGCAGTCGTTTTGGTTTGCGGCGCTGCCGCTGGGCTGCTCGATCTCGGCGGTGGCGTGGCAGCTTGGGCTGCTCAACCTCCTCGGCTACGGCATCGACCCGATGTCGATCCTTGTGCCGTTCCTCGTCTTTGCGATCGGAGTGAGCCACGGCGTGCAAATGGTGCGGGCGTTTCGCGCGGAGCTGTTTGCGGGCTGCGACTCGCTGGAGGCAGGGCGGAGAGCGTTCCGGCAATTGCTCGTGCCGGGCAGCGTGGCGCTGATCACGGACACGATCGGCTTTGTCACCATTCTGCTCATTCCGGTGCCGACGATTCGTGAACTGGCCATCGCCGCAAGCATCGGCGTGGCGGCGATCATCCTGACGAATCTACTGCTGTTGCCGCTGTTGTTGTCATACCAGAAACCCCGCGACGGTTACCGCGAGAGCGTGGCTAGGCGGAAGGTGTGGACGAGTAAAATCTGGCACGCGGCTGCGCACTTGTCGGGGCCAAAGGTGGCGGCTGCGATGGTTGCCGTCTGCGCGGTTCTGTTTGCGCTTGGTTTCTCGCAGGCTAAGCGGGTGGAGGTCGGCGACCTGCACCAGGGCGTGCCGGAGTTGCGGCCGGACTCACGCTACAATCTCGACAGCGCGATGATCACCGGCAACTTCAACCTTGGCGTCGATATTTTCATCGCATTCACCGAGACGGTGAAAGACGGCTCGGTGGACTACGCGGTGATGGAGTTGCTCGACCGTTTCGAGTGGCACTTGGCCAACGTCGAGGGGGTGAAAAATGTCATGGGCCTGGCCGGTATCGCGCGCACGATCAATTCCGGCTACAGCGAGGGCAGCCTCAAGTGGCGTGTGTTGCCGCACAATCGCGACATGCTGGCGCAAGCGGTCGGGCGCGTGGAGACATCGACCGGCCTCACCAATCTCGACGGTAGCGTGTTGCCGGTGATGGTGTTCCTCGAGGATCATAAGGCCGACACGCTGCGCCGCATCGTCGCTGCCGTGAAGGCGTTCGACGAAAAAAACGGCACCGAAAAAGCGCGCTTCCGCCTGGCCGGTGGTAATGCCGGCGTGATGGCGGCGACCAACGAGGTTATCGAGGCGGCGCAGTTTCCGATCCTGATCTACGTGTACGTCGCCGTGGCGCTGCTATGCCTTGCCAGCTATCGCTCAATCAAGGCGGTCGTGTGCATTGTGCTGCCGTTGGCGCTGGTGTCGGTGTTGGCGCACAGCCTGATGCACGCGCTGGGGATAGGCCTGAAAACTTCGACGCTGCCGGTGGTGGCACTGGGTGTCGGCGAGGGCGTGGACTACGGGATTTATCTGTTCAGCTGTTTCGTGGCGCAGCGGCGTAAAGGGCTTTCGTTTGCCGAGTCGATGGACGCCGCGATGACGCAGGTCGGCAGCGCGGTGGTATTCACTGGGTTGACGCTGTCGGTCGGTGTCGGCACGTGGGCCTTTTCGGCGCTTCAGTTTCAGGCTGACATGGGCATCCTGCTGATGTTCATGTTCCTGATGAACATGGTTTTCGCCATCTTGCTACTCCCGGCGATTGCCCGGTTACTTTTCCGTTCATAGCGATTTGATGTATTGGAAAAGGTCGGCGAGATCTCCCTCCCCGAGTCCCTCTAGCAATCCTTCTGGCATGATCGAGCGCTCGCTTGGCTTTGTAGATTGAATATCCGCTTGGTCGAGTCGAACGATTCCCGCGCCAGTTCGCAAAACAACCCCTTCCGCCGCATAGAATGCAGTTTGGCCGGTGTGTATTTCCCCGTTTCGCATTCGGTACTCGGTAAAGCGATACAGTGGCGAAATATCGCGGTTGGGAAAGAGAATTGCGCGATACAAATCTTTCGGCGAAAACCGGTTGGCAGATCCCTTCAAGTCGGGGCCAAGTGCTCCGGCACCGGAGTGGCAGCCTTGGCAGGCGCGATTGGCAAAAAGTCTGCTGCCGCGCTTCGGATCACCGGTCGACCAATCGACTTTGGCCAGAGTCTGCTCCCACTTGGAGGCATTCACCAGGCCGGAGCCAGTCGCTTCGGCGGCTTGGTTTGGGTGTGCGGCTGCGAACCAATCGAAGAGCGGCTGCCAGGCGGCGAGTAGTTCGTCCGGCTTGGCACTTTTCTCAGTGGGTACGGCAAGCGGTTGGCCGGACCACTTGGCCAAGAGGTTGACTATTTGTTTGCGAGTCACAGCTTTGCCATCGGGACCGCATTCACGTCGCAGTTTTCGGATCAGTTTGGCCAAATCATTCGGCTGGTTGCTTGGCGACAATTGTCTCAAGGCAGTCAGGGCGGTGGCTGAAACTTTACTGTCGCGCGACAGCAGGGCGTCGAGGAAGCGGTGTCGATCCCGGGACGTTGGGCGCTTGGACAAGTGCTTGAGAATGGCTGGGCGTAAACCATGATTCGACCACTGCAAGCGCAGAACAGGAAGCACTGTTTCAGCCGGGAGCGTATCGAGCAGGTTGATCAAGTCGTTGGACCAAGTGAATGATTTGTCTGACTGTGTTGCAGCAAGATAGCTCTTGGCTGCGACTTGGAGGACTTCACCCTTCAATGTCAGCGCAAAAGTCAGATGGCTGCCAGTTGGGAAATTTTTGTGAGCGACCAAGCGCTTGGCCAAGCCGGGTTGTTTCTTGCTGTGCGCTTGGGCAATATCGACGAAACGCATTGTCCAGTTCAGCTTTGGTCGTGTGCTTCGGCTTTGCAGCTTGGCGTCGAGTCCCATCAGTGAATCGGCGAGCTTGCCCAAGTCGGTATCGGGAATCGTTGACGGCAGCTTGGCCATGACAATGAGTTTATGGAAATCATCAACCGGATCGGAGTCAGCGGTGATCGTGCGCAGCAAATCGCTGGCAAGTTGAGGCTGCCCAGCGCCAACCATGGCCAGGAGCCGCCCGGCTTCTCGATGTAGATCTTCGTGAATGGTATCCATAAGCGGCGTAACCTGAGTGGCGATCGCCTTGGTCAAGCCGGCGTGTGCCTCGAGTGAATGTGGGGATTCATAGCCGGTGAACGACTCACGGCTTGGCCGATCCAAGTTGTAGTCGCCGAGCGCTAGGATGATCGTGCGTACAATGTCGGTGTTGAGGCTGTCGGTTTGGTCGATGTCGATGAGTGGCAACATACGTTGCACAACTTCCGTGTGGATATCGGTTTCCGGTTTACGCCAGATCATTGCGGTGGCGGCCGTGACTTTTCCTTGTATGGTCAGCCGGTCGAAAGGTATTTGTTGCCAAGCATTATCGGGCAGGCGGCTGGCCAATCGGGCGGAGATGAGTCGGATGCGGATGCTCGGACGGTTGAAATTGGCCTCGATAGCCTCGAGCCATTTACCGGATTGACTGGGATCGTCCGGGAGCCGTCGCAGCATCGCCTCGAGTGCTCGGGCGCGGACGAAATCTTCGGGATCGACCGCGAGTTTTGCAAGGAGCCTGATCGCGTTAGCTCGTGGAAAACGGCCAATCGACCAAGCAGTACGGGCGCGGATGTCGAGGACGGAGTCGTTGGCCAGTCGCTCGGCAGTTTCGGCTTTAAGCCCGCCGAACATCTCGGTAATCACCTCGATGGCGCGGACGCGTTGCTTGGCGACACGTTTAGTATTCATTGCCGCTTCGACAAAATGAGCGGCTCCGACGATTTTAGCCTTCGGCTGCCACTGAGTGCGTGACCATTGGACAAGCGGCTGCGGCGCATTGAGCACGTCATCGAGAATGGTTTCTTGAGGGATCAGTTTTTGTTTGTCGTTTGCCAGCGTTCCTTTCGTGGGAACGATGCGAAAGACTGCACCCTTGGTGTTTCGTCCCCCAATAGAGACGAACAGTTCGCCGTTTATCCCAACCTCGATGTCACTTGGTGCGAAGCCGTCGGTGCCGATTGGCGAGAGGAACAATTGTGGGAGTGCCTGGTAGGAGGCATTGGAGGGTTTGAGTGGGTAAAACCAAATGTTGCCGAATGTCCAGTCGAGAATGAAAACGCCGTCATGATATTCATTCGGGAACAGTCGATGGCGATAAACGACGACGCCGGTGGGAGAGCCGCGGCCGACTTTGTGGAGCGCGGGTACGGTGTCGGAGTAGTAGCCGGGGCGCGCCCAGCTGCGCTTGTGCCCGGGCATGCGCCAGCCGTGATGCCCGCCGATGGCAACGTGGTACAGGCGTGTCGGTGTGTACCAAGGCAGAAAGAATGTCCGCTCGGTGTCACTGTCATAGGCAAACATGTCACCACGCCAGTTGAAGTCAAAATCGTACGGATTACGAAAGCCGCATGCCAGCGCCTCAAATATTTCACCGTCCGGCGAAAAGCGAATGATTGCACCACCCTCTGTTTCATTCAGCGGCGATTGATTGGAGTTGAATTGGCTCGCCCTGAAACCGGTGTTGTTGCCGCCGACAAGGTAAAGCCAGCCATCGGGACCCTTCCGTATGGCGTGCGAGCCGTGCTCGCCGTTGGCCAAGCGGAGGTACTGTCGGGGCGGCCCGTCCGCGCGCCCATCGTTGTTGGCGTCCTCGTAGCGGAGCAGGGCGCGGTTGGCCACGGCCCAAAGATACGGCCCGTCGAACATCATGCCCATGGTACCGTGATCGAGCTTGGCGAAGAGGATGGCTTTGTCAGCGCGATTGTCGCCGTCGGTGTCGTGCAGTGTGCGGATGTAGCCGCGGCTCGAGACAACGACTCGGCTCTTGGCGTCGAGCGTCATTGAGTATATGTCGTCGGCCAAGTCCGGCCCGGAATAGAGCGTCGCCTCAAAGCCATCTTGGAGTTTGATGGCCGAACCTAGGTCCACTTGGCCAAGCACGTTAAGCGTCGCAGCCAAGCCAAGGCAAAGCGGTGCCAGAAAAGTGAATTGTCCGAACATGCACCGAAACTCTACGGGCGCACGGTGAACCGGTCAACCTACGGTAGTTTCTGCGATACGCTCATCGACAAACGTTCGGATCACCGCTACTTCAGCTTCGCCCTGGATGGTGTGCTCCTTCTCGAACACTTCCCACTGCATGCGTATGCCGGAGGCACGGAGTTGCTCCATCTGCGCCTTGGTCTGGGCTAGCGGCAGCAGCGGATCGGCTGTGCCGTGCGTGATGAGAAATGACTGCTCCTTAGCCATTAGCGACTGCTCTGCGACGAGTTTGTCCGGCTCGTGCACATAACCGCTGATGCCGATCAGGCCGGCGAACCGATGCGAGTAACGCATCCCCACCTCGAGCGTCATTAGGCAACCCTGCGAAAAGCCGAACAGGAATGTATTCTCCGTGGCAAAGCCGTCGGCGCGTTGCCGGTCGAGCAGGTCAAACAACAAGCCGCGGCTGCGCTCCACGCCGGGCGCCGTGTTATTGTAAATATCATACCACGAAAAGCCGCCATTATAGTCGTCCGGCGCGTTGACGAGCAGGGTGTTGAGAGCAGGGGTGCGCAGCGCCCCGGGCAGCCAGCGGTAACCCTCCATGCTGTCGCCCAGCCCGTGCAGCACCATCATCAGCCATTTGGAATCCGCCTCGGCGGCGGGAATCAGTTCCGTGTCCAGCACGGCGGCAGTGTAGCGGTTGGTCGACGCGAGCCAAGGCGAGAAAAAAACTAAAGTGTTCCAGCTCAAGTCGGCAACTGTGGTGATTATGTATGTAACTGCTATCCAGTATCACATGCAGAAGTTGTTCCAATCGAATTGGGGCTATCTGAGGCAATCTTTGACAGCTGCCCCGGCGGAGTCGTTGACGTTGCGAATGAAATTCCAGGAACAGTCAGCCGTTGCTGCCAAGCTGCTTCATGTGGCTGAAGAGAACGACAAGCACGTTCTCGCCATGGTGGCTTGAGTCGGTTGCGGCTTAACCTAGACCATTTTCGTAGTCTGAGTTCGCCAGGGCCGCTTGGCCAAGCGCTTGGCCAAGCGGATCGATCTCCACGGCGCTGAAGCCAAGGTGCGAGTGGCGCCGCCAACCCTCGGCATGCTGAAACTCGCCCGACATCCGGCCAAGCGCCAGCGACATCTCCTCCATTGTCTGCAGGTACGAGTTTAATCCCTGGCTGACATCGAGCCATTCCTTTTGGCTGCGATGGGCGGCGAGCGCCTGCCGCTTGGTTTCGAGCACACTTGCCGTGTCGATGAACAGTCCGGGTACGACCCGCCGCCGCATGGCATCCCGCAGGCCGTGAGGCATTCCGTGGTACACGGCCACCTCTCCGCCCACCGGCGGACGCGCAGGCGAAACCTCAAAGTTGGGCATGCCTCGCGAGAAGGCGGCCGTCACCGCCAGGCGCGAGGTGTTGGTGTGATCCTCCATGTAATCCTCCGGCGAATGCGTGAGCACGATAGTCGGGTTGACCTCACGGATGATCGAGGTCAAGTGCCGCAGATGCTGGAGGTCGTAAAAAATCTCAAGATCGCGCGAGAAGGGCGGGTGGAATGTTGCGCCGAGAAAATCGGCGGCTTCCTGCGCCTCGGCCAGGCGCTCGGCTTCGGTTCCTGACGCACTCAAGCTGTTGCTGCCGCAGTTGCCGCTCGAGACATTGAGATAATGAATTACCCAACCGGCGTTCCGTAGCAACAGCAGCGTGCCGGCCATCATGAACTCGATATCGTCCGGATGCGCGGCGATGGCGATGGCGACTCGCCGGGGCTGGTCGGTCGGGTCAGGCACGCAATTCGGAAAGTTTCACAGGCCGGTTTTTCTTCGCGGACAAGTCGGCGGCGAAGATGATCTCATGCGATTTGGCCGCCGTGGCGAAGTCAGTCAACGGCATCTCTTTGCCTTTGGCCAAGGTGGCAAAAAACGCCTCGAACTGGGTCTGGAACGGGTGATCGCTCACATCGCCCGAGTCGACCAGTTTCATCGACAACTCGCTCCACTTGTTTTTGTCGAGACCGCTTGCTCCGCCGAGTTTATTCGAGTGAAACTTATTGTCCAGCAGGCTGCCCTCGCTCCCAACGAGATGCGTGTGAAAATAGTATGGCTGGATGCAGTCGATGATCGACGCAGTCTTGCCGACGCGGCCGTCCTTGAACTTGAGAATCGTTACGCTGCTCGTGTCGTATTCGTATTTTTTGAAATCCTTGTTTGCCGAGCCGGTGGAGTAGCTGCTGACACTCTCTACCTCGTCGCCCATACAGAGCAGCAGCGCGTCAAGCGCGTGGCAACCGGCTGAGAGTAGACTGCTGCCGCCGGCGTTACGCTTTGTGTTCCAGCGGAACTGTCCGTACCACGGGCCGATGCCATGGTAGTAGTCCACCTCACCGTAGTGAATCTGTCCCAGTAATCCGCGATCAATCACCGCCTTGGTGGCAAGGAACTGGCTTGAGAAACGGCACTCGAAACAGACGCAAGTTTGCACGCCAGCCTTGGCCACCGCCTTCTGCATGGCGCGGAGATCTTTCAGGTTCAGCGTGAGAGGCTTCTCGATGATCAGGTGTTTACCTGCCTCGGCTGCCGCGATGACTTGGCGGGTATGCTGATAGGGGTAGCTGCACACCGAAATCACATCGATTGAAGGGTCAGATAGCATCGTTTTAAGGCTGGTGTGGCACTGGATCTCGCCGCCGTGCCTGGCGCTGAGCTCCGCGGGGTCGAGTTTGCGTGAGGAGCAAACTGCCGTGATCTGTCCCTGGTCGGTGGCGTTGATCGAGTCGATGTGTGCGCCGGCAACCCACCCGTAGCCAACCACGCCGACATTGAATTTTTTCATGTGTTCGGAAATTCGCGGATGCCCGATGCCACAACGAACCCGCTCAATTGTCAACTGTTGCGTATCGGGGCAAATCGTGGGATGTTTCGCGCTCGTCAGGTTTTGCGGTGTAACCGATTATCCATTTGCGCCGTCTTGGCCTGTTTGCGCGGAAACACGAATCAAGCTCATGTCAAAACAGGAAAAGAACTCCACTCCCGACTGCGGCTGCTCCACCGGCGACTGCCAGCCCACACGCCGCCAGTTTTTCAGTCGTGGCGCCCAGTCCATTGCTGCCATCGGCGTGGCGGTGCAATCCGGCGCGGCCGTCCGGGCGGCTCGCCACAAGCCAAGCGGCTGGCTGCCGACCGGTCTAGAGCAGACGCGCGACATGACCGTGGCCGGTGGCTTGGTTTACGTCGCCGGCGACTCGGCAGTGGCCGTGCTAAAGCCGGGTGGCGAGCCGGTGCGGCGAATGGAATTTGCCAAGGCGCCATGTTGCCTCGCGGTGGCCAAGCGGCGGCTAATCGTCGGCCTTCGCGACCGGGTGTTGCTCTGCGATCTCGACGGCAAGACTCAAGCCGAGACCAAGCGCTTGGCCAAGGGCGCCGCTTTGACTAGTTTGGCAGTGGCGGTGGACGGGACGATCTTTGCGGCGGACGGTGGCAGCAGTTCCATTTGGCAAATCAGCCCCGATGGCAAGGTGCTCGACCGCCTGGCCGGCGGCAAGGGAGGACGGTTCTCCGTACCCAAGTCGTTCTTCCCGATCACATGGGCTGACGGCGGTCTCGTCGTGGCGCATCCGGGGCGACACCGTGTCGAGCGTTACGATGCCGACGGCGAGTTGAAGTCGCGCTGGGGCAAACGCTCCCGCGGGCTTGAAGGTTTTTCCGGCTGCTGCAACCCGGTGAGCGTGGCGGTGACCGGCAGTGGCGAATTCGTGACTGCCGAACGCGGACAGCCGCGTATCAAGGTGTTCGACAAGGACGGTAAGTTCCGTGCGGTCGTCGCCGGCCCAGAGGCGTTCGATGCCGAGGAACACGAGCAGGTTGATACAGACGCGGAGTTGGTTGGCTGCCAAAACGGCGGTATCGAGGTGGGGCTGCTCGGCGACCAGGTTGTGGCGCTCGACCACACCATCGCGTCATTTCGGCTGTTTGACCTGGCGTAAATGGCCCTGATTCCCGGCGTGAAATTCAACACGAAACTTTCCGTGTGGCTCATCGCGCTTGGTCTTGGTGCCGTGCCTGGTTTCGCTGCGGAGGAGGAAAGCAGGCCGGAGGGTACGCACGCCGAGATCGAGCCGATTCAGTTCGGTACACACTCCAGTGGAAAGCCGATCACCATCAAGACAATCGCGATGAATCGCGATGAAGATTTGCTCGTCGGCATTTCGTGGGGAGAAGGAGAGATGGAGTTCGCCCAACCTCGGGGAGATGATGATGGCGGAAGTCGTGATCGACGCTTCCGGGGTTCGGCTGGCGAGCGGCGTCCCGGCGGTCTAATGCAGATGCTGCCCGTGTTGTTGGCATTGGATGAAGACGGAGATGGGGAGATTTCGAATGACGAAATTGAGAAAGCTGAAGAGGTCTTGGTCAAGCTCGACAAAAACGGCGACGGCAAGTTGACGGGTGACGAACTACGGCCAAACCGGGGCCAAAGAGGCCGGGCGTTCGGTGGTGGTCAAGCGGATCGCCTGCCAGTTGACCGTTTGGGAAGTCAAGCGCAGGACTCCGATAAATCTAGCGATGAGATTGATAACATCCTTGAGTTTGGGACCGAGGAGGAGATTGTCGAGTTGGCGCGAGAAATCGATCCTCGTAGTTTTTTTGAAGCACTGCGCGGGATGGATTCGGATGACCGTCGCAAGGTAATGGGCGCTTTGCCGGAGGAGATTCGCAGCCGTTTTGGCGGTCGGCGTTCTGGCGGTCGCGGCGGCGATCGCGGCCAGAGCCGCGGCCGTGCCGGTCGTGGCGCAAGAGACGGTGACCAGCCGGAGCGACGGGGCAACCGTGGGCCGCTCGCGATCGATGATCTATTCAAGCACCAGTATGGTATCCGCGTCATCAGCCTGGACGGCAGTGTCAAGGCCGAGTGGCCGATGCCGGATGACGGCCCGCACCCGAAAATGATCCACGCCTGCGACGACGGCACCGTGTACGTCGCCGGCCACGGCAAAATGGCCTCCTACGACAAAAATGGCAAACGCCTTGCTATGGCCGACATCGACAAGCTTAGCGGCGACAAGTCGCTCGCGGCCGGGATGTTCGTTAGCGACAAACACGTGTTCCTCGCCGTTGGCACGGGCAACAGCATGCGGGCGACGGAGGACATTTACCGTTTCAACCGTGACCTCACCGACGCGAAAAAGATCATCGAGCAGCAGTACGGTTGCTGTAGCCATATCGACATGCAGGTGATGAACGGCGAGTTGTTGATTGCCGAGAACTCGCGTCATCGCGTCAACCGGTTCGACCTCGATGGCAAATCTCTCGGGCGCTGGGGCAAGCGTGATCGCACCGGCATTGAGGGTTTCGCCGCATGCTGCAACCCGGTCAATATCGACATCGGCCCGGGCAACATCCTCTACACCGCGGAATCCGGCATCGGCCGCATCAAAAAATACACACCCGAAGGCGAGTTCCTCGGCGTGGTGGGTTACGTGGACACGACCGAGTTCGATCGCGGTAGCCGGCTTGCCGCGCAGACCTGCTATATCCCGATTGAGGTCAACAAGGATGCCAGCCGTGTTTACGTGATGGATGTCCGTGCCAACCTCATCCGCGTGCTCGCCCCAAGGAAAAAGTGATTCGGCTCACAGGTCTTTTATTCGCGCTGGCACTCCCGCTTAGCCAAGCGGAAGATCCGCCGGTGCAGGTGGTGGTGATGGATCCGTTGGCGCTGCCGTTGTCCTGCTCCTGCGTCGATGGCGTCGGCCAACGCCGTTACGACCAACTTGCCGCCCACCTCGAACGGATGACTGGCCGTAGTTTCAAGCTGACTTTCGAAGAAAGCCTCGATCTTGCACTGCGCCGCATTCGATCGGAGCCGGACTTCATCATCGGCAAGGATGCGATGGTGCGTTTCGATGCTCACCGGCTAAAGTTGTCGGTCTCGCCGCTCGCAGACCTCACCGACCGTGACGGCCGCACGACCCAGCTAGGCGTGTTTCTCGTACGCACCGCTGATCCCGCCAGGCGGCTCGGTGATCTCTCCGGCCGCGCTGTCATGCTTGGCCCGGTGGAGGAGGCCGAGACGCATCAAGCCGCCAAGGATATGTTGCAAAAGGTGCGCCTGGCAAAGCCACCGAGGCTCGACTCGGCCGGGGCGATCGATTCCGGGGCGCTGGCGTTGAGCGACGGTGAGGTGGATGCCGCGGTGGTGCCGGACTACCTGCCACCGTTACTTGTCGGCTGCGGCAAGGTTGAGCCCGGTGCGGTGCGCGTGCTGGCCACGACACCGTCCGTGCCCGGCGTTCGGTTGTTCCGCACAGGCACGACCGATGAAGCCCTGGCCAGGCGCGTGGCGGCGGAGGTTACTGCCTTGACTAAGCGGAGGGATTTACTCATCGCGCTTGAGTCGGCCAGGGGCTTTATCAAGCCGCTTGGTCAAACGGCGGCATGGGCGGACTGGCGCGGGCCGAGCCGACTTGCCCTGACGCAGAGTTTGCCGAAAAAACTGCCCAAGTCGCTGCGTAAAATTTGGTCAGCCAAGCTCACCGGCCCGGCCGTCGCCGGCCCGGCGGCTACGGAGTCGCGCGTCATCACCCCCGACAAAAACAGTGAGGCCACCCGCGACCTGTTCCGTTGCCTCGACGCCGCCGACGGCAGCGAAATGTGGCGGCTGGACTACGCCGCCGCCGGCGACATAGATTACAGCAACTCGTCCCGCGCGACGCCGGTCGTTCACGACGGCCTGGTTTATCTGCACGGTGCGCTGGGCGATCTGCACTGCGTCCGGCTTGACACCGGTGCGGTCGTTTGGCGGACGAACTATTACCGGGACTACGGGGCCAAGCTGCTGACGTGGGGGTCGAGTTCGCCGCCACTGATCGTGGACGACAAGCTGATCATTAACCCTGGCGCGCCCGATGCCTCGTTGGCCGCGCTCGACCGAAAAACCGGCAGGCTGATTTGGAAAACACCCGGCCACGCCGCCGCCTACTCGGCATTCGTCGTGGGGAAACTCGGCGGCCGCCGGCAGGTTATCGGCTACGACTCGGCGAGCCTCGGTGGTTGGGATCCAGCCACCGGCGATCGGTTGTGGGAGCACGTGCCGCGCGAGGGGGCGGATTTCAACGTCACCACGCCGCTCATCCACGCCGACCAACTGCTGCTCGCCACCGAGAACAACGGGACGCGGCTGCACGGTTTTTCGCCCGATGGAAAAATCAATCCGAAGCCTGCATTGGCTAACGGCAGTCTCGCGCCGGACACCTGCTCGCCGGTCATTGTCGGCGATCGCGTGTTTGCCACCGCCTACGGCGAAATGTACTGCCTCGACTTGAAAGACGGCATGAAAACCGTTTGGGTGGCGGAGGACGACATGTTTTACGATCACACGAACGTGATCGGAGGCAACGGCCGGGTGCTGGTCTGGACGAACAGCGGCGACCTGCTGCTGCTTGACGCCGCTGCAAACGAGTTCAAGCCGCTCAGCCGCCTGCGCCCCTTCGGCGATGGCAAGGTCGACTCCATGTCCCACCCCGCTATCGTCGGTAACCGCCTCTATCTTCGCGGCCCTAACGAACTCGCCTGTTTTGAGTTTGAGCGGGATTAATCAGCCCAGCGACTCGAGTACTTCGGGGTCGCGGACGTCGATCCAGCGGCCCTCGATTTTTGCGCCGGCGATCGGTTCATCCAGGTCAATCATCGTTCCGATGGCGTCGGTCAGCTCGTACTCGCCGCGTTGGGATTTTTGCAGCCTGGCCGTGTGCTCGAATACGACAGGGCGGAAGATGTAAATGCCGGCGTTGTACCACATCGTGTCGCCTTCCTTTAGCCAGCCGTCGGCGCGGAGTTGGTCGAGTTGCTCCGTGCTGGGTTTCTCGACGATTTTCCGGAGGCAAAACTGGTCGTCGAAAAAATTGATCGCGCCCTTGGTCACATCCTCGCCTGGTGTCACGGTGATGAGGCCGGAAAACTCTCTTTGGCCAAAGCGCTCGACCATGGTCGCGTACGTCTTCGGGCGCACGAGGATGTCGCCGTAGGTCAGTAGGAACGGGTCGTCGCCGACGAAGCGCTTGGCCAATTCCGGCGCCTTGCCGGTGCCATCCTGCACCTCCTGCCGTGCGTAAGTGATCGAGATGCCAAGGGTCGAGCCGTCGCCAAAATGTTGCTCGATGACCTCGGCCTTCCAGCCGGTTATAAGGCAGAATTCACGCACGCCCTGAGCGGCGATTCCGCTGATGATGTGCTCGAGGATCGGCCTGCCTTCGACCGGCAACATCGGCTTGGGCAGTTCGTCGGTTAGCGAGCCCATGCGGGTGCCTTTTCCGGCGGCAAGGATGACGGCTTTCATGCGCCGAACTTGTCGAACATCAACGCGTTGGCCTGCATGAGGCGAATGAGGTGCTTGGCCTCGATGATGCCGAGCGAGCCGCGGTTGGCGTGGGTCTCGGTGAAACGGTCTAGTTTGTCTGAGCCGCTGGTGAGAGAGTGCACCAATACCGGCTGTGGGTGCCACGAGTGTCCCTTGAGCGCGCACGGCGTCGAGTGGTCGCCGGTAATGGCGATGACGTCCGGTTTTTTGTCGAGAAGGATCGGCAGTGCCTTGTCGAAATCCTCGATCGCTCTGGTCTTGGCTTCGAAGTTTCCGTCCTCGCCGTACATGTCAGTGTACTTGTAGTGGATGAAGAAATATTCGTAGTCGTCGTACAACTCAGTATACCGCTTAAACTGCTCCTCGATTGTTTGCGGACCCTCATGCTTGGTCATGCCAACGAGTTGGGCGAGCCCTTTGTACATCGGATAAACCGCGATGCAGGCAGGGCGCATGGCGTAGCGCATGGCGAAAAGCGGGATATCTGGCTGATGCGCGATGCCGCGCATGAGGAAGCCGTTGGCTGGCTCCAAGTCGGCGAGCAGCGGCAGGGCTGCCTTGTAAAATTCGCCAACGAGCTTCGCGGCTTTTTGTGCCTTGGCGCAGTTCGGATCGTCCGGCTGCGACTCGGCGATCGGCAGGCCTTCGCGGTGAGGGTCAGTGTCGCTCAATGGCCCAGCCAGGCCGACCCCGCGGAAGATGATGACGAAGCGATGGCCCTTGCCTGGCGTGATAATGACCTCGGCATCGCTGATCTGTCTGATGTTTTCGGAGAGCTTGGCACAGCGTTCCTCGCAAAGTTCGGTCTGGATTCGGCCGGCACGGCGATCGGTGACGAGGCCATCAGCGTCGAGCGTACAGAAGTTGGCGCGAGCGGCGACATCGCCCGGTTGTAGTTCCAGGCCAAGGCCAAGTGCCTCGATCACGCCTCGGCCAACCTCGTATTCCAGTGGATCATAGCCAAACAGCCCGAGATGGCCGGGGCCGCTGCCGGGCGTGATGCCGTGTGCTGCCGGGATCAATCTGCCTTGCGCGGAGTCCTTAGCCAATGCGTCGAGGTTGGGGGTGGTGGCTGCCTCGAGCGGGGTTTTGTAATCCGTGGCGGCAGTGGCGATATCGCCGAGGCCGTCCATTACCAGCAGGGCCATTTTGGCTCCATTCTTTAAGGTCAGGTTCGAGTAAACCGAATCAATGCTCATAAATTGTAACGCTTAGCCAAGCGCAGGGCGGATTGTGCTGGTCCTGTGGCTATGGGTCAACCAGTTCGGAACCTGTGGCTTAGCGAAACGATGGATAACTTGAGCCAGAATGGCCCATAGAAAGCACAACCTATTGTGGTTTAGAGAATAAGATGCTGTCTTATCTTGTGTTTTAGACTTTACTCGATTGGCCGAATTGGCTCTGATTCGCCGCGACGTGTATTTAAAGAACCTCACGGCTCTTGGCTTCAAGTCGTTTGCGGACAAAACGTCGCTCGACTTTCAACCGGGCATGACAGCGATTGTTGGCCCCAATGGTTGTGGTAAGTCCAATGTTTCCGATGCTGTTCGATGGGTTTTAGGGGAGCAATCGGCCAAGGCGCTCCGGGGCTCAGGGATGGCGGATGTGATTTTTAACGGCACCGACAATCGCAAGGCGCTTGGCATGGCGGAGGTGTCGCTGACACTTGGTGGTATTGATACCGATCAACTCAAGGCTGCGGGAGTCGATTTGCCGTATAACGAGGTTACGGTGACGCGCCGGATTTTCCGTGACGGTGCCAGCGAGTTTTTTATCAACAAGGTTGCGTGCCGGCTCAAGGATATCCAGCAACTTTTCATGGGCACCGGCATGGGGCGGGCCAGTTACGGCATCATGGCCCAGGGCAACATCACCCAGATCATCTCCAGCAAGCCGGATGACCGGCGGATGGTGTTTGAGGAGGCAGCCGGAATCACACGGTTCAAGACGCAGAAAAAAGAGGCTCTGCGAAAGCTCGACTACACTGAGCAAAACCTGCTGCGCGTGTCCGACACCATCCGTGAAGTCAAGCGGCAGATTGGCTCGCTCCAGCGTCAGGCCGGCAAGGCCAGGCGCTACAAGGAGTTCATGGACGAACTTCAGAGACTGGAAAGCCAATTTGCCCGGCATCAGCTCGGGGAGTTTCAGGAAACCATTCGGCAATGCGAGCAGGCCATCAGTGAGTTCAAGGGTCGGGCGGATAATTTCACCGGTACGATCGAGCGTGAAGAGGCGTCGATCGACCAGGCGCGGCAGCAGCGCGGTGTGATCGAGAAACAGGTGAACGAGGCTCAGGAAAAAGGCGCCAATTTGCAAGCCGAGCTCGAGCGTCTCGAGAGTCGAATCCAGTTTAGCCACGAGCGGATCCAGGAATTGGACGAGCAGGAGGCCAAGGCGCACGAAGACATCGCCCAGGCCGAACAGCGTCGTAGCGAGGCCGAGCAGGAGTTGGCCGAGTTGGAGGGTAAGCTTGGCAACGCGGACAACACCGTCGGCGACAAACGACGTGCTGTTGATGAAAAGCAGGCTACCTGCGATGCCCTCGAGGAGGAACTTGGCCAACGGCAGGAGGCGCTGCGTCAGGCGCAGTCCGAGTCATTTAGCGTTGCTCAGGAACTGACCCGTGTCCGCAACGAGATCAACTCGATCGATTTGCAGAAGCGCGGCAACACCGTTCGGCTCGAGAAACTTTCATCGGAGAAAACCCAGCTCGAGGAGGAGGAGGCGAGATTGCGCGAGCGGCTTGGCCAATTTTCCAGTGATGTCGAGAGCCGCAGAACCAGCGCCCAAAGCCACCGTGGCACCGTCGAGGAGCGCCAGCAGCGCCTGGCTGAGTTGCAGGGACTCTTAGCCAAGCTCACAGGCGAATTGGATGAATTGCTAAGGGTTCAGGCCGGGAAACGGTCGCGACTGAATGTGCTCCAGCAGTTGCAGGCCTCCAACGAGGGCGTCAGCGCCGGGGCGCAGGCAGCCATTAGCGAGTCCGAGTCCGTACTGGGTTTGTTGGCAGACCAGATTCGCGTGCCAGAGGAATACGTCGCTGCCGTCGAGGCCGCGCTGGGACGTCATCTACAGTTGGTGATCACCCGGCAGGCAGCCGATGCCAAGTCGATCTTGACGTCGCTGAGCGAAGGCAAAAAAGGGCGTGCAGACATCGTTGCGCTCGATCTGGTTTCCGGCGGTACGCCGCCGGCGATCGACGTGTCCAAGCTGGAAGTATTTGGCGGCGTGGCAGCGCTTGGCCAAGTGGGATGCGACGATGCCTTCCGGCCACTGCTCGACCGATTGCTTGGCCGATTGGTCATCGTGCCCGATCTCGACGTCGCCATACGCGGCCGTGAGCAACATCGCGATCTTGATTTTGTGACGTGTGCCGGCGAGCTGCTCTCGCGGCACGGCGTATTCAGTGGAGGACGCGGAAACGGCAATGCGTCCGCCTCGCTGCTTGCTCGGAAAAACGAAATTGCCGGGCTTGGAAAGGAACTTGAGGGACTTGGCAAAAACGTCGACGAACTTAGCCGCGAAAAAGGGGATCTGCAGGGTGAGCAAACCGCATTACAGGCTGGCTTGCAGCAGGAACAGGCCGAGCTGCGGCAGCAGGAGGTTTCCATCGCGTCGAGTGAGGGCGAGCTGAAGGCGCTGGAGAATTCGCAGAGGGTGCTCTCACAGAAGATCGAGGCCGTCAAGTTTGAGCTTGAGAGCCTCGCCGGGCAGGAATCAGAGGGCAGCGATAAGCGAGATCAGATGGCTGCCGAGTTGGTTTCATTAGAGGAAAGGGAGAAGACTAGCAACGCACTCGTGGGCGAAGTGGGCGGAGTCGTCGAGGGGCTGCGCGGCAGACGAGATGTCGCCAATGCGGAGCTGACCGAGGTTAAGGTCGGGCTGGCGTCTGAGGAGCAGTTACTGGCGTCGTTCAGGCGGCAGCTCGAGCCGCTCAATGTTCGCATTGGGGAACTCAAGCAACTTGTCGCCCAGCGCCGTAGTGACATCGAGGCGACTGGGAGCAAAAAGACTCAGACCGAAAAAGACATCGCCGACTCCACACAACGTATTGTGGCCGTTCGTAGCGAACGTGAACAGTCCAGCGAAATCATTACCGGGCTTTTGTCCAAAAAGGCTGAGGCCGACCAAAAAGTGGAGAAGCGTGAGGTGTCACTGCGCACCGTTCGCGAGGAGTTGAGCGCCTCGCAGGAACGTCGCTCGAAGCTCGAGGTGGAATTGGCTCAGAACAACATGATGGCTGAGAATCTTTGCGAGCGGATTCAAGAGAAGTACCAGATTGTTTTGCAGGAAGTGGAGGCCGAGTGCCTCAAGGTGATCGAGGACGATTCCGGTAGCCTCAAAGTGGAGGTTGCCACTGAGAGTGAGGCCGAGGGATCTGAGCCCGATTGGGAGCGGGTTGGGGAAAAGGTCGCCGAGTTGCAGGACCGAATCGACCGAATGGGGCCGGTGAACCTGGTCGCCATCGAGGAATACAAGGAAATCGAGGAGCGCTACGCGCACTTGACCCGCCAACACGACGACCTCATCAAGGCCAAGGAACGGTTGCTTGAGATCATTGAGCAGATCAACACCGAGACCACGGAGATGTTCCGCGCGACCTTCGAGAAGATTCGTGCCAACTTCCGTGAACTATTCTCCGAGGTTTTTGAGGGAGGCAAGGCGGACCTGGTACTGGTGGACGAGGAGGACGTGCTCAACAGCGGCATCGAGATCGTGGCACGGCCCCCGGGCAAGAAACTCCAGAGTATCACTCTGCTCTCCGGTGGCGAGCAGACCATGACCGCAGTGTCGCTGCTGTTTTCAATTTATCAGGTCAGTCCGAGCCCGTTTTGCCTGCTGGACGAACTGGACGCGCCGCTGGACGAGTCGAACATCAACCGTTTCATCCGTGTGCTCAAGCGGTTCCTCGATCAGTCTCAGTTTCTCATCATCACGCACAACAAGCGCACCATCAGCATGGCTGACACGTTGTACGGGGTGACGATGCAGGAGCACGGCATCAGCAAGATTGTCTCGGTGAAATTCCAGGAGACCGAGCGGGAAGAAGACGCCGCCCGGGGGCATGCGGCCAAGCCGGTCGACTCCCGCAGGCGTGCGACCAAGTCGAAAGCGGCCTTGAAGCCCGGCGACGAGAGCGACGTCATCTCGATGGGCAAGTAACCAGGCATTTGGCCAAGCGCTTGGCTAGGGAGGTTTAGACTGTGCCGAAGATGGTCTTGCCGGTGCTCTCGAGGTCTTTGCATGCCTCGATGAGGCGATCAGCCGTGGCTTGCTCGGCTTTCTTGAGGTAAGAGCGCGGATCGTAAACCTTCTTGTTACCGACCTCGCCGTCGATCTTCAATACGCCCTCGTAGTTGGCCATCATGTGATCCGCAATCGGGCGAGTGAAGGCGTATTGCGTGTCAGTGTCGATGTTCATTTTCACCACGCCGTACTCGAGTGTCTCCTTGATCTCGTGCTTGGCGGAGCCGCTGCCGCCATGGAAGACGAGGTCGAACTTCGCCGCTTTGCCGTGTTTGCCGATGACAGCGTCTTGGCCCTGCTTGAGGATGTCTGGCCGCAGCTTGACAGCGCCGGGTTTGTAAGCGCCGTGCACGTTTCCAAACGTCGCGGCAAACATGTATCGGCCAATGCCGTTGAGGCTCTCGTACACGGTCAGCATGTCTTCTGGGGTAGTGTAAAGCTTCTCCGCTGGAGTGTCCTCAGTGCCGGCAGAACCGTCCTCCTCACCGCCTACGACGCCGGCTTCCACCTCGAGGATGATTTCGTTGGTGGCGCACAACTCGAGGTACTCTTTCGAGATGGCCATGTTCTCCTCAAGCGGCAGGATGGAGGCGTCTAGCATGTGGCTCTGGAACAGGTTGCCTTGTCCTTTGTCGCGGCGCCTAGCCGTCTCTTCGATGAGCGGCTTGAGGAAGCCGGCCGCCTTCTCCGGTTGGCAATGGTCGGTGTGCAGGCCGATTAGAATGTCATACCGATCAGCCAGTCGGTGGGCTGCCTCGGCGAGCACAATGCAGCCGAGCACGGGGTCGTTGTTGTTCAGGCCGGATGCAAACTGCCCGCCGCCGGTGGACATCTGGATGATGCCGTCGGACTTCGCGTCAGCGAACGCCTTGAGCGCGGCATTGATTGTGGTGATGGAGGTGATGTTGATCGCCGGGTAGGCGTAGTCGCCCTGTTGGGCGGCGTCCAGCATCGCGGCGTACTGCTTCGGTGTTGCAATGGGCATGACTAACTTTTGGTGCGGTTTCTCCGGTAAACCGAAAGAGGCCGAATAGGCCAAGGGGCAGCGAATCGTAGCGGAATTCCCCTCTTTTGCAAGGTCACAGAAAAACGTGTTTCCTGCCCGTTTTCCAGTCAGGCCAAGCCGTAAAAAACAAGCCGGCCTTGACAGGCCAAGCCAACCTCCGCAAAAACGGGGTTCATGAAAGCACACTTATCTTGCCTGAATCTGCTGCTGGTACTTGGCTTTGCTGGCTGTGGCTCTCAAGCCCCGGAACAGGACACCACCTCCGGGCTCCCCGCCGAGGACGGGAAGTCATCATCGGTTGTGCTGGCTCCTCCACCCAAGCCGGTGGCGCCGGTGACGCTCAAGCCGGAGCCGGCCGTAGATCCAGCTCCCAAGCCGCTGGCTGCTGTGACTCTCGAGCCGGAGCCGGAAGATACGACACCCAAAAAAGATATCTTCCGCAGTGCCGGTGGCGGCGACGTCGATGCCGTGAAATACCACCTAGCCAACGACATCAAGGTCAACTCACAGGACAAGACCGGCAAGACGCCGCTGCTGTGGGCCGTGCGCAGCCAGAAACACGCCGTCGTGTCCCACCTGCTCGCCCGTGGCGCGAACCCGAATCTTGCCGACAACTCCAATGTGACGCCTCTCTTTTGGGCGGTGCGAATGCGGCGCCCCGAACTGGTGAGCCAGCTTCTCAGCAAGGGCGCGGACATCGGGCACAAGGATAAAAACGGCAGGACCGCTCTCGACTATGCAAGGGATGAGACGATTATTGCGATCCTTCGTCGGCACGCCAGCGAGAAAAAGTAACCGTTCCGGCCGCAACAAATACACCGACTACCGATCTGACGATGAGTGACGTGCGGGTGGGTATTGTCGGCGCGGGAGCCAACACAACGACCAAGCACATTCCGCTGCTACAGGCGATCAATGGCGTGGAAATCGTCGGCGTGGCCAACCGTAGTGAGTCGTCGTCGTCCGCCGTGGCCAAGCGCTTCGGCATCCCGAAAACATACGGGCACTGGGAGCAGGCGGTCGCCGATCCGGACACGAACGCCATTGTTATCGGTACCTGGCCGTATCTGCATTGTCCGGTGACACTGGCTGCAATCGGCGCCGGCAAACACGTGCTTACCGAGGCGCGCATGGCGATGAACGCCGCGGAGGCTAGGTGCATGCTCGACGCCAGCTTGGCCAAGCCTGGGCTGGTTGCCCAGGTCGTGCCATCGCCGATTACGCTGTTTGCCGATGCGATCATTCAGCGGTTCATCGCTGAAGGCTTCCTCGGCCAACTGCTTGCGGTGGAGAGCCGCGTTCGCGGCGATTTCCTCGACAGCGAGTCGCCGATGCACTGGCGGCAGAACACCGAACTGAGCGGCAACAACACGCTGGCGATGGGCATCTACTACGAGGCAGTCGTGCGCTGGGTGGGCCGTGCAACAAATGTGATGGCTCGGGCGAAAACCTTCACTAGGCAGCGACTTGATGAGAGCGGCGAGCCTCAACCGGTCGTGGTGCCGGAGCATCTCGATGTCGTCGCCAACCTCGAGAGCGGCGCGCAATTGCACCTGCAGCAATCAGCAGTCACCGCGTTGCTTCAGGACGACGCGATTTATCTGTTCGGCAGTGAGGGGACACTGCGGCTGACCAGCGACCGGCTATTTGGAGGCCGCAAAGGCGACGAGCAACTCACCGAAATTTCCATCGCCGACGGGGAACGAGGCGGGTGGCAGGTTGAGTCTGATTTTGTCGCTGCCATCCGGGGTGAACGCGGCGTGACACACACGACGTTTGCCGATGGATTGCACTACATGGAGTTCACCGATGCGGTCGCTCGGAGCATTCGTAGCAGTCGACTCGAGACGGTTTGAGCCGCCGCCTCGCTAAGCGCACTGTTGAACTTGATTTCACTGGGCTGTTCACCGCAGAATCCTGTTTGGTTTGTAATGACCGACGAGAATACGAACCATTCCGCTGGCGTGGTTTACGATAAAAAAAATCCGTTCCCCTCCACGCTCAAGCGACGCGTGCTGCTCAACAAGGAGGGCTCGGCCAAGGAGACTCTCCATCTTGAGTTGTGCTTGGCCGGTTCCGGGTTGGAATATCTTCCGGGCGATTCGTTGGCCATTGTGCCGACCAATTCGCCTGAGGTTGTCGGACAAGTCATCGAGGCGGGCGGTTTTGATACCAGCGAAACGGTGGAACTTAAGGGCGGCTCGACCAAGCCGCTCGGCGAGGCATTTGCGTCTGATCTCGACATCACCGGGATCACGAAAAATATTCTCAAGAAATATAACTCCTTCGCCCATTCGGAAAAACTCGAGTCGCTACTTGATCCTGAAAACAAGGCGGCGCTGGACGACTACCTTTGGGGGCGGGAGGTCATCGACCTGTTGACCGACTTCCCCGTTCCGGGACTGGCGGCGGCGGACTTTTGCAGCACGCTGAGGAAGCAACTACCGCGTCTTTACTCGATCGCCTCGAGCCCCAAGGCGCACCCGGACGAGGTGCATCTCACCATCGCTGTTGTGCGATACCGCAGCCACGGTAGCAACCGAGAGGGCGTCTGCTCCACCTACACCGCCGACCGGGTCAGTGAAGGGGAAACTATGCCGGTATACGTGCACTTCAGCAGAACCTTCAAATTGCCCGAGGACGGTGACACGCCGATCATAATGGTTGGCCCTGGTACCGGCATTGCGCCGTTCCGGGCGTTCGTCGAGGAGCGCGCCGCGATTGGCGCGACCGGCAAAAGCTGGCTCTTCTTCGGCGACCAACACCGGGCGACTGACTACCTCTACGGCGACGAGTGGGAACGCTGTCTTACCGAGGGCAGGCTCTCGCGCATCGACCTCGCTTTCTCACGCGATCAGGCGGAGAAGGTGTACGTGCAGCATCTCATGCTTGAGCAAAGTGCCGAGTTGTACTCATGGCTTAGCGACGGCGCGGTATTTTATGTTTGCGGCGATGCTTCGCGCATGGCCAAGGACGTTCATGAGGCGCTGATCTCCATTGCCGAGAAGGAGGGCGGCAAATCCCGCGCGGATGCCGAGGTATGGGTCAAGCAGCTCCAGACTGACAAACGATACCTAAGGGACGTCTACTGATCGTAGCAAAGCGGAAGGCGGCTTGCATTAAGTGTTGTGCTGTCGGATGTTGTGAGCAGTTCAACTCCAGATTTATGGTCCGCATTTTTATACATGCTATTTTATACATGCTTGCGGGGTTGCCTTTGGCGAAGCCATCCACCGTCGTTGCAGCTAAGCAGCCCAACATCGTCATCGTCGTCGCCGATGATCTTGGCTGGGCGGATGTAGGTTTTCACTCAGACCGTATCCCGACGCCGCACCTCGATAGGATTGCGCGTGAGGGTGTCGAGCTGGATCATTTTTACGTGTTCCCGATGTGCAGCCCAACGCGCGCCGGGTTGATGAGCGGCCGGTATCCAATTCGGTTCGGCATGGCTCGGGCAGTGATCCCGCCGTGGCGGAACTTCGGGCTCGACCCGAGCGAGTTAACGCTGCCAGAGGCCTTGGCCAAGGTTGGCTACGAGCAGCGCGGCATTTTCGGCAAGTGGCACCTTGGCCACAACAACACCAAGTGGCACCCGAACAATCAGGGTTTCACTCATTTTCACGGTCATTACAATGGTGCGATCGATTATTTTGACCTGACGCGCGAGGGCGAGCGCGACTGGCACGTCAACGAAACAGCCAGCGGTGAACAGGGCTACTCGACCGACCTGATCGCCAGCGCGGCCAGCCGGTTCATCGCGAAGCATGCCAAGGGTGCTGCGCCCTACCTTTGCTACGTGCCATTCAACGCACCTCACTCGCCGTTTCAAGCTCCGGAAAAATACCTCAAAAAGTTCGCGCATCTGGCCGAAGGAACAGCCAAAGGCAAAAATGTCAACAAACGGCAGAAGGTGGCGGGGATGGTGTCGTGCATGGATGATGGCATCGGGCAGATTCTCCGTGCGATCGATGACTCGGGTGAGGGGGATGACACGCTGGTCTGGTTTTTCAGCGACAACGGCGGTGTGTCGGTCATCGCCGATAACAACCTGCCGTTGCGCGGCAACAAGCTCGACGTGTGGGAGGGCGGTGTGCGCGTGGCGGCAGCCATTCGTTGGCCGAGTGGCGGAATCCGCGGCGGCAAAAAAGTCAGCGTGCCGTTGTCGTGCATCGACGTGTTGCCAACCCTGGTAAAGCTCACGGCCGGCGAGTCATCAGCTAGCCTCGGCAACAAGCCGTTCGACGGGCGGGATGTGCTGGACGTGTTGCAGGCCAAGCGCAGGCAGCTCGACCGCGAACTGTATTTCTACCACGGCCAAGCCGGCGAAGATAAAGAAAAGATCGCGATTCGCACGGCCGAATGGAAGCTGCTCATAAACGGACCGAACATCGCGAGCGGCGAGTGGAAAACAGCGAAGCACGATCGGTTTTTATTCCGGATCGACCGCGATCCGAATGAGACGACAGATCTCCTCTCGAGGTACCCTGAGGTGGCCGCTCGGCTCGCGAAAAAGTTGGTGTCGCACCGCAAACTACAACCACAGGATGGTGTGGATGTTTACAACGCAGGCAGAAAAAAGTTCAAGGCGCCCAAGAACTGGGTGGTCAAGTGAGTGAGCTTATCGTGCGAATTTAAACTTGTTTTCAGTTTGTTTGATGTTCAACTTCTCCTACCGGTCATCAGCCGCAACTAACCCGATATCACGGATATCCATCCGCAATGAGTGAGGCCAAAAACACCGATCCGCTGAAGGAGCTGGATCTGGATCTGGAGTTTCTCCCTGCTTGGGCACAGAAACCGAATGACGCAAAACCGTATGCCGATTACGCCGGCGAAGAGAGACCCCGCTCGCGTGGACGCGGCGACTGGGGTAACCGGCCACCCCGCCGGCGCGACGACAACCGCGGCCGCGACTTCAAGGGCCGCGATGCGAAGGGTGGCGGCCGGGATCGCAACCGCGATGGCGGCCGGGATCCGAAATTTCAAAAGCGCGACGGCAAGCGGCCTTTCGACAAAAGGAAAGACTTTCGGCGCAACGAGGCTCAGCAACGGCCGCCGCTGGAACTGGACGTGGCCATTCAGCCGGAGAAAAACGGTGTCGAGTCGCTGGCCCGGCAGATCAAGCATACCGGTCGAGCCTATCCCCTATTCGATATCGCCCGTCTGATCCTCGCCAAGCCGGAGCGCTACCTTGTCGTTCTAAAGACCCGAAAGAAGGAGGATGGCTCCGTTGTCCAGCCGCTGTTTTTTTGCCAAGTGGACGAGACGGTTTGGCTCTCCGAGGATCAGGCGGTGGATCACGTGTTGAGCCGGCACTTCAGCACGTTTTACAAGACCGAGAAAACCGAGATCGATCCGCCTAAGGGTACCTACACATTCGTGGCGCAGTGTGGGATGAGCGACCAGATTCTCGGGCCGCCGAACTACCACGGCTATCAGGAAAAGCTTCGCTCCCTGCACGCGGATAGGTTCTCAAGGCTTCCCTTTGATGTCTTCAAGTCCCGCGTGAAAATCGTCCACGATGAGGAGGTGGTGAAGCAGTGGCTCGATGACCAAAGCTGGAAGACCGAGTACATAGCCATCAACTTGCCGGAGGAGGCCAAGCTCGAGTCGCGTGAGGCAGTTCGCGAACATTTCCGCCAGCACCACCTGTCTAATCTGATCGCCGGAGTGGATAATGTGGCGCTTAAGGCCAGTGTTTTTAGCAAAAAAACCCCGCCTCGAATGCAGAATCTCGTCCGCTACGAGCTCGATGACCAGCGGCGCTTTCCGCTGAAGGTCGTCAACGTGCTCAGCCAGGAGTTCAGCAGTCACGGTCTCCAATTCTTCAAGCGAAAAAAAAGCGTCACCCACGTATCGGTGTCGCGCCCACATCATTTGAACCTAGACCAAACTCCGGTAAGTGACAGTATACGTGATATCGTGACGTTCGTTGTCGGGAACCAGGACTGCACCCGCCGGATGATTCTCGACAAGTTCGTTCCCGAGCCGGACAAACCGAAAAGCGCCGAGGGGGATTCGCCACAGGCGGAGCCGCCGCTTTCCCCCGAGCGCACTGCCGTGCTGAGCGACCTGCATTGGCTCGTACACCAGGGCCACGTGGTCGAGTACGCCAACGGTCAAATGGAGATCGCGCCCAAACCGCAGCCGCTGCAGCCAAAAAAGAAAAAGCCGAAGCCGGACAAAAAACTCAAGGCCGAAAAGCCAACGGTAACTGAGGTCCCGGCCGACGCTTCCGCCACTGATGAAACCAAGTCGGCCGAGCCGCCGGCATCCGAAATCAGCGACACGACCGAACCTCCTGAGCCAAGCCAAGCGACCGAGCCGACCGAGCCGACCGAGCCGACCGAGCTGGTCGAAACCAGCACCGTTGCCGAAGAAAGCCCTGTGCAGGACGACAGCCCCAGCGGGGAAGTCCCCGTCAAGGTGGCCGAGTAGCGCGCTTCGATGGCCAAAAAATCGGCATACGCCTCCGCCGGGGTTGACCTCGCGGTCAGCAATCGGCTCAAGGACGATCTCCCCGCTTTGCTCGCGTCGACTCAGCGCCCCGAGGTACTCGGCGAGGTTGGGGGCTTCGGCGGGTTGTTCGCGCTCAACACCCGAAAATACAAGACCCCCGTGCTCGTCTCGAGCGTGGACGGTGTCGGCACCAAGCTGAAAGTCGCCTTCGCGGCCCGGCGGCACGACACCATCGGACAGGATCTTGTCAACCACTGCGTCAACGACATCGCCGTAATCGGTGCTGAGCCGTTGTTTTTCCTCGACTACATCGGTACAGGCAAGCTGCAGAAAAAAGCGTTCACCAACATCATCCGCGGTTTCGCGATCGGCTGCCGCGAAAACAACTGCTCCCTTGTCGGCGGCGAGACGGCGCAGATGCCCAGCTTTTATCAGCCCGGAGAGTACGATGTTAGCGGCACCATCGTCGGCGTGGTCGAGAAAAACCGCATCCTCGACGGTCGTACGATTTGCCCCGGCGACAAACTCATCGGCATAGCCGCCTCCGGCTTGCACACCAACGGTTACTCCCTTGCCCGTAACATTCTCTTCGACAAGATGAAACTAAAGCCGTCGAGCAAACTGCCCGGCCTAGGTATCACGGCTGCGGCCGAGTTGCTCAAGGTGCACGTCAGCTACGGGCCGCTCGTGCAGAGGCTTCTAAAAAAATTCAACAGGGGCGTGCGCCGCTCGTGGGCCGTCAAGGGCCTCGTGCACATCACCGGCGGCGGGTTTATGGACAATATCCCGCGCGTGCTGCCGGGCGGCTGCAACGCCGTCATCATGAGAGGCACATGGGATGTGCTGCCGATCTACGAGTTGCTGCAGGCCAGGGGGAAGGTTTCCGACGCCGAGATGCATCAGGTGTTCAACATGGGCATCGGCATGGTGGTGATCGTTCGCGAAGACCAGTCGGCCGGTGTGCTGCGTTCCATCCGCGCGCAAAAGATGAACGCCTGGGAGATCGGCTTCATCGACACCGGAAACCGCCGCGTCCAACTCGTCGGAACTTAGACAGGCGCTTAGCCGCTTCGATTATTCCGCTAGTGAAAACGAAACGATCTCCTTGTCGTTTCGCACCAGCACATTTCGCTTGGCGAATGCCGGGTGACTCCACACCACCTTCCGGTTCATCGCCTTTCCGGTTGGCTCGATCAGGTGCGCCTTGTCGATTAGCTTATAGCCCTTGCGCGACAACTTCGCGATGATCAATTCGCCCAGCTCATTGAACAGAAAAAATCGATCCGACGGCTCATGCTTCACCAGGAAAGCATTCCCCCAACGCGCCCCCTCGCCACCGCGCGTGGCTGTGAGATCCTCCCAGATCCGCTCGCCGGTATCCACCCGCAGACACCGTAGCTGCCCGTAGCTGCACACGCCATAAATGTGCCCTTTTTCGATGAACGGCGTCGGCATGATGCTGTGAAGCTTGTCCGTGTTCTTTTCGCTGTTGCGACTTCCTTTCCATGCCATCGTGGCGGTCGGCTTGTTCGGGTCTAGGTTCATCATCATCGGTCCGTTGTAAAACGCCGTCACAAACAATTGATTTCCCACCTGCCGAGGCGTGGGCACCGACAGCCCAAACCGAAGCCGGAATGGCTGTGTCCAGTACACTTCCCCCGTGTCGGGATTCAGTGAGTTGATCGATTCCGGGTGCCAGATGATCAATTGCTCCACGCCGCCTGCCCGGATGAGCGTTGGCGGACAATATCCCGGCTCGCGCGCGGTCAGGCTGCGCCAAATTTCCTTGCCAGTCAGTTTGTCATAGCACACCGCCGTCGAGCCGTTACCGCGAGCGAGGCAGATCAAGTGCCCGCCCCGTATCAGCGGATGCCCGGTGAATCCCCAGACCGGCGACTTCACGCCGTACTCCTTTTTAAAATCCTTTTCCCAGAGCACCTTACCCGACTCGGTGTTCAAGCAGAGCAAATTCCCCTCCGCACCGAGCGTGTAAACCCGGTCGCCATCCACCGTGGCCGTGGCACGAGGTCCGGCCGGGTAACTCACCGTGTATCCGCAGTCATACTCGTGCACCCAAAGCTCGCGCCCGGTTTTCTCCTCCAGACAAACGACCCGCTCCGACCCCGGGATCATCCCTTGATCGAACTGATTGTCCGGGTTCGCTGTGTCCTTGGCCAACTGGCGGTCCATGATGAACACCCGCCCGTTGGCCACCGCCGGTCCCGCATAACCGCCACCGATCGGCACACGCCAATTCACCTTCGGCCCTCCAGTGGGAAATTTTTTGACGATATCGCTCTCACGCCAAACCCCGTCCCGTTTGGGCCCAAGCCATTGCGGCCAGTCATCCGCAATCACCGATAGAGCAAACGCTTGACCAAGCGCCAAGCCGAGAAGGAGAGGTTTGGATTTCATGGTCAGAAAAGAATGAGCTTGGCCAAGCCAAAAGGCAAGAAGTGGCGTCTTAAGTCCAGTTATTCGCGCCTAGCCAAGCGTGGCGTGACAAATCGCACCTCCACCCCTACCGTGCCGCGCGTGGAGAAACAAAAACTCACGCTCGGGCATTCGCCCGATCCGGACGATGCGTTCATGTTTTACGGCTTGGCCAAGGGCTTGGTCGATGACGGCGGCTACGACTTCGAGCATATCCTGCAGGACATCCAGACGCTGAACGAGCGGGCCAGCCGCGGCGAACTCGATATCTCGGCGATCAGCATTCACGCCTATGCGCACGTGTGCGACCGGTACGCGCTGTTGCCCAGCGGCGCGAGCATGGGCGATGGCTATGGGCCGATGTTGGTGGCGCGTGAAAATTTTTCGAAAGCGGAAATTACCTCACGCCGCATCGCGGTGCCGGGCACGATGACCAGTGCGTTTTTGGCACTGCAACTTTGGCTCGAGCGGCCGGGTGAGCGGATTGATTACACTGTCGTGCCGTTCGACCAGATTTTTGAAACGGTGAACAAGGGCCAAGCCGATGTGGGGCTGATCATCCATGAGGGTCAGTTGACGTTTGAAAACGAGGGGCTCGTTTGCTGCGAAGACCTTGGCGTGTGGTGGGGCAGCGAGAATGACGGCCTGCCGCTGCCGCTGGGCGGTAATGTCATCCATAAGCGCATCCCGGCGTCGGCACGCAAGGTGATCTCTGATGTGCTTGAGCGCAGCATCCGATACAGTCTTGAGCACCGTTCCGAGTCGGTGAATCACTCGCTGCAATATGCACGAAACATGGGCATCGACTTGGCAGACAAGTTCGTCGGCATGTATGTGAACGACTGGACCCTCGACTATGGCGAAGCCGGCCGCGAGTCGATTCGCCGTTTCCTGCGCCGCGGTCACG
>JAKUOU010000026.1:47554-52667 GCA_022451065.1 Pedosphaera sp. | reverse complement strand
GCGCTTCGCCGATCCAGAACAGATAACGATCCGTCCACAGGCCGGCACTCTGCAACCCGGCCGTCAACTTGGTAGCCACAGCTTCGAATTGGCCAAGCTGAAACCGAGCCTGTCCCTCCAGCAACACCGCCTCGGCCCGAGCGGACGAGCCGGGATGCGCCTCTGCAAAGGCATCGAACCGCTCAACTGCCGTGGTAAACATGCCGTCGCGGAAGAACCGTTTGGCCACGTCAAAAGCCAGCTTGGCCTTGGCCTTGGCCTGAGGATCTTCCGCTTGGCCAAGCGCGGCCGGCATGGCCAGACCCAGCGCCAAGCCCAAGGCAAGCATCCGGCCCACCATCAATTGCACCAACTGGCTCATAGTTTCTTCAGCAAATGTTCCATGCCGAGCGCCGCGGCGAGAAAGCGGCCCGTGTGACTGCCCGCCGCGGCTACGATCCGCTCAGGCGGGCCCTCCGCCACGATCCTGCCGCCATCGTTGCCTCCCTCCGGCCCCAAATCAATCACCCAATCCGCTGACTTGATGATGTCCATGTTGTGCTCGATAACCACCAGCGTGTTGTCCGCATCGCGCAACCGTGCCAGCACATCAATCAGACGCGCGATATCGTGAAAATGCAACCCGGTTGTCGGCTCGTCCAGAATGAACAGCGCATGATCGCGCGACTGCTTGGTCAGCTCGGTCGCCAGTTTCACGCGCTGAGCCTCGCCGCCGCTGAGGGTCGTGCCCTGCTGTCCCAACTTGAGGTAGCCCAGCCCGACCTCGGACAACGTCGCGCATGGATCGCAGATCTTTGGGAACGCTCGAAAAAACGTCATCGCCTCGTCCACAGTCATGTCTAGCACGTCGGCGACGTTGCGGCCCTTGTAGTGAATCTCGAGAGTCTCGCGGTTGTAGCGCCGGCCGTTGCACGACTCGCAGTTCACGTACACCGGCGGCAAAAAATTCATCTCGATCTTGAGCACTCCGCCGCCCTGACATTTTTCGCAGCGACCGCCCTTGACGTTGAAGCTGAAGCGGCTTACGCCATATCCACGGATCTTCGACGCCGGCAAACTGGCGAACAGATCGCGAATCTGGTTGAAGATGCCTGTGTATGTTGCTGGGTTGCTGCGCGGCGTGCGGCCGATCGGCGACTGGTCCACAACAATCACCCTGCCCAACGCTTCCTCACCGAGCAGTACCTCGAAACGTCCAGGACGGTCCTTTGAGTTATAAAACTTGCGGAACAACGCCCGCCGCAACACGTCATCGATCAGCGTGCTTTTGCCCGAGCCACTGACGCCGGTCACGCACGTGAACGTCCCCAGCGGTACTTTCAGGTGCACGTCCTTCAGGTTGTTCTCCGACGCGCCGATAACCTCGAGAAAGCCGCGTGCGCTATTAGGCCCGACACGGCTGTCCGGCACATCGATCTGGTAATCTCCACGAAGGTATTTTGAAGTCAGCGATTTTTTATGTGCGAGTACCCTATCGAGCGGGCCGGCGACCACCACCTCGCCGCCGTGCAGGCCGGCGCCCGGCCCCATGTCGATGACGTGATCGGCCCGACGAATCGTCTTCTCGTCGTGCTCCACCACCAGTACCGTGTTCCCTAAGTCGCGCAGTCCCTCGAGTGTGGCGAGCAACTGCTCATTATCACGCGCATGCAGGCCAATACTCGGTTCGTCGAGAATGTACAGCACGCCTACCAGTCCCGCGCCGATTTGCGTGGCCAAGCGAATACGCTGCGCCTCGCCACCGCTGAGCGTGCCGCTGGTGCGATTAAGTGTCAGGTAGCCCAGCCCGACATCCCGCAAAAAACCGAGCCGCGAGGTGATCTCGCGCACCACGTCAGTGGCGATTTTTTTACCAAGCTCGTCCAGCTCCAATGCCTCGAAAAACTGCAACGCCTCGTCGATGGACAGCTGGCAAACATCCATAATCGATAGGCCCCCAAAACGGTGCTCCACCCCGGGTTGGTTTGCACTGCTCAACGTCACGGCCAACACCACCTCGCGAAGCCGCTGGCCCTGACACACCTCGCAGGTTTGCGGACTCATGAACGCCCTGAGTCGACGGCGTGTCGTCTCGCTGCTCGTCTCCTCGAACAGCCGGTTCAGGTTGGCGAGGATACCGTCAAACGGCTTGGTCGTCGTCGATTGTTTACCGCTGCGTGTGAATTGAAAATCGATCACCTCATCGCCGGAGCCTTGAAACAACGCCTCCTTGAAGCGCTTGGCCAGGCGGCGATACGGCTTGGCCGGGTCCACCCTGTAATGCAGCGCCAACGCTTTGAGCAATCCATTGTAATGGGAGACCATTCGCGCACCACCCTTGGTCCATGGCAGGATGACACCCTGCTCGAGTGACCTGTCCGGATCGCTGACCATCAGCTCCTCGTCGAACACCGGCCGCTGGCCAAGCCCGGAACAGGCCGGACAAGCGCCGTACGGCGAGTTGAACGAGAAATGTTTCGGAGTCATCGGCTCGTAGCTTTTGCCGGTGACTGGGCTGGCCAGTCGATTCGACAGCTTGCTCTCGCGCCATTGCGAATGGTCGAGGCCGGGCGCTTGATGCAGCGCAATTATTTTGCCCTCACCCCACTTGAGACAGGTCTCGACCGAGTCGGCCAAGCGGCCTCGCGCCTTGTCGCTCACGACCAGCCGATCAACCACGACCTCGATCGAGTGTGCTTTCTTTGGATCGAGTTTGAAGCGCGTGTTGGCCTCGAGTTCTGTCAACTCGCCGTCGATTCGCGCCCGAACGAACCCCTCACGGGCCAATTTTTCCAGTACGTCACGAAACTCGCCCTTCTGTTTCTCAACCACCGGCGCGAGCAGCATCACCCGCGTTTCCTCCGGCAGTGCGAGCAGTTGCTCGATGATGTCACTCGTGCTCAGGCGATAAATCGGCTCGCCGCTCTCCGGACAGTGCGCCTGACCGACGTTGGCAAACAGCAACCGCAGGTAGTCGTAAATCTCTGTGGTAGTGGCAATGGTCGATCGCGGATTGCCGCCAGAGGAACGCTGCTCAATGGCGATTGCCGGCGAGAGCCCCTCGATGTGATCGACGTCCGGCTTCTGCAGTTGATCAAGGAACTGCCGAGCGTACGACGAGAGTGTCTCGACATACTTCCGCTGCCCCTCGGCAAAAAGCGTGTCAAACGCCAGCGACGATTTGCCCGAGCCACTTGGCCCAGTGATCACCACCAGCTTGTCACGGGGAATCTCAAGCGACAGATTCTTGAGATTATGCTCCCTTGCCCCGGCTATTTTTATAAACCCCTTGGCCACCGAAAGCTGCATCCTAAACCGCCCCAGCCACTTGGCCAAGCGTGGGTCAGTTCGACGACGACTGCCGTTTGAACAGGCGCTGGATGAACGGCTCAACCTTGTCCATGCCGACGGCGAGGATGATGACTACGCCGATGATGATTTCCTGCATGTAGTTGGGCCAATCCTTTATGCTAGAGCCGTTCGCAAGGCAGGCCATCATGAACGCGCCGATGACCGAGCCGGGGATACTGCCTGCGCCGCCGCTTAAACTTGCCCCACCGATGACCACTGCGGCGATGATCTGTAACTCGAGTCCAATCGCCACCGAAGGATCACCCTGTGTCAGCCGCGAAAACTGCATCACGCCGGCCAAACCGAAAAACGCGCCGGCCAAGGCGTAAATCACCACCTTATTGAAGTTCACGCGGATGCCGCACAGCCGGGCGGTGTCTTCGTTTGAGCCGATGGCAAAAACGTACCGGCCAAACACCGTCGAGCGCAGCACCACGGCCATCACCACCGCGAGACCAAGTGCCAGCCACACACCATCCGGCAGCGGGAAAAATGTAAGCGGCGACTGGCTGTTGTCCATCAGGCGGTTGACCGACTCGAGCGGCTGTTCCGGGTTGACAGTCTGGTTGTTGGCGAGCCACTTGGAGATACCCCGAGCGATGCCCATCATGCCGAGCGTGACGATGAACGGCATCATCCGAACCGTCGTGATGATGCCGCCGTTGGCCAACCCGACCAGCCCTCCGATCAGCACTGTCAACAACAGCACCGCCACAAAGCCATGGCCCTGCTCGATCAGCCTGGCTGTCACCACGCTGCACAGGGCGACGACCGACCCGGCGCTCAGGTCGATGCCGCCGCTCACGATCACCATCGTCATGCCCATCGCGCCAATGGCCACGATGACCGTCTGCGTGAGGATGGTCTTGAAATTGCCGCCTTTGAAAATAACTGACCGCAACTCGCCATCCATCGCGAACAGCAACAGTACAACAAACAGCCCGACGAACGGCCTGATCGCCTTGAGGAAATCGCTGCTGCCGAGCTTGGCCCAGTTCACGCGGCAGCCTCCCCCAGCTCCGCCTGGCCCACGGCGGTGAGGATGATTTCCTGCTCACTCCATTCGGCGACCGGGCGCACGCAAGAAAATTCGCCACGGCACATCACGCCGATGCGGTCGCACACACCAAGCAACTCAGGCAGATAAGAACTGACAAACACCACCGCCTTCCCCTGCCCGGCCAACTCGTTCATCAGGCGGTAAATCTGCGCCTTGCTGCCGACGTCGATTCCTCGCGTCGGCTCATCAAGCAGCAGAATTCGGGCGTTGTGATGCAGCAGTCGGCCAATGGCGATCTTCTGCTGGTTGCCACCTGACAACTCGCCGACCAACTGGTCGGCGCCCGATGCCTTCACATCGAGCCTGACCAGCCATTCGCCCGAAGCCGCCGCCTGCGTTGCGTCGCTCACCAAGCCAAAACGCGACACCGAACCGAACCGTGTTAGCGTTAGGTTGTCGGCGAGGCTTCGGTTGAGCAGTAAGCCTTCCTCCTTGCGGTTTTCGCTCAGCAACCCGATGCCGTTGGCCAAGCGCTTGGCCGGAGTCGAGTGGGTTGCCTCGCGCGAAAAAACGCTTACTCTACCCTTGACCAAGCGGTCGAGCCCGAACACCGCTCGCAGTGTCTCGGTGCGACCCGCGCCGACCAGACCGAATACGCCGAGGATTTCGCCGGAACGCAATGTCAGGTTCACGCATCTCGGCTTGGCCAAGCCGGCAACGCCGCTCAACTCCAGCACGGGCTCACCGGCAGTTCGACTCGTCCGCGGATATATTTCATCAATC
>JAKUOU010000026.1:0-47455 GCA_022451065.1 Pedosphaera sp. | reverse complement strand
ACTTGCGTGAGGCTGCTGGTCGGCTCGTCCATGATAAGCACGCGCGGCTCGCCTACGAGCGCACGGGCAATCTCGACCAACTGCTGCTGGGCGATGGTGAGCGAGCGAATCGGGGCATCAAGCGGCATCTGCGATTGTCCGATTTCCTCCAGCGCGCGCTTGGCTAGCTGACGGCGCTCGGCACGCCTGATCCAGCCAAGCGTCCCCGGTTCGCGGCCCAGCAGGATATTCTCCTCCACCGATAGATCGGGCGCGAGATTCAGCTCCTGATATATCATTGCAACGCCGCAGTTGCGGGCGTGCAGCGGATCGCTCGGCTCAAACGGCTGGCCATCGAGAGTGAGCCTGCCTGCGTCCGGTCGGTGAGCGCCGCTGAGCACCTTCATCAGCGTGCTTTTGCCGGCGCCGTTTTCGCCGATGAGAGCGTGCACCTCCCCGGCGGCGACTTCGAGACTCACGCCGTCAAGTGCAACAGTCGGGCCGAAGCGCTTGGACACCCCCTCGATCTGCAGGCGGGGAAGCGGGGAGTTACCGGATGAATCCTCTGGCATTCGAGCGACGATCAGTTGCCGGTGCCAAGATATTTCTCAAGGGGTGGGTTGAGAAGTTCCTGCATTTCCGGCTGAGCCATGTTTTCACTGGTGACGAGCGCCACGCCGGTATCGATGCGCTTGGCCACGGTCTTGCCGCCAAGGTGATCGACCAGTGTCATCACACCGAGGTAGCCCATCTTGACCGGGTTCTGCACGACGAGCCCCTGCACGTCACCGGCCTTAAGGTCTCGCAACGACTGCACGCTGGTGTCGAAGCCGATAATTTTCACTGTGCCGCTTCCCTTTCCCATGTCCCGTAGGGCCTTGGTCATCGAGACGCTCACCGACTCGTTTGGACAAAATACGCCGTTCACCTCATTGCCGTAACGGCTCAGCAGGTTTTGCGAGGCGGTGTAGGCCAGGTCGCGGGTGGCCCCGGCGTATTGGTCGGACGAAAGCACCCTGATGCCGGGGAAGTTTTCCTTCAGTTCGTCTAGGAATCCATTCTCGCGCTTGGTCGTGCTGGCCGAGCCAACGGCGTAACGCAGCAGCAATACGCTGCCCTTGCCGCCGAGTAGCTTACCCAAGTGCGCGCCGCCCATTCGACCGCCAAGGTAGTTGTCGGTCGCGACGAAGCTGGCGTAGTTGTCCGACTGCAAACCGGAATCGATGATCACCACCGGGATCTTTGCGTTGCCGGCCGTCTCGACCGGACGAACGAGCGCCTTGTCGTCGAGCGGCGCGAGCACCATGCCGTCCACGCCCCGGGCGATGAAGTTCTCGACGACCTTGATCTGCTCGTCGCGGTCGTCCTCCTTGAGCGGACCTTTCCAGATGATCTCCACCGGCTTGCCTGCAGCCTCGAGTTCCTGCTTGGCCTTGATTGCACCGGCGTGGATCGACTTCCAGAATTCATGTGTCGTGCCCTTGGGAATGACCACGATCGACAAAACGTCACTGGAAGTGTCACCGGACTCTGAGCCGCAACCTGAAACGAAAACCAGTGTGGCGCATGCAACGCCAAGCAGCCATGATTTCATGCGCAACAGGCTAGGCAACACGCCTGTACGTTACAAACTTTTTACCAAAAAAGACTTGCGTGAGGCCAATCACAGGGGCAGTTTATTCACATGAAAACAATTTTGTTTTTTTGTATATCGACAGCACTGATTACCGCTTCCTCTTTACTGACTGGCTGTTCTGCTGGAGGTGGCTCTGGAGCGCCCCAAGCATCAGGTGAGCCGGCAGCGGCGCTGGCCGTGGCCCACTGGGTGAAGGGCAGCCCGGTCGATATCTCGGATGGCGTGCACGTTGTCGAGTTCTGGGCAACGTGGTGCCCCCCCTGCCGCACCAGCATCCCCCACCTGACGCAGATTCAGCAGCAATACAAGGATCGCGGCGTTAATATCATCGGCATTAGCAACGAGGAACTCAGCACGGTTGAGCCCTTCGTAACTCGCATGGGAAGCAAGATGAACTACACCGTCGCGATCGACGAGGGCCGCAGCACCTCCAAGGGCTACATGGGAAAATACGGCGTCAACGGCATCCCGCACGCCTTCGTGGTAAAGGATGGCGCTGTCGTCTGGCACGGACATCCAATGGCAAAGCTCGAGGCAGCGATCGACGACGCGCTGAAATAATGGGAAACACCTCCTCGCCCCTCCTCGTTGCACTTGGGTTGGCTACAGACTAAACGGGTAAAATCAACAAGCCGTAGTCACTTTACCAAGCGCATTCACCCTGTGGCAATTTTGGCCAGACGCTCGCGGGCCTTTTCTGCGGGCGGGGTGTCGCCGCATTCGTCGGCCACGCGCCGCAACAGCGCGAGTGCCCGATCCGCGTCGTCCAGTTTCCCCGAGTAAAGGTTGCAGAGATGGATGGCGACCCATCCCCAGCGGGCCGTAGGGATGTCCATTTCCAGCATTTCCTCGTACTCCATCGCCGCAGCGCGGAAGCTCACCAGATCCTTTTCGTAAATATCAGCAATGCGCTTGTGGACATGGTATTCGCCCGGAAAAACCCTAAGGTAATCGCGGAATGAATCAATGGCATCCACGAATGCCCCGTTCGCCCATAGCGCCTCGGCCTCCTCGTACATGTCAGCCTTTCGCGACTTGTCGCTTTTGGTTAAATAATTCCCACCGACTCGTTCGCCGATCAGGTGGCCAAGATCGCGCGCCACCAGTAGTGCAAACACAATCAGCGCAGCCAGCATCCCACTAAAATAGGTCATCATTCCCCCCTTTTTCTCAAGAGGTTCTGTTTCCCCAGCGTCGACCTGGCTGGTATTTTCGCCCTTTGCCTGTGGCTCGGTCTTGGTGGGGCTTTTATCTTCGACCTCGTCTTGTGTCGTGTTGGTGAGCATGCGATTGACCGCGTCGATATCGAATGCCTCGTCGGAGTCGCCGGTTTCCGCGCTACCGACCTCGACCGGTATCGCTTCCCCTTCATCCAACTCGACGCCGAACCGGTCTATCTGCATGTTCTCATAGGCATCGCGGAAACCATTCCAACACCAAATGGCGGCGAATAAACAGAGTGGATAAAGGATGATGCGCGAAATCAGTTTCACGTGCGACAATTCGTAGCAGCCTTGACCCGGCAATGAAACGCAAAACAGCCTTGCAAGCGACACCTCGTTTCCGTCTTATTGCGCGTATGACGCTCCACATGTTTTTCCGGATAACCACTCTCATCGCGATTGCCTTCGCCACCACGCTTGACCAGACGAGCGCCGCTCCGACCAGGGCCCTGGTCTGTTTCGGCAGCTACTCGACCCCCGACAAGGAGAGTGTTCACCTGTTTCAACTCAACCTGCAGGACGGCAGTCTGAAGAAACTCAACGCCGTGGACGGCCTGTCGAACCCATCGTTTCTCAAGATCCACCCAAACGGAAAATACCTCTACACCGTCAACGAGGTCAGCACTTTTGACGGCAAAAAGAGTGGGGGTGTAACAGCGTTCGCACTGGATGTTAATGGCGGTAAGCTAAATAAAATAAACCAACAACCCTCCGGCGACACTGGGCCGTGCCATCTCACCGTTGATGCCACCGGCAAATATGTGCTCGTGGCACACTATGGCGGAGGCAGCACCTCGGTGTTGCCTATCAAAAAAGATGGCTCGGTTGGCGCTGTGGTTTCACAGATCAAACACAAGGGCTCCAGCGTGCATTCACGTCAAAAGGCCCCGCACGCCCACGCGGTCCACGTCGGCCCGAATAACAAGTTCGCCTTCGCGCCCGACCTCGGCATTGACAAGGTACTGGTGTTCAGTTTCGACGAAAAGACCGGTGCAATCGCCGAGACCAAGTTTGACGGCGCCAAGCTGGAACCCGGTTCCGGCCCGCGTCACTTCGGCTTTCACCCGGACGGAAAATTCGCCTACGTCATCAACGAGATTAAGCAGACGGTGACCGCCTTTCGTTACAATGCAAAGCGCGGCCGTCTCCGGACACTGCAAACCCTCTCGACCGTGCCTCACCCCGTGGATGGCAACAGCACCGCCGAGGTACTTGTGCATCCCACCGGCCAATTCCTCTATGGCTCAAACCGCGGCCACAACAGCATCGCCATGTTTCGTATCAACGAGAAGAACGGCAAGCTGACTGCGCTTGGCCACGAGTCCACCCGAGGCTCCACCCCTCGTAACTTCGGCATCGATCCCACCGGCCAGTTCCTGCTTGCTGCCAACCAGCAATCAGACAACGTGGCAGTGTTCCGCATCAATCAGGATACAGGCAAACTCAAGTTCACCGGTAACGAGATCAATCTTTGCAAGCGGGTCTGCGTGCGGATGATATTGCAAGACTAACGTCGCCAAGTGCTGTCCGTTATGGCCGACGACCGTCCGAACATCATCCTCATCATAACGGACCAGCAGCGTTTGGACACCATCAACGCGCTGGGTTTTGACTACGTTGACACCCCGAACCTTGACCGCCTCGTTCACGAGGGAGTGACGTTCCGGAACTGTTACATCACAGCGCCGTCGTGCGCCAGCGCGCGAGCCAGCCTGTTTACCGGCTATTATCCGCACACAACCGGCATCCTGAAAAACGCGGACACATGGCAGCACAGCTGGGTCGAGTTGCTCAACCAGAGCGGCTATCACTGCGTCAACGTCGGCAAAATGCACACGTTCCCCTACGACTCCAAGTGCGGCTTCCACGAACGCTATGTCGTCGAGAACAAGGATCGCTATCTCGAGGGACGCTACTTTTACGACGAGTGGGACAAGGCACTTCGTGCACGCGGCCTGGTAAAACAGCAGCGCGAGCTTTACCGCAAACGCGCCGACTACGACCAGTGCCTTGGCGCATTCACCTGGGATCTCCCCGAGGAAACTCACTCCGACAACTTCGTTGGCGACCTGGCCAAGTGGTGGCTGCAAAGCCATCCAATTAACCAGCCGCTCTTTCTGCAGGTTGGCTTTCCCGGCCCGCATCCGCCATACGATCCAACACCGCGACATTTGGAGCCGTACCTCGACCGCGACCTGCCCCTGGCCAAGCTTTCACAGGACGCCCTCGACAATCAGCCCGAAGCATTCAAGGCCATGCGAGTTCACAATACCGAGGTCGACCACGACTCGGTGGTGCACCAACTAAACCCCACCGAGGAACAACGACTCCGCCAACGCCGGCACTACATGGCCAATGTCACGCTGATCGATGAGAAGATTGGTGAACTGCTCGATGCTCTTGAGGCAACCGGTTACCTCGACAACTCGATTGTCGTGTTCACGTCAGACCATGGTGACTGCCTGACCGACCACGGACACAGCCAGAAATGGACGATGTACGAACAGGTTGTCCGGGTACCGTTGATCATCCGGGCGCCCAAACGCTTTGCTGGAGACCGAGTACTCGATGGCCTGTTGCAGTCACTTGATCTCGCACCGCTGATTCTCGACTGGGCCGGTGTTCCCGTGCCGAACACACTTGAGGGCATCTCCCCTGCCGAGGCACTGGACAACGACGAATGGGCGGGCCGCGAATTTGTATTTGCCGAGCAACAGCGCGACCTCAACTTCACCACTAGCGACTTTATGACCATGATCCGTAGTCGCGACTGGAAACTGGTTCATTTTCTCGGCGAATCGTACGGTCAGTTGTTCGACCTGAACAACGATCCGGAGGAAGCGAACGACCTTTGGAGCAACCCCGAGCATCGGGAACAGAAAGATCAGTTGCTTCATGCGATGCTCGAGTGGCACATTGCGAGCCAGATCAAAACCGCATACTGGACTGAGGCATGGCGCTAAACCCGACAGACGAGATTAGATCCGCACCCACCACCAAGCTGGGCATCCTCCGGAACATCGGCCCGGGGATGATCCTCGCCGGCTCAATCGTGGGTTCCGGCGAACTCATCGCCACCACCCGCACCGGGGCCGAGGCCGGTTTCGATTTTCTCTGGCTGATCATCCTCGGATGCATCATAAAGGTATTCACCCAGATCGAGCTTGGCCGCCACACCATCTCCTCCGGCAAAACATCACTCGCTGCCCTCAACGAGGTTCCTGGCCCACGCATCCTTAACGGCAATTGGATCATCTGGTACTGGTTCCTGCTGTTCATCGCCATCGTCGCCCAACAGGGCGGCATTGTTGGCGGGGTTGGCCAGGCGATGTCCATTAGCTTGCCTCTGACCGAGGAGGGCCGAAAATACAATGAATACGTCCAAACCAAGGTCCAGTTGGAAGTCGCCCAGGCCGAGTTGAAAAACCAAGCGGACACCGACGCCGAGCGCTTGGAAAAACTTAACGAGAAAATCGCTGATCTCACGACCAAGTTTGAAACAATCAAGCAGGTCACTGTTGCCTACGACGACAAATACTGGGCCGGCATCCTTACATTGATCGCCATTGTTCTTTTGGTCTGGGGCAATTTCAATTTCATCGAGCGATTCTGCATTTTCATGGTGGTGACATTCACGTTGGTGACCATCGTAAACCTGTTTGCGCTTCAAACCCACGACGCTTGGGCGGTGTCCGTTAGCGATATCGCCAGAGGATTGAGCTTCCGCATCCCCGAACCAACGGCGGAGTTAAAACCTCTCATGACCGCGCTGGCCACGTTCGGTATCATCGGTGTTGGCGGCGCTGAACTGATCACCTACCCCTATTGGTGCCTGGAAAAAGGTTACGGAAAGTGGATCGGCCCGAGAGACGACTCCGACTCCTGGTTTGCCCGGGCCAAAGGCTGGCTGCGGGTGATGCAGTGGGATGCCTGGGGCGCCATGATCGTATACACTTTTTGCACCATCGCTTTTTATTTGCTCGGGGCAGCCGTTCTCGGGCGTTCCGGGCTGTTACCGGAAAAATCCGAGCTCATCCAGACCCTCTCGGCAATGTATGAACCGGTCTTTGGCACTGCGGCGCAAGGCATCTTTTTATTTGGTGCATTTGCCGTCCTGTTCTCCACCTTCTTTGTGGCTCTCGCCGCGCAGTCACGCCTGGCCGCAGACGCGGTCAACGTGCTCGGCCTAGCCAAACTGGACGAGGCTCAAAAGAAAAAAGTTGTGAAAGGACTCGGCGTGGCCCTACCGACTATTGCGGTTACCATTTACGCCTTCTTTCCCGCGCCTATTTGGCTGATCCTTACGGCAGGCACCATGCAGGCCATCCTCCTGCCAATGCTGGGGTTTTCGGTCCTTTATTTCCGCTATAAAAAAAGTGACCCACGACTCCGTGCCGGCAAGGTTTGGGACGCCATGCTTTGGCTCTCGTTCCTCGCCTTTCTCGTGATCGGTGTGCACCTGGTCTACACAAAACTCTTCATCTGAAATCCATGAGATATCACAGATCAAATTTTTCACGCACGCCCAGGGTGCTTATTGGTATCGCCCTCCTATGTGTCCTCCTGAGCGCACAGGGTTGTGCCACCTGGGAGGAAAAGTTGGATCAGCGCTCCAAATGGAAAAAATTCCGCGAGGAAAGCAACCAGTCACCCACCCTTCCGTTTCAAAAATGGCCCAGGGAAAAGTAAGGTTCAACTCGTTTTAACTGAGTCGCTCATATAAGCATACATTGCCCACTTGGATTGCCCTTTTCGATAAGCGTTAAACGGCTTGCTCTACTACTCCAGAGCAGCGACAGTCTCTGCGCTATGAAGCCTCTTTTTACCTTCCTTATTGCTGTCCTGTTTTTGGCTGGCTGTGGTCAGTCCGGCCATCATCACTCGCACGATGACGGTCACAGTCATGCCGAAGGCGATCATCATCACGCCGAGAGTGATGGCCACAACAATGAAGCTCAGCCAGAAGCGCCTGCCGGTGTTCGTATGGGTGCCGGACTGATGACCTTTGACACTGTGCCCGGCTGGGGACTCACCGCGGATGGCAAATCCGCCATCGGCCCGACACATGGCGGCGTGATCGTCGGCAAGGACGGCACGATTTACACCAGCGCCGACAAAGGCGTGATCGCCTTTTCGCCGGACGGCAAAGTAACCCGCGAGTTTCCCGGCGAGCCATACACCAAACTGCACGACATCGAGATCCGCGATGAGAACGGCACGGAGTATCTTTATGGAGCACGCAATGCCAACGCGGAGGGAATCAAATTCAACGCAGCCGACGGCAAGGTCGCTCTACGTCTTCCTTTCCCTGATGATTCCGGTCTCGTCGCGAAACCGTTCAGCCCAACCGCCATCACCGTGTCAAACAACGGCAATATTTTTCTTTCGGACGGTTACGCCAGCAACATCATTTTCATCTTCGACAAGGCCGGCAAATACCTGAAGCATTTCGGAGCCAAGGGCAATGGGCCGCGACAGTTCAACACCGCGCACGGCATGACGCTCGACACCCGTTACGAGCCGAACCGCCTTCTGATTTGCGACCGCAACCACCAGCCCCGCGGCCGTCTACTGCACTACAGCCTCGAGGGCGAATATATCAACGAAGTCATCGGCGGCCTCGGCATGCCGACTTCCGTTTCTGTCCAGGGGGACTATGTCTCGGTGCCGGACCTGCACGGACGCGTGGTCATCCTCGACAAAACCAACACCATCATGGCCGTACTCGGCCACAACCCGGATCGCAAACAGGGCAGCAACTATGGCATCAAACAGGCGGACTGGATCGAAGGCCTCTTCAGCGGCACCCATGGCTCCGGCTGGGACGCCGATGGCAACCTGTATGTCCAGGACTGGAACGTGGATGGACGCATCATAAAACTCGTCCGTGTGAAGGGTTGAGCGGAACCAAACCCAGCCGGGCTCTAACGATTTGGAATGGGGCTTGGCTTAAACTCAAACGGCATCGTGTCCGGCACAACGTTCACGCCCGTGGTAAACTTGAACGGGGCCCCGACTCGGCCGGTCGCTTGACCAAGCCGTCCTCCTCTCCTGGTTGACGTGCCGCGCTTAATCGGCTCGGCATAGGTCAACTCTATCATGAATGCTGTCCAGCCTCTTTCCGGCTTGGGCACCTTGGCCAAGTACGTCCCCCGGCTCACCGGACGCAGTTTGCTGCTTGTCCAGGTTTTGCCGGTGGTCTCGATGCGAAAGTCACGCGTTTTCGTGTTGGTACATTCCCAAAGCAGCACCTCCTTCGGGTGGGTCTTGGTCGTCACCCTGATTGAGCCATCTTGCTGCACATCCCAATCGTACTCTGGCAGTTTCATCTTGTTCAGAATCGAATTGTAGTAGGCGGCTAGACTGTAAATAGCGTCCGATCCATCGAGCGAGTGACCGGCATTGGGGACGTAGCGAAGATGCTTCTGGCCAAGCAAATTCTTGTAATAAAACTTCCATGAGTCCGGCAGGAAAAACTGGTCACCTGAGGCGTTGATCAAATATTTTGGCATCGTATAGCGTTCGAGATATTCGTACGGCTCGACAATCTCGAGCAGGCGCTTGTACTCGGGCGTGTCCTGCCAACCCATGATGCCCATCTCCACATAGTCCCCCACCGCCGGGGCATAAAAACCGTAGGCGCGGTAGTGGTGCTTAAACGATGGGATGACGTTGAGCATGTCGATGACAATCGGCACAATAGCGACAATGCGCTTGTCCACAGCGGCAATGCTCCAGGCTGTCCAGCCGCGCTTGGAGCCGCCGGCAGCGACGAATTTGTCCACGACTACTTCGCCGCCTTCCGGCTTGGAGAGAAAATCGGTTACCGTGTCCATCGCGCGCACGACCGCCTTGGTCATCGGCAGGCGTGCCGGCCAGCGATCGTCGCCAGTTCGCAGATACTTATCCCATGTATAGGCAATGAGTGAGTCCTCGGTACGTGTACGTTCCTCGCCTACGAATTGCAGTGGCTCATTGGGTACCATTTTGAGTACCGTGACGACTGACCCGGTCTTGGCGGCGATCTGCGCCATGGTGTCGTCGCCCTTGGTGGGTGGTTCCTTCCCATTGCTGCCGCCTGCGATGAGCATCAGACCGGTGTCGTGTTTCACCCTGTGAGGCTTGGCAACGATCATCCAGTGCTTCCACAGCGTGCGGTTGACATCTTTCTCGGTCAGGAATTTTTGCGACGTCATGCCAAGGATGTACGTGGTGCAGCCATCCCCTTCATATTGCGAAATCAATTTATATTCGTAAGCAGCATCCGGCTTGGCCACGTAGCGGTCGAGTGCCGTCTCTTTGGCGGTTGCGCTTGGCCAAGCGGACCCCATCATCGCCAGCGCAGCAATGGCCCGAAACGTCATCTTTGTTTGTATTCCTGTCATTATATCAAAAAAATTATTCCACCCCGACACTGTACACCCATCCGGTCGACTGAGTTACGCTTGGGCCATCGCCAATGCAGAGGTTTTCCACAAATGGATCAGCCTTTCAATAGCTTGGCCAAGGTTTCGCCGACAACCTGCGGGTTGGCCTTACCACGGCTGGCCTTCATCACCTGGCCCTTGAGAAAGTTGATGGCGTTTTCCTTGCCATTGCGATAGTCGTCCGCAGGGTCAGGGTTGGAATCGATGGCGTCCTGACACCACTTGTCGAGTTCGCCGCTGTCGCTGACCTGCGCCAGCCCCCTGGCCTCAACGATTGCCGCCGGTGAGCCGCCGTTCTCGAACAACGCCGCAAACACCTCCTGCCCGCCCTTGCTGCTGATGGTGCCGGCGTCGATAATCGCGACCAGCTCGCGAATCGCAGCCGGCTCAAACTTCAGCTCGTCAACCGTCGTGCCGGTCTCGATGAGGCACGCCTGCAGATTGTTGATCACCCAGTTGGCGATGGCCTTGGCATTTTTTGCACCCTCGACGGCCTGCTCGAAAAAGTCGCCCAACGGCACGTTACCAACAAACACATCGGCGTCCTGCGCCGGAATGCCGTAGTCGCTCACGAAGCGCTGCTTGCGGGCGAGCGGCAGCTCGACAATGTGCGAGAACACCTCGGCCAACCAAGTCTCGTCCGGCTTGAGCGGCATGATATCCGGCTCAGGAAAATAGCGGTAGTCGTGCGCGTGCTCCTTCGTACGCATGCTCTCGGTGATGCCAGCGACGTCATCCCACCGCCGTGTCTCCTGTACGAGTGTGCCGCCGCTCTCGAGCGTCTCGATCTGCCGCGGCACCTCGTAGTTAATCGCACGCCGCACGCCGCTGAAGGTGTTCATGTTTTTAATCTCCACCTTCACGCCGAGCTTCTCCTCTCCCTTGGGGCGCACGCTGATGTTGACGTCGCAACGCACCATTCCCTTCTCCATGTCGCAGTCGCTGATGCCGCCGTAAATCAAAATGTCCTTGAGTGCGTTGAGGTATTCGTAAGCCATGTCGGCGCTGCGCAGATCCGGCTCGGAAACGATCTCGAGTAGCGGCACGCCGGCGCGGTTGAAGTCCACGCCACTGTGCTGGGCGAAGTGGTTGTTTTTCCCGACGTCCTCCTCGATGTGGGCACGGGTGACACGCACGCGCTCGATTCCATCGCCAAACTCAAAATCCACGTGACCGGTCGTTGTCGACGGAAAATCGTACTGCGTGATTTGATAGTCCTTACTGACATCAGGATAAAAATAATTTTTACGGTCGAACTTGGCAAAACCCGGCACCTCGCAGTTTAGCAGGTAACCGGTTAGTGCCGTGAGTTGCAATGCACGCTCATTAGGCACCGGCAACACGCCAGGCATGCCGAGACAGACCGGGCAGACATTGGTGTTTGGCACAGCACCAAACTCATTGGCGCAGCCACAGAACATCTTTGACTTCGTCTTGAGCTGACAGTGGGTTTCCAACCCGATGACGGCTTCGTATTGCATCAGAGCGCCGCCCTTTCCGTATGCCACGGCGTAGCTTGTTCGTAGGCGTCGGCAATTTTCAGTAACTGACTTTCGCCGAACGGTTTGCCAATCAACTGCAGGCCGATCGGTAGTTTCGGATCGCTTGTGAAGCCGCACGGGAGGCTGATCCCGCACGTGCCGGCTAGATTGCAGGAAATCGTAAAAATATCGGACAAATACATTTGCAGCGGGTCGTCCATTTTTTCGCCGGCCTTGAACGCTGCGGCCGGCACGGTCGGAGTGATCAGCGCGTCGACCGTCTCAAACGCCTGCTCAAAGTCGCGTTTGATGAGCGTGCGCACCTTTTGTGCCCGCAAATAATAGGCATCGTAATAGCCGCTACTGAGCACGTAGGTGCCGAGGATAATTCGCCGCTTGACCTCCTCTCCAAAGCCCTGACCGCGGGTGTTGCAGTAAAGCGAAAACGGATCGTCACCATCGACGCGATCACCGTAGCGAATGCCGTCGAATCGCGCGAGGTTCGCGCTGGCCTCAGCAGTGGCCACGATATAGTAGGTCGCCACGCCATACTCGGTGTGCGGCATGCTGACCTCTTGAATCTCCGCGCCGAGCTCCTCGCACTGCTTCACCGCCGCATCAAACGCCGCACGCACCTCGGGATCGATACCGTCAATGAGAAATTCCCCCGGCAAACCCAGCTTGATTCCCTTCAGGTCGCCACCAAGCTCGGAGACGTAGTCCGGCACTTCTGTCGGCACGCTGGTCGAGTCGTGCGGATCGTGGCCTGCCATCGCACCGAGCAGTGTCGCCGAGTCGCGCACGTCTCTGGTCAACGGACCGACCTGGTCGAGCGACGAGGCGAACGCCACCACGCCGTAGCGCGACACGCGCCCGTACGTCGGCTTGAGCCCGACGCAGCCACACAACGCTGCCGGCTGGCGAATCGAACCTCCGGTGTCGGTGCCGATGCTGCCGAAACATTCCTGCGCCGCGACCGCTGCCGCGCAGCCTCCGCTTGAGCCGCCCGGTACACGCTCCAAGTCCCAAGGATTGTTGCTCCGCCCGAACGCCGAATTCTCGGTCGAGCTTCCCATCGCGAACTCGTCCATGTTTATGCGGCCGAACAACACAGCGCCAGCGTCGCGAAGTTTACGAACGACCGTGCCGTCGTACGGCGAACGGAAGTCGCCGAGGATTTTCGACGAGCAATTGACCGGTTGGCCCTTGACGCAAAAAAGGTCTTTCAACGAAACAGGCACGCCGAGTAGCGGTTGGCCCGCGTGGGTGGCGCCCTTTGCCAAAGCAGCGTCTACGGCGTCCGCTTGGCCAAGAGCGTCATCGCGGTCGATGCTCATGAAAGCGTTGACTTGGCCATCGACGGCATCGATGCGCTCGAGGCACGCCTGCATCGCCTCGCGGGAGCTGACTTCCTTGGCGGCAAGTTTGGCCGTGAGGCCAGTGAGGGTGAGTTCATGCAGCATCACTCGACGATCTTGGGCACCACGAACAGGCCGTTGGCCTGCTTGGGCGCGTTGGCCAGGGCGGCTTCCTGCGGGATCGACGGCTGCACCTCGTCGGTGCGCAGGACGTTGGCCAGCGGCACGGCGTGAGCCATCGGCTCAACACCAGTGACGTCGAGTTCCTCGAGTTTTTTCACGTAGCCGAGGATGTCTCCGAGTTGAGCAGCAAGCCTAGCCTCCTGCTCCGGAGACAGAGCTATCCGTGCCAGGTTGGCAACGTAATGGATGTCAAAATCGTTGTTGGCCATGGGAAGGGTCGGGGTTATTCCTCCTCAAAGTTGCGATTCACAAGCTGCGCCAACTCGTCGATAGCCTCAGCGGCGTCACTCCCCACGGCGGTAACAGTGAGCGTAGTGCCTGGCCCGGCGGCAAGCATCATCAGGCCCATGATGCTTTTACCGTTGATCTCTTCGCCCTCTTTCACAACGAGAATCTCACTCTTGAATCGGGTCGCCATCTTGACAAACATCGACGCTGGGCGGGCGTGGAGGCCCAATTGGTTTTGCACAACCATCTCCCTGCTGGCCGTTGTATTGTTGTTTTCCCTTGTACTCATTCGGCAAAAAAGCGGCGCATTCTGGCTTGAAAAGCGGGGTTTGGCCAACTTTTTTGGGTTTTAGGGCCGTATTGGGATTTTCTGAATTGACGTGGGCCCGTTCTTGGGCAGCATTAACACCCATGCAGGGAGCCGTGTCCGGCCTCAGCCTACACGGGGTTTGCTCACTCCAAAATCGATTATGACTCGCTACCTAAAATATGCGACAACGGTGGCCGTGACGGCTACGGTTCTAGCGCTGCCCAGCTCGGCTCTCACCCAGGAAGCAACAGAGATACTCGAAATAGTTGCCCCCACAGACACGCCGACCAAGACGGTGGATATCAATGTGGCCGGTTCTCTCGAGCTGCAGGCAGGAATGTACGGCGGCGAGATGATCGCCGAGAAAATGCCGGTGGCCGGGGTGCACGCCTCGACCATTGCGGAGATCGAGGGCGGCATTGTGACCGCTTGGTTTGGCGGCGCGGATGAAGGCGCGTACGACGTGGTCATTTGGATGTCACGTAACGAAGGCAGCGGCTGGTCAGCTCCAAAGCCGGTCGCCGATGGTGTCGACGCAGCCAAGCGCATCCAGTATCCTTGCTGGAATCCGGTTCTATTCAAGCAGTCCAACGGCACCCTGCTTCTCTTTTACAAGGTCGGTCCCAACCCGAGTAAATGGTGGGGAATGCTAAGAAAATCAAAGGACGACGGGTTGACCTGGGAGAAACCGATCCGCCTGCCGGAGGGTTACGTCGGCCCGGTGAAGAACAAGCCCATCGAACTGGCCAACGGCACACTACTCTGCGGTTCGAGTCTCGAGGACGCCGGCTGGCGCGTGCAGATGGAGCGTTACGTGCAGAACCGTTACTGGAGCAAAACCAAGCCACTGAACTCCCCGCTCGACTACGCCGCCATACAACCCACCCTGCTCGCCTACCCGGACGGGTCGATCCAGGCGCTTTGCCGCGCCAAGTCCGGCCGACTCACAGAGTGCTGGTCAAGCGACAGCGGCAAGAAATGGACCCGGATGATGCGCACCCAGTTGCCCAATCCCAACGCCGGGGCAGACGGCACCGTGCTGTCCGACGGCCGCGCACTGCTCGTGTACAACCACACCCGGAGTGGCCGCTCGCCACTGAACGTCTCCGTATCGACAAATGGCAAGAAGTGGGAAGCCGCCCTCGTGCTGGAAAACCAACCCGGCGAATACTCCTACCCGGCAGTCATCCAGACCAGCGACGGCAACGTCCACGTGACCTACACGCACAACCGCACAAACATCAAGCACGTCGTCATCGACCCGGCGAAGCTGAGCACACAGCCGATCGTCGAGGGCCAGTGGCCGCAGTAAATACGAGCTTGGCCTAAATGATCCGTTACAGCTGCGCCGGCACTTCCATCCTGAATTCCGGGATCCGAGTGATCAGGCTGCGGCCGTTCTCGTCCACACCGATGTAGCTGCCAGTCGCCACTGCCCACCCGCCGCTGAACAGGTGAAAACTGTGGTAGTCGAACGACTCGCCCGGCGCCAACTCGGGAAACATCCCCACGACACCATCGCCCTCAACCACGGTCTTGTTGCCGTCTGCCTCGTTGACCACCCACTTCCGACCCTTGATGGTGACAGTGATGTCGGAGTCATTCTGGATGGTAATGAAGTAGGCAAAGCAGTGCGGCCGATCTTCAGGCGTGGCCATGTCCGGCTGGTACACCACCCGGTCCACGACCACGTTCAAACCCACCAGTTCAACCATCTCCACCGGAGTAATCCTGCCAGTTAACGCGGCGCGGCACCGGCTACGCGCAGTTTCAACTCGATTTTTTCAGACACCTTCTCCTCCTTGTTCCCAGCGTTGATTCCGTAGTCCGACCGCTTGATGGTGAAGTCGGAGCGCAACACGAGCAAATCTCCCGGCACGCGGTTGCGTTTAATCAACTGCCCCTTCAGGTAAGTCAACCGAACCGGCACGTTCACTTTCTTGGTGACGCCCTTAACGGTCAGTTTGCCGGCGATCGTCGCGGTAGTGGTCGTCCCACTGGTCCTGACCCCGGTCAATTTCTCAGCGACAAACTCGATTGTCGGAAACTTGGACACATGCATCCATCCCTCACCATGCATGTGATCTTTCATCGCCGGGTTGTCCACATGCAACGATGAGGTCGTCAGCACGATTTTGCCGGTGGTTTCCATCGGCTTGGCTGGATCAAATGACACCGTGCCACTGACTCCAGTGGCGGTGCCGCTGATCGACTCCAAAGGGGCGTCCAGCAGGAATACCACATTGTTCACCTTCTTCGGATCCTTGAAATCAAACTTGATCGGACCCGCATTCAAAATACCCGGGGCGACCGCCAAGGCCAATGCCCACGCCAACTTGCTCTTGTTTAACCGTTTCATAATTGAGTCGATGATGTCTCTGCGCCGGGTTGTTTATCCGGTCGGGTTGGATTGCGGAAGGCAAGGGACAGGCCAAACAGCCCACCGCTCACCGCCAAGGTTGCACCAAGCAATTCCACCCCAAGCACATATTTATTTTCCGTCACCGGGTACTCCAGACCGGTGACCTCATCAATCTCGGTCCGGGTCTCGGTGGACTTCGACCAGCCCATGTGCAATCCACCCACCAGCCAAAGAACCAGGCCGGAACAGCCGATCACCAACGCAGCCAATCGCAAAGTCAAACGCACACGGCGGGAATCTACTGCAAGCCCCCTTGACAGGCAAACCAACATCCCGCGCGTTCTGGGTTTTCTCTGTGCCGCAGTCCCGTTATGCTCGCCGAATGCGTTTCATCACAACTCGATTTCTAACATCCACCCGCCTTGGCCAAGCGCTTGGCTTGGCCGTCGTCGCGCTGCTTCTACTTGGCCATGCGGCAAACGCCGAGCCGATGTTCAGAAATGTCGTCCTCATTTTGAGTGACGACCACCGGTACGACTTTCTCGGGTTCCACCCGGACGGCCCAGAGTTTCTTGAAACGCCGAACCTCGACCGCATGGCTAGACAGGGTGCGCATCTGGCCAACACCTTCGTCACCACGTCGCTTTGCTCCCCCAGCCGCGCCACCATTCTCACCGGCCAGTACATGCATCGGCACAAGGTCGTCGATAACCAACGAGCGGTTCCGCCAGGCACCCGGTTTTTTCCCGAATATCTTCAGGCCTCCGGCATCAAAACGGCCTACGTCGGCAAGTGGCATATGGGGCACGACAACGACTCTCCGCGCAAGGGGTTCGACCACTGGGCGAGTTTCAAGGGCCAGGGCACTTATTTTAATCCCCTGTTCAACATCAACGGAAAGCGGCAGAAGTTCGAAGGTTACAATGCTGATGTCACCGCCAATCTCGCGCTCGATTATCTGAAAAGCGTTGGCGAGAAACGGTTCTTTCTCCAGGTCGGTTTCAAAGCGGTACACTACCCGTTCCAGCCGGCCAAGCGGCACCACGGACGCTACGACAAGTTTGAAGTGCCGCGCCCGCAAACGATGTCGCTGACCGAGCGTAATTACGAAACGCAACCGAACTGGGTGCGCCAACGCCGCTACGGCATACACGGCATCGACCACATGGAGACCGGCCCGCTTGACGCCGACCCAGTGCCTTCCCTGCCCGCTCTATATCGGCGCTTCGCAGAGACGGTTCACGGGCTCGACGAGAATGTCGGTCGCATCCTCGATTACCTCGACGAGTCAGGCCTGGCGAGGGACACGCTCGTGCTGTATCTCGGCGACAACGGCTTCGCTCTTGGCGAGCACGGCTTCTATGACAAACGCGATGCGTTTGAGGAATCGATTCGGATCCCGATGCTCGCCTACGCGCCGGGCCATATTCAACCCGGTACGACAGTCAGCCAGATGGCGCTCAACCTCGACGTGGCCCAGACGATTTTGCAGGGCATGGACGTCGCGCAGCCGAGCGGCACTCCGAACATGTCCGGCCGCTCGCTATTACCGCTGCTCCTTGGCCAAGAGACAGCAGGCTGGCGAGGGCATTTTCTCTACGAGTACCATTGGGAATGGAACTTTCCCGCCACACCAACCACGCTGGCTATCCGTACCGACCGCTACAAATACGTCTATTATCACGGGATTTGGGATAAAAACGGTCTTTACGACCTCGAGACCGATCCGCACGAACGACACAATCTAATTCGCGTTCCCGCCTTTGCAGAGCGTGCTTCAAAAATGAAAAACCAACTGTTTGCCGAGCTGGCCGAGGCCGGCGGCTTGATCATGCCGATCCGAGCACCCAAGGGCATCCAGTTCTACGATCGCAAGCTCCGGCGTTGACCCGCCGCTCGGCTTTCATAAACTGCCCGACCCGATTAGAGCCATGAGCAACGATTCCAAGACCAAGGTTTACCCGCCCACCGCCGAGACCTCGGCCAACGCACATATTTCCTCTCTCGAACAGTACCACGAGTTGTACAATCGCTCGATCAACGACCCCGAGGGATTCTGGACGGAACACGCCAACAGGCTACATTGGATTGAGAAATGGCACACATTGTCTGAATCGGATTACAACAAGGCGGAGATCCAATGGTTCATCGGCGGCAAACTCAACGCCTGCTACAACTGCGTTGACCGACACGTGGAAGACGGTCACGGCGATGATACGGCGCTCATTTGGGAGGGCAACGACCCCAACGAAAGCCGCACCTACACATACTCCCAGCTTCAGGCTGAGGTACAGAAGGCGGCCAACGCCCTGAAGAATCTCGACGTGACCAGGGGCGACCGCGTGTGCATTTACATGCAGATGATCCCCGAGTTGACGATCGCCATGCTAGCCTGTGCGCGTATCGGCGCGGTGCACTCGATTGTGTTTGGTGCGTTCAGCGCCGACAGCCTCGTCACCCGTATCAACGACTCCCAGTGCAAGGCAATCATCACACAGGACACCGGTGTACGCGGCACCAAGCTCGACATCCCGATGAAAGCTAATGCCGACAAGGCTGTCGAAAGCACGCCATCGATCGAAAAGATTCTTGTCGTCAAGCGCACCGGCTCCGATGTTGCGATGAGCGATGGTCGCGACGTGTGGTGGCACGACGCCCTCGAGACCGCCGAGCCTGTTTGCCCCGCCGAGCCGATGGACGCCGAGGATCCGCTGTTCATCCTCTACACCTCCGGCAGCACCGGCAAGCCGAAGGGCGTGCTGCATACCACCGGCGGTTATCTCGTGTACGTGGCCACCACGCATCATTACATTTTCGACTACCACCCCGGCGACGTGTACTGGTGCACAGCCGACATCGGCTGGGTAACCGGCCACTCATACATCGTCTACGGGCCGATGGCCAATCGCGCCATCACGATGATGTATGAAGGCGTGCCAAACTACCCGGACTTTGGCCGGTTCTGGCAGATCGTGGCCAAGCACAGGGTCAACATTTTCTACACCGCACCGACCGCCCTACGCGCACTGATGAAGGAAGGCGACGCTTGGCCAAGCACACACGACCTCTCCAGCCTGCGACTGCTGGGTACCGTAGGCGAACCGATCAAGGAACCGGAGTGGAACTGGTACAACACAATCATCGGCAAGGAACGCTGTCCGATCGTCGATACATGGTGGCAGACCGAGACCGGCGGCGTCCTCATCACCCCGCTACCAGGTGCCACGCCGACCAAACCAGGGTCCGCCACCCTGCCTTTTTTCGGCGTGAAACCGGCGCTCGTCGATGACGAAGGCAACGTGATCGAGGGCAACAACGTTTCCGGCAACCTTTGCATACTCGAGACTTGGCCCGGTCAAATGCGCACCGTGTACGGCGACAAACAACGCTTCTTCGATACCTACTTTGCAAGGTTCCCCGGTAAATATTTCAGCGGCGACGGCTGCCGCCGAGACGAAGACGGCTACTACTGGATCACCGGCCGTGTCGATGACGTCATCATCGTGAGCGGACACAACCTCGGCACTGCCGAAATTGAGGGCGCAATCGGCGGCCACCCGGCCGTCGCCGAGGCCGCTGTCGTCGGCTACGAGCACGACATCAAGGGCAACGCCATTTACGCCTATGTCACACTCAAAACCGGCGAGGATATCACTGACACGATGACTGCGGAGATCGTGAAACAGGTTCGCGCCGACATTGGCCCGCATGCCTCGCCCGAGAAAATCCAATTTACCCCCGGCCTACCCAAGACGCGCAGCGGAAAAATAATGCGTCGTATCCTCCGCAAGATCGCCGAAGGCGACACCGAAAACCTCGGCGACACCAGTACACTGGCTGATCCCACCGTGGTCGAGTCGCTCGTTGCCGGTAGAGTCGAATAACCTAGCGCTTGGCCAAGCGACCGTATTGTCATGTGGAAAACTTGGCATAAATTATTCTGTTTGATCGCGGTCCCATTTTTAGGTCTCGCGGCATTTTTATTGCAACTCGGTGGATTCGGGTCGCTCACCGAGATGCGCAACCTGGAGCGCACACCGCGCAGTCAGGTTATTTCGATCATCACCGGCGAAGTCAATCTGTCCGGCACTTCGCAAGCCAAGGGACAGACCATTGACGCGCCTTACACCGGCAAACCGTGTATCTACTTTTATTATCAAAAGGAACGCAAAGAAGAATACACCGACTCAGATGGCGACCGGCAAACCCGCTGGGTGACCGTTGAGGAGTACGATCGGCAGGTATCGGAATTCCTTCTCGCCGACTCCAGCGGCAAAGCTACGGTGGACACCGACAACGCTGACTTCAGTGTCCCATCAGAAACATATTATCGGGGCGACTACCGCTATACCGAGGCCCGGTTTGAGCCGGGTCAGGAGACCTTCATTTTTGGCTATGCCAGACAGACCGCCGACAGCTACATGGTTGGCTTCACCTCGAAGGGGGATTATACGCCGATCGTGTCGACCTACGGCGAGGCAGTTGAACGCTCCGACATGGCCTCGGGCGGTATCTGGATGTTTTCGCTGGCACTGGTGGCTCTTTCCTTTGGCATCATGTTCACTTGCTGGATGGTCGGCGTGCACAAACTGCTTGTGTTCCTGACCGTCGTCTCGCTGTTTCAGAGTGGCGGATTGGTTTTACTAGGGCTTCGGATGATGCAAATCGACCTCGGGGCCTCGCACTCGCGGGTTCTCCGGCAGAGCGACCGCGCAAAGACGGAAGTCGATCGGCTACTTGGCGAAGCGGGCACTGGCTGGTCAGGCAACTGGGACGACCCAGAGGTGTTCAACGAACAATTGGGTAAGCGCTTGACCGGGAAAAAGTTTGACCGTTTGCAGGGCATCTACGGCAACACGGCAGCCAATATCGCGCGGTTCAACGAGGTGCGAAGCCGTTTTCCCGAACGCCATCTTGCACCGATCTTTGGTGTCAAGGGCATTCCCGGTATGGCCTTGGCCAAGTCGTTCGCCCCGCAGTCCGCAGAGCAACTGGCCATCCAATCCGTCAGCGTCAACTTTCTGCATCTGCTATTCATGATCGGTGGTGGTGGAGCGTTCGCCGCACTCGGTTCGTTCATCGGTTTCCGCAAAATCAAGGAGAAGCGCTTCATCGAGAACATTCCCACATCACTCTCCACCGGTTTAGCCTACGGACCGGCGGAAATTCAAGGGACAGTCGAGAAAAAGTCGAAACACTTGATTGGCCCGCTCAGTAAAAAAGAGGTCGTTCAATATCACTATGTTGTGAAGGAAAAACGCGGCTCCGGCAAAAAAGCCAAATGGGTGACCATTACCAATACAACCGAGTTGACGGATTTCTATTGTCGCGACAGCGAAGGCATCGTCCCGGTGAATTTGACTGATGCCGAGATTCACACATGCCACCACCTCTCGCAACACTCCGGCCGACGGCGTTACAGTGAAACCAGTATCCGCATCGGTGATCCGTTGTATGTCCTCGGCACGGCAGTCATCGACGAGAGCACCGGCGACCGACTGATGATCTCAAAGGGCAACAACAAATTTCCGCTCATCACTACAAACTACACCGAGTCAGAACTCATGGGTCGCAAAAGCAGGCGAGGGCTGGGTTGGCTGAACCTTGGCTTGAATGGGTTCGTACTTGTCGGGTTCGGGTTGTTCGGCGCAGCCGCCTCGTACGCCGCCACGGATTTCCTTTTCGCCTCGATGATCGCCCCATTGTTCCTTGCAGGATGCTTCATCGTTCTGATGTACAATGACCTGATTTTTGTCCGTAACCGCGTCCAGCGTGCCTGGTCGAATATCGGTGTCTCGCTCAAAAAAAGGGCCAATCTAATCCCCAACCTTGTGAAGATCGCCAAGGAATATTTGAAGCACGAAAAGGAACTACACACCCAATTGAGCAAACTCCGTAAATCCGCCCGAAGCGCGGCGGACTTTGACCCAGCTGCTGCCGGACTATTCATCTCGCAAGAAGTGGCCGTGATGCAGAAATTCTTCGGGCTTGAGGAAAAATACCCCGATCTCAAGGGCAACCAGATGATGGCGCAGCTCCACAAAAAACTAGTCCTACTCGAGAACGAAGTCGCACTCATGCGGTCGGGTTACAATGACAGCGTCGAACGTCACAACACTCGTATTGCCCAAATTCCCGAGTTGTTTTTGGCCAATCTTTTTAAGTTCAAAAACGCAGAATTGTTTCATGCTGAAATTGAGGTGGTCGAAAGCATCCAGCGCCCAGCCAACGCCAAGTCCTCGAAAAATCTGCCACCCATCATTGAGGACAATGAGAGCGAACAGGATCTCCCGCCGTTGATTCAACACTCGAAGCAGGAGGGCGACTCGCTCGTCATGTACTGCGACAACTGCACCCAGAAACTAGAGGTGCCCAACGAACTGATCGGCAAGGAAATCGAGTGCCCGGTTTGTCACCATAAGGAAACCGTCCCCGCCGAGAGCGAGCCGGCGCCCAACGGACAAGACCCACCGAACCCCTGACCCGCTTGTCCAAGCGCATCCGGCTTGATCCCCAAGCCTACCAAAACCGGTTTACGATTCCCACCCTCCTATGCATCACTCTGCGCCTCTAGGTGTCCTCTACATTTAATTCCCCGACAGCAGCTTGCGGATGGCCTGCATCAGTACTGACTCCACCTCGGGGGCTACGTTTGAAGAGCGCGGCTCGGTCTCGTAGCCGCCTTCCGAATAAGCCCGCTCGGTGCCGATGTAGAATGTCCCGTAGTCGCCGTAGGCCGCCATCGCCACGTTGAGCTTGGGGCGCATCTGCTTGGCTGCCAACTGGTATTCTACAAACAACTCACCTGGCATGTGCAGCACGCGCAAGTCACCGATGGAGAGCTGTGCCAGGTCAAGTTTCCTACCTTCCTGGCAACGCTTTAAAAAAGCCAGGCGCTCTGCGGCCGGCACGGCGACCGGTGGTACTGATCCCTTCGCTACATCGGCCAAAAGCTTGGCTTCATCCAAATGTTTGGCCACCGGCAATGCGACTTGTTCCACCTTCCAGCCAACATCACCCGGCTGGACAGCGAACTTGTTCATCCCATTCCAAGCCCGTTTCATCCCGTCGGCCATACGCAGCGCCAACTCGATGCGGTTCGTGCGTGCCCCGTCGTTGTATTTACCTGCCCCAATGTTACCACCCGCGCCGTTGAAGTGAACGTGTAAGGCCTCCGGCACCGATTGTTGGCGCATGAATCGCGCGATGCCGGGGAAGTCCGGGCTGGGGATGCCCACTCGATAATAACTCTGCGGATGACAGGCGTAGTAACTCAGCACGGCCAGCGGTGTATCACCATTCCAGAAGCTCAGCATCGACAGCTCAGGATCGATCACTCCCTCTGGTTCGGCACGGAGTTCCGGATCCTTGCAGGAGGTATAGCGCACTGCCCTTACCTTGCCATCCGACCCGAAAATGCGGCGGTTGGAAGCGATGCGTTTGACCTCCGCAGTGCCCCAACCACAGTGGCTTACCGGCTTGGCCCTGGCCAGAGAGGCCTTCACTGCTGCTGCGGCCCTGGTCAGGGTTTGCCGACAGAAATCTCCGTCCAGACGGCCAAGGTGTTTGGCCTTGGCCTCCTTAAGCAGGCGCTCCGCAAGAAAATCACAGACCGGCGCATCGTGCTGGTGCAGCGTGTGCACGGCCACGCGCTCGGGTGTCGTGCCGGCGGCCTTGGCCAAGCGCTCGCGAAAAACATCATGCGCCTCGTTGGCGATGCCAAGCCAGTCAACGGCACAGAGCACGATTGGTTTCGCTTGGCCAAGCAACACCACGCCACGGCAACGCAACGTCATGGCATCGACTCGGATCACCGGGTCGTAGGCCATCATGTAACCAAGTGGCGGGGTGGCATCGACGTCAAAGGTGGCCACGCGCAACGATTGATTCGTCGCTCCGAACACCCCGAACGCACCCGAAAATAAAACCGCCATGGCACACCGAACGGGATTTGGAGTGCTCATAGATCGTCGATTCGTTACTTGTGCTTGGCCGCCGTGGCCCCGTTGCGGACCAGCACACCGGCGATACCCTTTCGGTGCGCCCGGTCCTCGTCACTGGACTCGGGATCGACTTTCAGTACGATATCCAGTGCGGTCAACCCGTCGGCACGCTTGGCATTGATGTCAACGCCCCTAGCCAGAAGCAGTTCTACAACCGCCTTGTGACCTGACGCGACGGCACAGTGCAGAGGCGTCGGCTTAAGCGGATCATTCGCGTCCGGCTCGTCCAAATTCTCCCGACTGTCGATGTGCCCGCGCACTGCCTCAAGGTCGCCGGCGCGTGCTGCATCCCAAATCGAAATCGCGGGTGGAGGAGGTAGCTCCGGTGGGATGATCTCGGCCACCGGCTTGACAATTACCGGCTCGGCGACCAACGCCTCAGCATTCGGCGGCTCCGGTGCCGTCTCCCGGGCGCAACCGACCACAGTGAACGCAATCATTAAGCTGAGTATTTTTTTCATCACTGAAGGGACAAGCGTAGTCAACCGCCAAAAACTTGCCAACTGAAATCAAGTAAAACAACACAACCCGAACAGTGACAGGCAACGCTGGCCTAGGGGCTAGCAAAACGGAAAACCTTGTCGGGGCTCGGGCGGAAATCTATACTGTCCGCCGCTTTTTATGAGTAAAGAACCCCTTCGTGTTGCGGTGACCGGTGCGGCCGGTCAGATCGGTTATGCCCTATTGTTCCGGATCGCCTCAGGCCAAATGTTCGGGCCCAATCAGCCGGTTATTCTTCACCTAATCGAGATCGAGCCGGCGCTGCCGGCTCTCGATGGTGTTTGCATGGAATTGGACGACTGCGCCTTTCCGCTGCTCAAGGGCACGGTGCCCACCGCCGACCTTGATGCCGGGTTCAACGGTGTCAACTGGGCACTACTCGTCGGCAGCGTGCCCCGCAAGCAGGGCATGGAGCGCGGTGATCTGCTCGGCATCAACGGCAAGATTTTCACCGGCCAAGGCCAAGCGATCCAAAACAACGCTGCCAGCGATGCCCGCACTCTCGTCATTGGCAACCCGTGCAACACCAACTGCCTGATCGCCATGAATAACGCGCCGGACGTACCGAAAGACCGGTGGTTCGCCATGACGCGCCTCGACGAAAACCGCGCCAAAACGCAGCTCGCACAAAAGGCTGGTGTCGACGTGACGGCAGTGACAAACATGGCCATCTGGGGCAACCACTCGGCCACACAGTATCCGGATTTCACCAACGCCAAGATCAACGGCCTAGCCGCCGCGGAGGCGGTCAACGATCAGGAGTGGCTCGAGGGCGATTTTATCAAGACAGTGCAGCAGCGCGGCGCGGCGATCATCAAGGCCCGTGGCGCCTCAAGCGCGGCCAGCGCGGCAAACGCCGTGGTGGACTCGATCGACTCCATCACCAACCCCACAGCCGGTGGAGATTTCCACAGTGTCTGCCTTTGCTCCGATGGAAGCTACGGTGTGGACGAAGGATTGATTTCCTCCTTCCCGGTTCGCAACGTCGCCGGCCAGTTTGACATTGTGCAGGGTGTACAACTCGATGCCTTCAGCCAAGGCAAACTAGACGCCACCGTGAACGAGCTGAAGGAGGAGCGCGAGATGGTCAAGGACCTCCTGCCTAGCTGATTCATGCCTTATACGCCGGAAGCGCCGCTTGGATCGTACATTGACCACACCAATCTGCGCCCCAACGCCACAGCCGGGGATATTGAGAAACTCTGCGCTGAAGCCATTGAGCATCAGTTGTTTGCCGTTTGCCTTAACGGCTGCTGGGTGCAGCATGCGTGGAATCATTTAGCCGACACCGATATCTCAATTGCGACCGTGGTCGGCTTCCCGCTTGGCGCAAGCGATTCGGACTCAAAGCGTTACGAAACTGAGGTCGCCGTGGACAACGGCGCCAATGAGATCGACATGGTGATGAACCTCGGGCGGTTCATCGACGGCGATCACCGCTACATTGTCCGCGAAATTCGCGATATCATCGAAGCGGCCGACGATCGGCGGGTGAAAGTCATCATCGAGACCGGCTATTTCAGCGACGAACAAATCGTCACAGCCTGCAAACTGGCGGTCGAAGCCGAGGCGCATTTTGTCAAGACCAGCACCGGGTTTGGCCCTGGCGGCGCGACGGTCAGCCATGTCCAATCCATGCGGGAAACCGTGGGGCAGCGAGCCGGCGTAAAGGCATCCGGCGGCATTCGCGATCGTGAAACAGCGCTCGCAATGATCGAGGCTGGGGCAACACGCATTGGAACTTCCTACGGCGTGACAATTGCCGGGGGTTAATTGTCGCGGATATCCCCGCGGTGCAAACAGTGAACTCCCCGGCCTTTCACCGGATATTCACAGTCGAACCTGTGCTGTGAATAAAAAACGAACTCTGTGAATATATTTCATTTGGAATAGCACGGATCGTGGAGTACATTTCGGCTGTTGGGTTTACTGGACACGTGAGGAGAATCATTTACACCTTTGTTTCCGCCTGCAGCCGATTGTTTTCCACCCGGCGACCGCCACTGTCCTCTTCGCGCCTGATGAGCATGTACTTGAGCCAGGCTAACAGCAAAACGATCTACACGCCCAAGTTTCAGGAGACACGCACCCGCCGCAACGGCAAATACGGACACGTCCGAACCCACTGACCTAGCCTACTTGGCCAAGCGATTGGCCTATTGACTCACTCCCGCCTGAAATCCCAAACCAAGTTTGCGCCTTGAGCCTGTCGCAAGATAGACGCAGCGGTCCGCGTGGCCACGTGGCCATCGGCCATCACCAGGTTACTGCGTCCTGTATCGTCACCGTTGGCCCCGTGCCGAGCCATCACTGGCTTAAGTTGACTGGGCTGTTTGCTGCTCATCTCCGCAACAAGGTCGCGATCCGAAATCAACGGCGTCGAGCGCCGGGAATCGAATCTGTTTCGTTTACCGTTTTTCGGGCTGAAAACATAACCCCGGTACTTCTTATCAATTGGCCCACTCGGTGTATCGGCAAACAGCACAGCCAGGCTTGGCTCAGGAACTCCCACCAACTTGGGCTTCGTGGTTGCTCCTTCCACCCCGCGCGGATCGAACGTCGTTGCCCCGTTATATCCGATCGGGTGCCAACTACGGTTGGCCCAGTCTCCACCAAACTGGGCATTGGACGCGGACGGGCAAAGAAACACCTCCCGGTTCCCAAGGAATCGCGCGAGCGCCGTCACCCAGATCCGTTGCGGCGACAACTCCGGCTCGGCAAAGTTCGTGGCGATCGGCAGGACGCCCTCAAGTTCATCGGCATGCATCATGACGCCCAAACTGATCTGGCGCATGTTGGAACCGCACTGGATTGATTTTGCCTTGGCCTTGGCCTTGGCCAAGGCCGGCAGCAACATCCCTGCAAGAAGCGCGATGATGGCAATCACCACCAGCAACTCAATCAGCGTAAACGCCCTGCTACCATACCTCTTCATCGCTTGGCCAAGCGCAACGAGCCCACGCTAATGTCGGTTGCCATTCCCGAATCTATCACCACCAGCGGCTCTCGTAACCGGCGCGAAACCTCGCGAGTCGCCGGCAACGGCTCGTTGCTTAGAACCAGCACTCGGTTGTAATAGCTCTCAAACAGGATCTGCACTCCAAACTCAAACGGCGCACAGACTTCGGCAGTCATCCCGACCCACGTCTGATCATCCGCCGGTAACAGGTTAAAAACGGCGATGCCACCTGGTTTTAGTTTTGACTGGATCAATCCCGGCAGCGCGTCAATGGATACATCCGGCTTGAACACGTCACCGTCGCGGCCGATGGAAAGATCCTCCAGCAACAGGTCGAATTTCCCGCGCTGCGACCTCAACCACTCGACGGCATCCGCTTGCGCGAACCGCACCTCCCCCTTCCATTCCGCGCTTAGATCGCAAAAAAGATCGTAGCCCACGCGATCAAGATCCACGCCACTGAGCTTATGCCCGCCACCCATCGCACGCAGCGGAGCGATCATCCCACCCCCGGCAAAACCAAGAATACCCACGCAATCTCCCGGCGAAAACAGCCGGACAGCCGCAGCCAGCACATCGAATACACTGTCGGTCGCGCCCGGTTTCGACAGTACCTCGCTGAGCACTGAACCGTTTTGCAGGAGACGCACACCGCGGCGGGTCCGTTCCACCTCTGGTTCAGCCCCTCCCATGCGCCTCAAGCCAGCTAGCAGCACGGCTATTGCCTGAGTACACCCTTTTCGTCCCATTCCTGCTTAGCGATCGTCTTGCCGCCCTGCCAAGTGGCCTCGGATTGTTTTTGGCCATTGGAATGCCAGCGTGTCTCGACACCGTTCAACTGTCCGTTTACATAGGTTTGCTCCGACCACTTGCTACCATCTTCGCGCCAAATTATCCACTGACCATCGGCCCTGCCATCGACGTATTGACCGGTTCGGAACCGGTTTCCATTCTCGTGGTAAAAGGTCCAGATACCCTGTTGTTTGCCGTTGACGAATTGCCCCTCGACTGACTTTGTGCCGTTGTCATGGTGATCGACAAACTGCCCCCCGAACGGTGAACCCTCGGCGAAGTACTGACCGTTTTCCCTCGTCAAATTGCCTTCGCCCTCGACTTTGCCAGGAGTGAGCGACTCCTGCGAAGTCGTAGCTCCGTTACGCTGCGCGTTATTAGCGGAAACCGGCTTGGGGCTTGGCTTCGTGACAGGCTTGACCCCGCGTTGGGTTTCTTTTGGGGGATGCCCGAGCGTTAGTTTTCCGGGTTGCGCATCCTCACCCTTGGACGAGTCAACCTTCGCTACAGGCGTAACCGTGACATTGTCTGGCATGACTGCCTTTTCCGATTTCGTCGAAGCCTGTTCCACCGGGGGAGCATCTCCGCCGCTACAACCCATCAGCACCATCGCCACCATTAAAAAAAACACGTAACCCTTCATGGGCGATAGCAAACCACAGGCCCCGCCCACTGACAAAACCATTTGTTGCCAAGACGATGGTTTGACCTTAGTTTCAACTCCCTTGGCTGTGGCGGAAAACCAGCCCAGGCGCAACTGCGCCACTAAAAACCGCATGACACCATTCACATCACTGGCCGAAGTATGCAGCGCAATCAGTGCGTTCATTAGGTGTTGCGCCGACGAGCCGCGCACGGTTGGGTTCAATGAACTCGCGCTTGCCCTCTTTGCTTTTCAATTCGAACACAACATCCCCTACGCTAATTTTTGCCGCACGGAAAATCACACACCGGCAACAGTCGCCGACTGGCGCAACATTCCAGCCGTGCCCACTCGAGCCTTCAAGTCGCTCAACCTGACCGTGCTGCCGGAAGTCGATCGTGAGACCGTGTTCCGTTCGAGCGGCACGACTCAAGCCAATTGCAGCCGGCACTTTCACAACCACGATAGTCTGGCAGTGTATCACACCTCGCTTTGGCCCTGGTTTGCGGAGCATCTCATTGACGAATCGACGAAACGATTGCTGTTTTTGTTTCCCGAGATAGACCAGGCGCCGGAGTCGTCGCTGGCTTATATGATGGACGAAGTGGCCAAGCGCTTGGCCAAACACGAACGCTGCTTTGCCGCCGACGGCCAATGGCAAATCGACGACCAAGCGGCTGTGGATTTCCTGCACGATTGCGTCACTCAAAACGAACCGGTCACGATTCTCGGCACCGCATTCTCGTTTGTACATCTGTTAGATCATCTGGATCGCGTCGCGATCGAGTTTCAACTGCCAAGCGGCTCAGCGGCGATGGAGACCGGTGGCTACAAGGGCCGCTCACGCGAAATTTCAAAGCCCGAACTGCACCAGGCCATCACGGACAAGCTCGGCATCGCAAGCGGGCGTATCATTTGCGAATACGGCATGTGCGAATTGAGTTCGCAGGCGTATGACTGCAAACTTGGCCAAGCGAATACGACTCCCCGCAAGTTCCGGTTTCCACCATGGGCGCGTGCGCGAATTGTCTCACCGGAGACAATGGGAGAGGTGGAGATTGGTCAAGCAGGCCTTCTGCAGATTGTCGACCTGGCCAATGTCAACTCGGTGCTGAGCCTCCAGACGGAGGATCTGGCTAGGCGCCACACCGACGGCTTCGAACTACTAGGTCGGGTTGAATTGGCTGAGTCCCGCGGCTGTTCACTGATGAATTTGAATCATGCCTAAGCCATCACTGGACTATTTTTTAGCCGACAAACAAGGCGCGGAGTTAACCGGCACGCTGATCACCGAGGCGTGCCAGGCGCTCCGCCACAACCGTGACGACTACCTCGCCCTAGTTGGCAACGAGCCCATTATCGCCAAGCTTATCGAGGTGGCTAACCTGTGGCGCTCACCCGATTACGAGCTACGGCGACAGGCGCTCACCGCCAGTCCGGAGGAGACCGGTTTCCCGCGCGAGGTGCTCGCCGCCGGGCTCGACGCCTGTTTCGCCGACTGGACGCAGGAAAAATTTTTCATGCTGCTAACGCAGGAGTTCGGCGACCCGACCCGCCTGCAGTCTTTCGCCAACCAGCCAAACCGGACGTACTCAATGGTTCACGGGCCGCAACTGATCGCACACATCGCGCCGGGTAATTTGCCGGTGCCGATTTTCCAGTCGATCGCGTTTGGATTGCTGCTGCGGTCAGCACAGTTCGTCAAGTGCGCCACCGGAAAATCTCTGTTGCCGCGTTTATTTGGACATTCGCTGCACTATGTCGAACCAGGGCTGGCGTCGTCGCTCGAAATCGCGGAGTGGGATGGCGGCAATGAAGTCCTCGAGTCGTCGTTGTTCACCGAGGCCGACTGTGTGGTCGCCAGCGGCAACGACAATTCGATCAACTCCATTCGCCAAAGACTGCCCTTGTCCAAGCGCCTGCTCGGCTACGGGCATCGCGTCAGTTTTGGTTACGTGGAAAAACAGGCCAACGAGATAATGGGCACGCAGGCGATTATTTCACATGCCGCCGACGATGTTGTCGCGTGGAACCAGTGCGGCTGCCTGTCACCGCACGTGATTTACGTCGAGCAATTCGGCACACTAAAGCCGGAGCGCTTCGCCGAAATGCTCGCCGAGGAACTTGAGATGCGAAACGAAGCGATTCCGCGTGGCCCGATCCCGACGAAAGAGGCGGCGGCCATCTCGACGGCTCGGCGCTTTTACAAAATCCGCGAAGCCAATAATGTCGGCGCAATGCTTTGGGAGAGCGAGGACACGACCGACTGGACGGTGGTGTACGAGGATGAAAAACAGTTTCAGAGATCACCGCTCAACCGTTTCATCTTCATCAAGCCGATCGAACACATTGAGGAGGCACTGCACGTGCTGGAGCCGATCCGCGAGTCCGTATCCACGGTCGGACTGGCCGCCAGCGAAGCGCGTATGCGGGAGTTGGCCCGACCCCTGGCCAAGTGGGGCGTGCCGCGGATTTGTGCAATCGGCCAAATGCAGCGCCCACCACTGGCCTGGCGGCACGATGGCCGGCCGCCTCTTGGCGAACTGATTCACTGGACCGACCTCGAGACCGCGTAAACGAATCATGGAACTCAGGAAAACATTTCAGTTCGAAGCCGCCCATCTGCTGCCGCACTTGCCCGAGAAGCACAAATGCCGGCGACTGCACGGCCACAGCTTCATGGCGGAGATTGTCGTCGAGGGAAACTGCGATCCGAAGCTGGGCTGGGTGATCGATTACGCCGACATCACGGCGGCATTCAAGCCGCTCTGGAAGCAGCTCGATCATAATTATCTCAACGAAATCGAGGGCCTCGAAAACCCTACCAGCGAGAATATGGCCATTTGGATTTGGGAACGACTAAAGCCGAATCTACCCCTGCTAACCGCCGTGGAAGTGGCCGAGACCTGTACTGCCCGCTGCGTTTACCGGGGGCTGTGAGCGCTAGGTCAAGCGGTAGGTTCTGAAAAAATCGTTGCGCCTAAAACCACTTTTCACTAAGGTTTCTTGCCCGCCGAGGGGGTAGTCATTGGTTCGTGACGGATGAAAAAAGTTTTCAGCTTGAAGGATATCGACGAGTTGGAACGCAAGGGCGGGCTGGATGGCATCCCAACCGATGCAATCATTACGCCATCGGCGCGTGACCGCCTCAAAGAAATTAAAATGAGCGATACAGAAAAACCTGCAACCGCAAAGGGCCTGGAAGGGGTCGTCGCCGCCACCACGAAGCTTAGCAGCGTGCGCGGACTCGACGGGGAGTTGATTTACCGGGGCTACAACATCAACGAGTTGGCCGGTAACGCAACCTATGAGGAAGTCGTCCATCTGCTGCATCGCGGCAAGTTGCCAAATGAAGCCGAATTGACCTCGCTGAAGGCCGAACTGGCCGCTGCCCGCGAGCTGCCCGGCGGCGTGGTGGACATGATCAGGCAACTCCCCAAGAACGCCTCACCCATGCGTGCCATTCGCACCGTGGTTTCCGCCCTCGCCTGCTACGAACCGCCCGAAGGGCAGGAATCGCTGGAGGAGCAAGCCAAGCGTGCTATCAAGCTGATCGCACAGGTACCGGTGATTACGGCCTACTTCCATCTAGCCCGACAGGACAAGGCGTTGCCTGATTCCGATCCGTCCCTTGGAGAAGCGGCGAATTTCCTCTATCTCATCGATGGCAAAAAACCGATTGAGGAAAAAGAAAAGACCATCGACATGTGCTACATCCTGCACGCTGACCACGGCATGAACGCCTCCACTTTCTCCGCCCGCGTCACCATTGCCACGCTCAGCGGTATGTACTCGGCCATCACCTCCGCCATCGGTACGCTCAAGGGCCCGCTGCACGGCGGCGCCAACGAGGGCGTGATCAAAATGCTCCAGGAAATTGGGAGCCTCGACAAGGTGGATAACTTCGTCGATGACTGCCTGAAAAATAAAAAGAAAATCATGGGCATTGGCCACCGCGTGTACAAGGTGCTTGACCCACGCGCACCGCACCTGCAGCGCATGGCCCAGCAACTTGGCGCCAAGCTCGGTGAAACCAAATGGCTCGACATGAGCGAGCGCATCGCTGAGATCATGCTTCGCGAAAAGAACCTCTACCCAAACGTCGATTTCTACTCGGCCACCGTCTACTACTCACTAGGGATTCCTACCGACCTGTTCACGCCGCTCTTTGCAATCTCGCGCACTTCCGGATGGACCGCACATGTGCTCGAGCAGCTGGCCGACAACCGTCTCATCCGCCCAAGAGGCGTTTATGACGGCCCGGACGATCTCAAGTTCCAGCCAATCAGCGAACGCTGAACCAAGCACCTGACCAGTCTTTATGAAACGAGCATTGCTCGTTTTTTATTTCGGCACTGGGTTTTGTTTGGGGTCGTACGGCATCAGGCTCCAATCGGAGCAAAATGGAGAGGCCGGAAGTTTGGCTCCGTTGTAAAGATTCCACCGTTTATCTTCTGGTGCCTGTGGATGGCAAGCGTACCGAACCGCCCTTGGTTCGCTCACTTCAACGCTACTGACAGCAACCGTGTTACCACGAATAACCGCATTTGCTGCATGCCACTCCCCCTCTTCATCGGCCAATTCAAATCCAAATATTTTACCTCCTTTAATCTCTATCACCTGGCCTACACCCGCTTGGCCAACAATCAATCCTCCATCCACATTATTGAACAGCACAGACAAAACATTCCCTGCGCGCTTCACAGATCGAAATGTCGGCCCACTATAAGGCCTGGAATATCTGTAAATCTTGGCCAGAGGCCATCGGGCCAGGCGCTCCCCCACATCGATTTTGTTTGGCGGATGAATGTCGTTGTTAAAATCCAAATCGATTGTTACTGCCATGCCTGTGTTCGGCACATCCATCGCGCGCCGTTGTTCCTCGCGGGCATACGTCCATGCGTAGCTACGCCACTGAGGAAGCTGCACATAATAAAACGGCAAATCCGGACGCCCCCAAGCACCTCGCCAGCCTTGAATAAGTGCCCGCATTTTGTGGGCATAATCGCGCGGGTCTTCACCAGTGCCACAGTTGGACTCCGCTTGATACCAAATGGCACCGCGAATCGCATACGGAACAACGGGAGCGATTCGAGCGTTGAAAATTGCCCCGGCGAGCCAAGCGTCACTGCGAACAAATGTCCCGCCCCGCATGGCCTTGATAGCCTCAAAATCCCTCGTCTCCGACAACTTGGCTAGGCGCTCCAAGGTAGGATGCCCGGTAAACGCCTCAGCAGGAATGTAAGGCTCGATCGGCGTGCCTCCCCAGGAGCAATCAATGATGCCAATCGGCACTTTGAGTTTCTCGTGCAACCTTCGGGAAAAGATGAATCCAACCGCTGAAAAAGCCTTCACCGAATTCGGCGTGCACACGAACCAACTCCCTCCTTTCAAATCCTCCTGCGGCACTGGCATGTTTTTCTCATTCACTTTCCGAAACCGGATGTCCGGATAATCTGCTGCATCGACCAACGCCTTTCCCTTGGCCAATCGCTTGGCCATGCTGCCAGCACTATACCCCATGTTTGATTGTCCACCGGAAAACCACACCTCCCCCACCACGACATTTTTATAAAGTAGACTATCGTTGCCGCTTCGAATTGAGAGCGTGCGTCCTTCTCCACTAGCACTTAGTGGCTCAAACTCCAACTTCCACCGTCCGGCATTGTCCGCCTTCGTCTCAGCACGTTGCCCAGCAAACTCAATGAAAACATTGGCTCCAATATCAGTACTTCCCCATACCGGTACCGACACCCCCTGCTGTAACACCATGTTGTCGGAGAAAACCTTAGCGGGTTGGAGTGCTCCGAAGAGATCCCCAGCGAATAAAAAAGCAACTCCTGCGGAGGTGGTTCCCAGTAACCTGAGCATTGGTTTACTCGCCCAGTCTATTCAAAAAAGCACGACAGGAAAAGGAAACGAACATGGCCAAATCCTTGTCACCTGGCAGGACGACAGTCGCCGGTGTGTCCGGCGGGCGAATTTTGTCTGCGCGTTTGAGGGCTTCTTGAATTGCATATTTTGCACTCTTCGCCTTTTTACCAAGCAACTCGATGGTCCGGGAAGCGTGGGTCACAACGATGAGATTTTCATGTTGCGTTGCCTCGATCAATGCCGGTAGTGCGTTCGGAATGTCACCGTGAGTTGCGAGGGCGTTGGCGATCTCAATCCGCGAGGCCGGTGATGAATCACTGATCTTTCGTCGTAATTTGCGTTTGGCCAAGCCGGAGATTTCCGGCCTCTCGGCCAGCCCGATCGCTCCCCAGTAACGTATGGTCGGATTGTTCGAATCCAGATTTTTCAAAAACACTCGCTCGCTCGCAACGCCGACTTGGGCAGCGGCTTGGTGGATGCCGACTAACGGCACTCTACCAGCCTGGCCATGCTCCCAGCCGGTTTGCTTGGCGAATAGTGCCCACGCCTCGCTCTCCGGCAGAAAGCCAAGGTCAGCTGTAACCGCGATGTGGCGAAGGTGCTCCTCGCGGAGACGTTTAAGGATTTCCCTATGTTTTCCCGACTTGGCCAAGTTGTTTAAATTCAGCGGGTCTGCCTCGCAATCGTACAACTCCTCGACCGGCCGCGTGGGACCAGCAAAGTGCCATTGGGGGACAGTCATCTTCTCCCGCTTGGCCAAGCGATAAAACTCATGCCGAATCTCACCACTGTCAGGCCAAGCTGTGGGCTGGTTGTAGCCTAGGTGCGGCATGTAATTACGGATGTACAGGTAACGGTGATCGCGCACGGAGCGGGCAAGGTCACGCACTTCATCCACGCGATCGCGGTGGCCGTACACATAACGACGCGGCGCGGCGACCTTTGACCCGAGGAATGGCGCACCCTGCATGGCCTCGGGAATAGGAATGCCGGTGAGGCTAAGCATGGTGGGCGCGTAGTCCACAAAACTCACGAGGCGGGCGGTGGTGGTGCCGGGTTTTCCAGGGGCGAGGTGTTGCCATTTTTTGGGGAAACGAATCAGGAGCGGCACGTGCATGCCGCTGTCCAGTAGAGCACGCTTGTGGCGAGGCATGCCGTTCCCGTGGTCGCTGTAAAAAAAGACAATCGTGTTGTCCGCAAGGCCGTCGTCCTCGAGCTGTTGCAGGATAGCGCCCACCTCCTTGTCCATCGCTGTGACGCAGTCGTAAAAACGCGCCAGCTCACGACGAATTAACGGCGTGTCCGGATAATATGGTGGCAACGGCACCTTGGTCGGATCATGAATCTCGTTGACCGATAGCCTGCTCTGCACGTCCTTCTTGAACCGCTCGTACGGCCACACCATCGAACGGCTCTGGTGCGAGGTCATCAGGTTGAAAATGCTGAAGAACGGCTGCTTCTTGTCCGGCCGCTTGCGCCAATGCGCGGTAGCGCTGCTCTCGCTCCACGAATGCCTGATGATATCCGCGTAGTTGCCGGTGTTGTAATCGGTCTTCACGTTGTTGCTCGTGTAATACCCACGCGCCCGCAGGAGCTCCGGAAACCCCCGCATGCTTTTGGGGATCGAAAAGCCCGACCGCATTTGCTGCGTGCTGAGCGAGGTGGGATAACAACCGGTAATCAGGCACGACCGCGAAGGCGAACAAACCGGCGCACTCGCAAACGCCCTCGTATAGCGCACACTCTCCTTTGCCAACCGGTCAATGTTTGGCGACACGGCAAATTGGTCGCCGTAACATCCCAGCACCGGACTCATGTCCTCCGCCGTGATCCAGAGGATATTAGGCCGATCATCCGCCCGCCCCGCAGCACACCACACCAACAACAAAAACGAATACAACAACCTCTTCATTTCGACAAATTCCTTAACTGTATGTTGCGAAACTTTACCCAGCCCGAATGGCCATCAGTACCGTAGGTTTGTAATGCAATCGGCCCGGGCTTGAGTAGGTACGGCTTGGGGTTTTTGTGGGTGAAATCTACGATCTGTTTGCCGTTGAGCCACACATCGATATGTGAGTCGACGATTCGGATACGCAGCGAGTTCCACTTGAGCGGCCTGCGGATTTTGTCGTGTTCGTCGCCCTTGGCAAGCCAATCGTTGAGGTACAAGCCAACCGGCTCGCCAGCAGCACCCCGCCCGATATTCACCTGATACGGCCGCCCCACCCCGCGCTCGGTTGGCCGCCGCAGATACACGCCGCTGTTATACTTGCCGTGCTCGTCGATCTTGAAATCCAGCTTCAGCTCAAAGTCACGGTAGTGCCGCTTGGTTTGCAGTATGCCCGAGCGCTTGGGATCACCGTCCTGCCCGGTGACAAGCTCGCCCTTGGCTACTGTCCATTTTGCCGAACCAATCATCTCCCAGTCGTCGAGTGTGTCGGCAGCCAGTAGCGACATGAAATCCGTATCGGCGCCCCGCCCCGTGGCTGACGACACGGCGAGCCAACTGATAGCTGCAATAATTAGTGAAAAGCAATTCAACACAGGGCGGTGGCACCTTTGCGCTTGGCCAAAAGCATCGCACCAAGACGCCAGTGGGGATGGGGGTAATTGCACGCGGGCTTTGTACGCACGGAATCTCAAAAAGGCAACGGCCGGCTGGAGATGAGGCTGATTCTTTACATGACAAATGGGGGGGCACCTGCTACCAAGCGGTGTCACAGAAAATGGCACGTGTCATTTCCATTTTGGCGGCAGTTTTCCTTAGCAGCATCGTACAAGGGGCGGAGCTGGACTTTGCCCGCGACATTCGACCGGTGTTGTCGGATGCCTGTTACCATTGCCACGGCCCCGACGCCAAGGTCCGCAAGGCCAAGCTACGCCTGCACGACCGCGGAGCCGTGATGGAGTCCGGCGTGCTAACGGACGGCGAAATGCTGCATCGGCTCACGAGCAATGACCAGAAAGAGCGCATGCCGCCGGAGGAGTCCAACCGCCCGCTGCGTGACAAGGATAGAGCCAAGCTCGTGAAGTGGCTCCAGGCCGGTGCCGCCTGGCCAAGCGACGACCGGCACTGGGCCTTTGTGCCGCCTAAGAGGCCACGCTTGCCCAAGGTGCGAGACACCGGCTGGCCGCGCAACGGCATCGACCGTTTCGTGCTGGCACGGCTCGAGTACGAGGGGCTCGCGCCGTCTCCAGAGACCAACAAGGCCACCCTGCTCCGTCGCGTGACGCTGGATCTCACCGGACTGCTGCCAACGCTCGGAGAACTCGACGCATTCCTGGGCGACGATTCCCCCGGGGCCTACGCGAGGGTGGTGGATCGCCTGCTCGACTCGCCACGTTACGGAGAGCACATGGCAGTAGGCTGGATGGAGGCATCGCGCTACGCGGATACCGACGGCTACCAGAACGACCGACTGCGCTACATGTGGGTGTGGCGCGATTGGCTGATCAAGACGCTCAACGATAACATGTCGTTCGACCGATTCATCACCGAGCAGATGGCGGGCGACTTGATTCCAGACAGAAACTTTTTCACGCAGGTGGCCACCGGCTTCAACCGCAACCACCGTATCAACTCCGAGGCCGGCTCGATTCCGGACGAATGGATCGTCGAATACGTGGCCGACCGCGTTGAGACGATAGGCACTATGTTTCTCGGGCTCACGCTCACCTGTTCGCGCTGCCACGATCACAAGTTCGACCCGGTCACGCAAAAGGACTTCTACCGGCTTTTTGCCTTTTTCAACAACATCGACGAGGCTGGCCTTGGGCCGAACAATGGCAACAGCCCACCATTTATCAAGGTACCCAAGAGTTGGCCGAACCTGTCTGCAGAGGAGACCAAGTTCGTGGTGCCCGCGCCGATGAAAATCAAGGTGGTGCAAACCTCCGTGCCACGTCCGCAACCTGGCACACCGGACACGGTGATGGTGCTGCACGAACTGACCAAACCACGCGAAACGTATCGACTCGAGCGCGGAGTGTATGACCAACCAGACAAATCGGAGCGACTGCATCCGGCTACACCGCCGGTGCTAAACTCTTGGAATGATCAATGGCCACGCAACCGCCTAGGCCTCGCGCAGTGGCTGGTGGATCCGGCGCATCCGCTTACTGCGCGCGTGACAGTAAACCGCATGTGGCAGCGTTACATCGGCCTAGGCTTCGTAAAGACGAGCGAGAACTTCGGCGTGCAGGGCGAGTTACCGAGTCACCCGGCTCTACTCGATTGGCTGGCCACGGAGTTCATCCGGCGCAAGTGGGACATGAAGGCGATGCACAAGCTCATCGTCACCAGCGCCACCTACCGGCAAAGCTCATCGGCATCTTCCGCATTGCTGAAGCGGGATCCCGAAAACCGACTGCTCGCCCGTGGCCCGCGCAAACGTCTCACGCCATATGCCATTCGCGACGCGGCGTTGTTCACTAGCGATTTACTGAATGGAAAAATCGGAGGGCCATCAGTGAAGCCGTACATGCCGCCGGGCATTTGGCGCAGTATCTCCAACGCGAGCTACAAGCAGGACAAGGGCGACAAGCTTTACCGGCGTGGCATGTACACCTACTGGCGCCGGACAGTGCCGCCGCCCACGATGATGACCTTCAACGCCGCCGCGCGCGAAATTTGCATCGTGCGTAACGATCATACCACCACACCGCTGCAGGCGTTGACGATGATGAACAACAAAACCTTCGTGGAGGCGGCGCGGTTCCTCGGCGAGCGGATGATGAAATCCAGGAGCCAACGTCCGCGCCAGCGCGTGGCGGAGGCGTTCCGGCGCGTGACCAGCCGCGCGCCGAGCAAGGCGGAACTTGATTTGTTGATGAAGGATTTCCGGTTTTACCAAAAGGATTTCCGAGCGAACGAGAAGGCGGCCAGTCAGCTTTTATCCGTGGGCGAAAGGCCGCGCGACCCTAAGCTTCCCGCCGCCCAACTGGCAGCCTACTCGCTGGTGGCTAACACCATCCTAAACCTCGACGAAGCCATCATGCAAAACTGACATGAATCCGCTGGCCGAACTCCACATGCAACAAACCCGGCGCGCTTTCCTCGAGCGTAGCTCACTGGGGCTTGGCGGCATCGCGCTTAGTTCGCTACTCAATGCCCAGGCTGCCAGACGCAACGCGATTGGCGGCTTGGCCGAACTGCCGCACTTTGCGCCCAAGGCCAATCGTGTGATTTATCTGTTCCAGTCCGGCGGCCCATCGCAGATGGATCTATTCGACTACAAGCCCCACTTGGCCAAACGCTTCGGGGAGGAGGTACCCGAGTCCATTTACCCGGCCGAGCGCAAGACCACGATGACCTCTGGCCAGAAATCATTCCCCTGCGCCCCGAGCACGCTGAAGTTCACTCGCCACGGCCAGGCCGGCACTTGGTTGAGCGAACCGCTACGCCACCTGGCCCAGGTCATCGACGATGTTTGCGTGATCAAGAGCATGCACACCGAGGCCATCAATCATGACCCGGCTGCGATGCTGTTCCAGACCGGCTCGGTGATCCCCGGCCGGCCTAGCATGGGCTCGTGGGTGAGCTACGGGCTGGGCAGCGGAAATGCGAACCTGCCCGCGTTCGTGGCGCTGACCTCCAACGGCCGGGCCAAGGCCGGCCAACCTCTTTACGACCGGCTGTGGGGCGCGGGCTTTTTGCCGGGGCGATTTCAGGGCGTTAAGTTTCGCGGACAAGGTGATCCAATCCTCGACCTTTACAATCCCGCTGGTGTCACTCGCAACCAGCGCCGCCGCATGCTCGATGCGCTCGGAAAACTCAACCGCGACCAGGCCGGCCGGTTTAACGATCCCGCCATCGCCACGCGCATCGCGCAGTATGAGCTGGCGTTTCGAATGCAGATGAGTGTGCCGGAACTGATCGATGTCAAGCGCGAGCCAAAACACATCCTTGACCAATACGGCCCCGACGCAACGAAGGTGGGGAGATACGCCTACAACTGCCTGCTCGCCAGGCGTTTGGCTGAGCGCGGCGTACGCTTCATCCAGTTGTATCACCGCGGCTGGGACGCGCACAACAATGCCCCAAGGGAGGTACCCATCCAGTGCCGCGACACCGACCGGCCCACCGCCGCGCTACTGTGTGACCTCAAGCAGCGCGGCATGCTTGACGACACGCTTGTGGTGTGGGGCGGTGAGTTTGGCCGCACCGTTTACTGCCAGGGCAAATTGACCAGGGAAGTTTATGGGCGAGACCATCATCCCAACTGCTTCACCTACTGGCTAGCCGGCGGCGGCGTACGCGGCGGCATGACCTACGGTAAGACCGACGACTACAGCGTGAACGTCACCGAGAATCCCGTGCACGTCCACGATCTACAGGCCACGCTCCTGCACCAACTCGGCATCAACCACGAACAACTCACCTATCGCTACCAGGGCCGCTACTTTCGCCTCACTGATGTCCATGGCAAGGTGGTGAAAGCCGTGTTGAGTTGATGTAGTATCGGATTGCAAAAAAATGAGCCGAATCGCCCTCTCTCTATTAGTAGTCGTCCTATCAGCCGTCGCCGTTGCGGCAATGCCCAAGCCCAATATTCTTTTCATTGCTGTCGACGATTTGAGACCTGCCATCGGCTGCTACGGGGACAGCTACGCTATCACCCCGAACCTCGACCGCTTGGCCAGGCGCGGGGTACGGTTTGGCCAAGCGCATTGCCAAGTTGCCGTTTGCAATCCTTCACGCGCGAGCCTGATGACGGGGTTGCGGCCGGATACGCTTGGAGTGTGGACGTTGCCGATTCATTTTCGCGAGGCTAAACCGAAGGCGGTGACATTACCACAGTGGTTGCGCAGGCACGGTTACACGGCGGTGAGTCACGGGAAAATTTATCACAATCCCACGCCGGATCCGCAGTCGTGGAGCGAGCCTATTCGGCGAGTGCGCGCGCAGCAGGGATATCCGCGGAGCGTGGCGGCGCAGATTCGCGCGGCACAGGCGAAATTGCCGCCGCAAGATTGGCGGAAAAATAATTTGCGCGGACCCGGCTCATTTGCGACGAATGTTGACGGAAACAAGCTCGTCGATGGCGTAAACACGAGCCTGACGATTGACGACCTGCGGCGGCTCGGCAAAACGCAACAGCCGTTTTTTGTTGCGATGGGTTTTATCCGGCCGCACCTGCCGTGGATTGCACCTAAAAAGTATTGGGATTTGTACGACCCACAAAAACTGCCGGTCATCACCGATGGAAAGGTGAACGCCAACACGCCTCCATACGCGCTATCCAACAGCTACGAGCTGACGCATTACGTGGACCTCATTGATTTCCCGAAGCCATGGGACAAGCGTCGCATCCCCGAGGAGCAGGCACGGCGGCTGATGCATGCCTATTACGCAAGCGTATCGTTTGTGGACGCGCAGATTGGACGCATCCTCGCGGCACTGGATGAGGAAGGACTCACGGACAACACTATCATTGTGCTGTGGAGCGATCACGGCTGGAAGCTCGGCGAGTACAACGGCTGGGGCAAGATGAGCAATTACGAGATCGACACACGCGTGCCGTTTATCATAGCCGCGCCCGGCCTGAAGACCGCCGGCCAGTTGACCGACACGCCGGTGGAGTTACTGGATATTTTCCCGACACTGTGCGACCTGGCAGGAATCAACACGCCGGACTTCGTCGAAGGCTCAAGCTTGTTGCCACTTTTGAACAATCCCGCTGCAAAAGTAGACCGTATCGCGCACAGCCAATACTATCGCAAACACGATGGCATCGAGTACATGGGCTATGCCATGCGCACCGACACACATCGGTTTGTCGAATGGCGCAACTTTGGTACGGGCGAAGTAACCGCGCGTGAGCTGTATCAGCATCGCGAGAATCATTCCGAGACAGTGAATATCATCGACGACGCGCCGGAGAGATTGGTGAAATCGCTCACCGCTCGGCTTTTAAAAACCCATCCTCGCCGCGCGCTCAAAATGCTGCCAGCGGTGCACTCAAACCCCAACAGCGGCCGTTTCCCAACACCGATCGTTTTTGCCAACAAAATGGGTACAGATATTATGGTATACCCCATCACACCACAGGGTCGCCGAGGACGAAGGCCGACGGTAGTAAAACCCGGTGCTACGACAAAAATCAACGCGAGGATCGGCGGCGTTTATGTCGTCGAAAGCAAGGACGGAACAATCCACGAAATCCACTCGCCCTCGTTGCCGGGACGGACTATCAATATCGAGCGACCATGAAGCACACCACCACATTAGCCATCACTGCGGCTGTTCTGATCGGAGCTTTCCGAGCCGCTGCCGCGCCTCAGCCCAACGTCATCGTCATTCTGGGCGATGACATGGGAATCGACTCCGTTTCCGCTTTCAATACGAAAATGGGCCTTAAGACACCGGCCATCGACCGGCTCGCCAGCGAAGGTATGAGTTTCATGGATGCGCACTCAACGTCCGGCGTATGCTCGCCCACGCGTTACGGACTGCTAACGGGACGGTACAATTGGCGCAGTCGTCTCAAGCGGGGCATCGTGGGAAAATGGGAGCGCCCGCTCATCGCCGATGCCCGCCTTACGTTGCCGGAAATGTTCCGTGCGCAAGGCTACGCCACGTGCATGATTGGTAAATGGCATCTGGGCTGGAATTGGCCAGGCAAAGACGGCGGCGTCACGGAAAAGCTCGATAAAATTGATTTCACCAAACCGATCGTGGGTGGACCAAACAGTCACGGCTTTGACTACTACTTCGGCGATGATGTGCCGAACTGGCCGCCCTACGTTTGGCGCGAAAATGTGAACCTTCTCGGCAATCTCACCGCACAAATGAAACAAGGCACGATGGTCGGCGTCAATGCTGGGCCTGCTGTCCCGAACTGGGATTTCTCCGCCGTCCTGCTCGAGTATGGCAAGCGATGCGCAGAATACGTGCGTAGCCGCAAAGGCAAAGAGCAGCCTTTCTTTCTGTATTTCCCCATGCCCTCTCCACACACGCCCATTGCGCCGGGCGGCAAGTTCAAGGGCATCACCGGCATCAGCCCCTACGCGGATTTTCTCGTGGAAACCGACTGGGCCATCGGCGAACTTTTGAAGGCACTGGATGACACCGACCAAGCCGGCAATACGGTGGTCATTTTCACCTGCGACAACGGCACCTCGCCTAAGGCGGACTTCCCGCAACTCGACGCGGCGGACGTGCATCTCAACGTCAACTGGCGCGGCTGGAAGGCGGACGTCTACGAGGGGGGCCATCGCGTGCCGTTCATCGTGCGCTGGCCAGGGCAGGTGAAGCCCGGCACGCGCAGCACCCAGACCATCACTCTCACCGATATCATGGCCACCTGCGGTGGCATTCTTAACGCCGAGTTGCCCGCCAATGCTGCCGAGGACAGCGTGAGCCTGCTGCCCGTATTGCGTGGAGAAAAGGTGGAGAAACCGCTGCATGACGTCGTGATCCATCACTCCGGCAGCGGCCACTTCGCCATCCGCAAAGCTCAGTGGAAACTACTGCTGTGCAGAGGTTCCGGCGGCTGGAGCCCCCCACGCGAAGCTGAGGCCGAGAAGAAACAGCTGCCGATGCTGCAGCTTTACGACCTCACCAATGACCCCAAGGAGTCCAAAAATCTCCACGCCCAATATCCGGACAAGGTGGAAGAATTGGTCGGCGAATTGGCCAAAGCATTTCGCAACGGCCGCACCACCCCCGGCTCGCGCCAGCAAAATGAAGGCTGGCCCAACACCGTGCCCGAGCCGGTGCTCCAAAAATTTCCTCAACTCGTGGATCCAAGAATTAAATCGTAATAATCAAGGGCGTTTGACCGACTCGACACTCAAAAAGGATCAGTTCAGCAGGTAGGCCACGAGATCGAGAATTTGTTTCTCTGTCAGTGTGTTCACCATGCCAGGCGGCATGTTTGAGACGTTCAGTTTTTTGCGGCTTTCAATCAGCGCCTTGGCCAAGGTGAGCGGCGCAGACGTCGCTGACAAACTTCGCAACCGCACCACGGCATCCGTCTCCTCCTGCACTTGGCCAAGGTGTACTGCGCCATCGCTCATGGTGAATTGCTGCATCGAATAAGCCTCGTCGATAGTTCGCGACGGCTCGAGGATCGACTCAAGCACTTCGCGCGGAGTCATGCGCTTGACCAAGCCGGTCAGGTCAGGGCCAACGCTACCGCCACTCCCCTTGAACAAATGGCACTGCGCGCAGCCAGACTTTTCGAATGCATCTTTGCCACTGGCCAATGAACGATCGCCATCCAGTCCGCTCAATGCCGGCTCGATATCGGCCATCTTCCAGTTCTTCACAAAAACGGCGCTAGGCTTCATCCCACCGATCCACTCGCGAAATAGTTCGACAGCGGCATGATCGACCGCCCCTGAAACCAAGGGTGGCATCTGTCCTCTACCCCTACGGTTCAGTCGCTGCAGTAATACCGATTGCTCCGGCATGCCCGGTGACACCAGCATAGCATTGGCAATACCGAAGGTGTCGTGCTGCGGCCGCGATTCAATGAGGCGCATTCGACTCCGTGAGGTGCCAAGGCCTAATTCCATCATCGAGTTTCCACCACCAGCCTCAACATGGCAAACCGCACAGTTGATGTGCAGATAGGAACGGGCTCTCTTTTCAAGATCCTCTGAAATATTGTATGGGTTCACCAAGTATCCTGAAGACTTGCCACTACGTTTTGGTGGATTGTTGAACAAACCAATATGGGAAAGCGTGCGCAGTTGGTTATCGGTGATGGAGTCATAATCGTAATTCCGATCCGTGTTGTGGCCGGTGAGGCCGAGCACAAAACCGGCTGCTCGACTGTGGCAAGTCATGCAATCCGCGCGACTCGGGAACACCCAGTCCTGCCGACGAAAACCACCCGGTGACTTGGCATCGGCCACGCGAAATGTCGCTTTGGCACCGTCACGGGGAATGAGTTCGGCATTGGTCTGCGCCTCATTCCATCTATATGAATAACCGACCCATTCGTTTTGCTGACGCAACAGAACACGCGTCTCGACACGAAACCGCTTGGCCAACCCGCGGTGATCCTCCCGCTCCAGTGACAGCGTCTGGACCAACGCCGATCTGTTGGGGAAAGTCCATGAACGGCTTTGGTTAAAACCAACCCGCTCTTCACCAGGAACCGCCATCCAGCGCTCGGCCAATGCGCCGTCGTTCCAGCCCGAGGCAATCACCAAATAACTGATGACGCCCGACCGCATCTCATGTGTCTCGGTACTTGTAAACAAGCCTGTCTCGCTCAAGCGGGTTGGGAAAGGCAGCGTTCGTTGAACCCTGGGCTGCGGCACTATTCGGTAAAAGCCGCTGCCATGATCGACAACCAACAGATCACCTGAACGGGTCGTGGCAAACCCCACGATCGCCAGCGCAGTATCGGCAAATTCGCGTTGCGAAACGATCTTCTCACCGTCATGCCTGATGCCCCAGATCTTACCGGTGTTGTAGTCACCGTAGATGAAATGCCCGCGTAAATCAGGCCACTTGGCCCCGTGGTAAACCACCCCACCTGTTATCGAGCGCGCCTCCGAGTGCGGATGCTCCGCCGTCGGCAGTGTCAACGGATGAGGGCCAAGTTTGCGGTTGAGGTAAAACGGGTGGCTCCCTTCGTAAACGCTCCAACCGTAGTTCTCCCCCGGACGGATCAAATGCACAGTCTCCCACAGATCCTGCCCATTGTTACCGACCCAAACCTGACCAGTCACCGAGTCAACAGTCAATCGCCATGGGTTACGCAGTCCGTAGGCATACAGTTCCGGCCGTGCGTTCGGCAGATCAACGAACGGATTATCCTGCGGAACGGTGTATGGCTTTTCCTCTGAAGTATGCGCTATGTCGATTCGTAGCACGCTGCCGAGCAGGTCATCGAGCGTCTGACCGGACAACCATTTGTCGGAGTCGCTCGTGCCGTCGCCGGTGGAAATGTAGAGCATGCCGTCGTGGCCAAACGCGATACCACCGCCGTCGTGTCCACGGGATGCCCATTCTATGATGACATGTTCGTCCTGCAAGTCGATCGACAAATTCGGCTTACGATTGACGACAAAACGCGAAACTCGGTTCCCCTTTTCCCCATCAAACTTGTCCGTTCTCAGGTTCGTAAAAAGGTAGATATAACCGTTGTCCAAATAATTAGGATCAAAACAAAACGAGTAGGCAAGACGCCCCCGCAACTCAATAAGCACCCTTCGCTCCTCCACCAACGGGTCATCACGGAACGCAACCAACTCAGCAGGTTTTCCATTCGACTCGTGCAACAGCGCAAACAACTGATCACCGCCCGGCTCGGGCGCTATGAACATCGGTGCATGCCACACCTGATTGGTATACATCTTCTCCACCGTGTACGGCGGTGGCGTTTCCGGGGTCCCAATAAGACGCGTGTTCTGCCAAATCTCACGCTTGGCCAAGCCGAACGGTTTCTCATCTTGAGCAATCACGCCGCCGGCCAAGCCAAGCGACCAACAAATGGTCACAAATACAAAACCGGAGGCAACAGTGAATTGTAGC
>JAKUOU010000025.1 GCA_022451065.1 Pedosphaera sp. | reverse complement strand
GATCCTGCATCGCAGTCTCAGTGCGTTTGTCGCCATCCATCGTGAGGCGGTGGTGGAAATGGTCGAGCACCTTCCGTTTGTCGAGTTTGGCCTTACTGCGTGATGCCTCGACGATCTGCTTGACGCGATCGTCCTTGCCAAGGATAAACTTGGTCAAAAACGTGCCGGCCGAGGCGAGCGTGCCGGCGAAGCCGACGAGCACCGCGCCCACCGCCGCCGTCCCTTTGAGACCCAGCGCGAAGAACGACGCGAACGCCGCCGTGCCGACCATGAACGGCACCAGCACGAGCGGACTGCCGAGGATGTCCTTCATCACACGCTTGGCTATGTTTTTGTTCTCGCTCACCGCAATGCACTGCCCCGTAGTGGGGACAGGAAAAGGTCGGCAGAAATGGGTGGGGCGTCAACGCTGCGCTTGGCCAAGAGGCTTGGCCAGGTTTTGCAGCGCTCCCTTAATACGGCACCTGGCCCAGTTCGAAACGAACGCTCTGGGCCGATCCGGAACGGGAGGCAGCCGGGGCGGCCTCGGTACGGATTCGATCCGCATTGACCCCCTCGGTATTGAGGAAATTGACGACAGACTCGGCGCGCGAACGGGCCAATCGACGGTTGGCCTCGGGATCTCCCACGGCACGCGCCTGGCCAACGACGCGGAGGTAAAAGCTCGGGAAACTATCCAGCATCTTTTTGAGCCGTTTCAACTCATGCTCGCCGGAGAGCGAGATGGTGGCAGAACCACGCCGGAAACCGATCGACGGCACGTCGAGGTCGCCGACCGATTGGAGCGTTTTCCACTGGTCATCGCTAATTGCCCCGAGGTTGGCATTGGTGCGCACACCCTGTAGATCGCCCGTCCCCTGGCCAAGCCCCTCGATGAGATTCATCCGGTTGCCTGGATGGAAATTGTCGGCCTTCAAGTCAGTCAGAATCTGATCGAAGTAGAGCGACGAATGCCGGCCACCGAGCGGGTCGCTCCCAATCGCATCGGTCTTGATGAGGACATCGGTGACATTGGCAATTATGTCCTCGAGGTTGGGCTGGCCGCCCGCTGCCACGCCACGTACCAAACCAAAGTGTGCGTAGTTTTCGAGGGTGTTTTTCCACTGAATGCCGGCCACCAGACTCTTAGCCTCGGTGTCGGACAGATTCGGGTCGTCCGACTTGACCAGCTTGATAAAGCCGTCTGGCTGGCTCCTGTAATGGTGCGCGGCACGGGAATAGGCCTCAACCACGGCGCGAACCTTGTCCGGATGATCGCGCAGATACTCGCGGCGCGCCACGAGCACATCGACAATCAGACCCTTGATCCTGGAACTGTCCAGAATCACATCGACGCCGGGCAACTTCTTGGCCTGGGAAACCTGCGGCTCCCACATGACATACGCCGTCTTGTCAGACTGCTTGGCGGCTCTCATTTTTTTGAGCACATCGGCAGCACCGTCGGCCTCGATCATCCAGTTGCCGGACAGGTTGGGTAGCTTGAAGTGAGACTTCACGACGCGGGCCAAAAACTCGCTCGGCGAACTGGGTGTCAGCACGAAGCGGGCTTGGGGATCGTCCAAATCCTGAAGCGAGGCAACGGCACTCTTATAGGCCAGCACTGCATCCGCCCCCTTGGTTTCGTCGATCACCATCACGATCGACGCCGGAAAACCGCCGGCTTTGGCCCCGGCCATCAACAGTGAATCAATCGTGTACACCGCCATTTGCACGTCGCCCTCCTCCAGTGCCTCGAGCCGGGCACCGTAGTCGGCACCGTCGTCCACCATCGTCAACCGAATGCCCTCCAACTTCAGGTTGTCTCGCATCTGCGCGGAACGCAGCACGGCGTAGCCGCTGAACAAATCGGCGGCGATGGTGACCTCGTGGGTGTATTGGCTGGAGGAACCGGTGGCCTGGTTGAGTTGCTCGCTCTTTGGCTTCGTGTAGAAAAACCAGACGGCCCCGGCGAGAACGGCCAGTATGACCAGCCACACCACGGCAATGATGCATCCCTTGGAACCGTTACCCTCTGACATTACTTCTTCTTACCTTTGACAATGGCGAAAATCACTAGGCCAGGAACACCCAACACGCAAAGAGCAGCACATAGAAGCACAAGCGGGTCGTCCTCCGCTCCTGAAGTTGACTGTGAACTTGTCGTCCCACCCGAATAGGATGGCGCTGGACTGGGCGATGGCGACTCGACAGAGCGCATGCTCGGCGACTCGCCGATCGGCTGGTTCCCCGAGGTGGAAAGCGACTTGAGCATGGCCGAGGCGGTGGCTTCCGGCAGGTCGGCGATCAGCTCAAACGCATCCTCCCCCGTCTGCCCGGCATCCACCGAGGCCACCTCGGCGAACACCTCCGAGATCGCCTGCTTGAGCGACTCAGGATCGTTGGCATTGCGGTAGGAATGCACCTTCGTGGCCAGAGTGTGGCGCGATGCCATCTCCACCCCGATACAATCAATTGTGATTCCGCGCGATATGATGTCCGGCGTGTAGGCCTCGACCAGTCGCGCATCGCCGGCTTCGCCGTCGGTCACGACGAGCAGGCGGTAGGTGCCGTAGCCAAACTGTTTCCTACGCGCGTCCAGTAACACATCCGCACCCCGTTTCATATAATTCCCCAGCGGCGTCCCGCCCCCGGACTGGATGCTGTCGATCGCCCCAGCCAACATGCTCTCCTTGCGTGGGCCAAGCGGGTAAACCCAGTCGCCCTGTGGGAACACCAGGATACCGACATGGGTCGTGTCCGGGATCTGGTCAAGCACCTGCTTAAGCGCGTCCTTGGCTACGGACATACGGTCACGACCTGTGCCGGCCATATCCGCGCCCATCGAGCCGGAGGCATCCACCACAACAACAACACTGTCGGTTACCTGTACCTGAGCTTGACCAAGCGGCACGGCACATAGAGAGGTCGACACCGCGCCTAGCCAGGCGCCCAATTGATTTAATTTAAGTCTCATAGCGTGGCCCCTCATTACGCATCAAAAGTCAAAGTCCGATTCCTGCGTCACCTCAGCTGACACACGAAGTAGCCGGAACTCCACCCGCATGTTTTGCTTCGCCTCATCCATCGAGCGCGGTTTGGCAATGAACGGCTCGGCGATCCCGACTCCCTGCGGCTGGATCTGCGACAAGTCCATCGTGATGCCCTGGGCCTTTGCGTACTCCGCGACTGAATTTTTTACCGCCCCGGCACGATTACGCGAGAGGTTGAGTGCCGCCTGCATCGTCCGGCGAGGGTTGTAGTTCTCCACCCCATCGAAATCACCGGCCGCGATGGCATCAACCAGCTGGCTGGTGTCGTTCAGGTCGAGTGCCCGGCCATTGAGTGAGTAGCGGTAATTGCCCTGGGTGCCGCTGCGCCGCAGCGTCCCCTTGGCATTGCCAGCCTTGATCAGGTCGATGAGCGTCTTGCTCGGATCCGAATGCCCCCGGATGGCAACCACAGCGTTACCGAACTTGTCCGCCATCTCGATCACACGGGTAAACTCGGCGGCATAACGCACTGCGCTGAAATCGGTCTGGTTGGGATTGAAATTGATGGTGAACGACAAAATGGTCCGGTCATCCAGCAGTCCGCCGGAGCTCAGTTCCTCAATCTCTGACAGCACCGCCTCGGCCCGGAAACGCTCGCCCTGTTTCGCTTCGGTTTTATTAAGGTACTTCAAGAAATCGTCGTTCTTGTAATTCAAGCCGGAGGGGAACAGTCCCATCTTTTGTTTCGCATACCCGCGGCTGGTAGCCAGTTCCAACGACGCAGTCTGGAACGCCTCAAAGCCGTGCAGGTTGCCCTGCTTCTCGAAAAAACTCACGTTGCCCGGGTAACCAGCGAACGTGCAGTCAAGCAGCAGTCCGTGCGCCTCGTCGGCGTTCGGTAGTACTTCCTCGGTGTAAATCTGCACCGTCTGGTTGAGCAAATTGATGTAGCTTTGATCCCGTGTGCCGGCATCGTGTGCTGCCCTCTTATCCACCAGTTCTTCCGTAGCCTTCAAATACCCGGCGACAAACTTCCTCACTAGCGGACGGTTGGCGTCGTAGAAATCCTTTCGACAAACGTACACGTCAGCAATCGAACGCGACAACTCCGCCGTGGACACCAGCACGTGCGCACCCTTTACAGTACCCTCCGCTCCAGTACCCACGCTGTTCAGGTCAGTGCAAAGGCCGATCATGTCCGGCGTCACCGCGAAGCAGGCTGAAATGCTCAGGTCATCCTTAAACGCCTCTGGCGGCGAGCCCGGCCCTGTGAGTGCATCATAAAATTTCACGGTAATATCGTCCCATCCTAACTGGGCGGTCTTGAGCACATCATCGAGCATGCCGATGTGCGGCCCACCTTGCTGCACCGCTATAGTTTTGCCCTTTAAATCTGTAACCGTTTTGATGGCTTCACGGGAGATCAAGTGATCGCCGGCCGACCAGGTCATCTGCATAATCACCACGCCCTTGGTGCGAGGATCGGAACCGATCACCTCCGACGCCTGCCCCATCATACGGAAGGTGCCGCGCAAGAACGCTGACTTGCCGGAGCGATAATCGCGCACTTGCTGAACGAAATCGTCGCCGGGAGTCAGATTCAGATTCAAACCCTGTTTCTCGAAAATAGTACCTGATTTGGTTTTAAGACCACCGTTCGCATGGAACGTCGCCATATCGCCGCCCCAGATAATGAACGGGACTTGCAATGCTCCACCAGCCTTCACCGAGCCAACCGAACCCGGCCCGACCAATTCAGAAAACAACTTGGTCTGTGCCGTGGCGGCGGCCACTAACACGCTAAGCGCCAACCCCACTATGATTGATTTATGTGCTTTCATTTCTAAAAATAACAACTGCTTTTGAGGAGACTAGCATCGTTTAGATAACTAGGCAATTATAATTATGAACGAAGAAATTATAGTTCGCTTAACCGGGTTCTTGCGTGAAAATAACATTGGCCAAGCGCAAAAAAAAGGGCCCAAGCACCAGGGACCAGTTTTCGAGATGACCGACACACTGTTATTCCCCTGAAAGCCGCGTCGCTTCAGCCGACGATATCCTTGAGGACCCGGCCGCCAATGTCGGTCAACTTGCGGATGCGGCCGGCGTGCTGATAGTTGACCGCCTCCTGGTCGAGACCCATGAGGTCGAGGATCGTCGCGTGCACGTCTCGAACATGAATGGTGTCGCCGATGCCGCGCAGGCTAAACTCGTCGGTTGCGCCGACGGTGGTGCCGCCTTTCACATCGCCACCGGCCATCCACATGGTCAGCGCCCACGAGTTGTGCTCGCGGCCGGGGTTCCCTGACATGCCGCCGTTCCTGAAAGGTGTGCGGCCCATCTCGGAGGCCCACACGACCAGCGTCTCGTCGAGCAGCCCACGCTGCTTGAGGTCGGCCAGCAAGCCGGCGACGGGGCGATCCACCTCGGAGCAGTGGCGGATCATGCCACCCTTCACGTCGCCATGGTCATCCCAGCTCATGTTCGTAATCTGCACGCCGTGCACGAGCAGCGTGTGGCGCACGCCGCTCTCGACCATGCGCCGCGCCAGCAGGCATTGGCGGCCAAAGCCAGCCGTGGTGCCGTTGTCCAGCCCGTAAAGATCACGAATGTGCTGCGGCTCACCGCTGATGTTCATCAAATCCGGCGCCTCTGTCTGCATGCGAAACGCCAGTTCGTACGCGCTGATGCGCGCCTCGAGTTCGCTGTCGCCGCCGCGCTTGGCCAGGTGGCGGCGATTGAGCCACTGCAGAGCATCCATCTCGCGGCGCTGCCGGATGCGCCCAATGCCCTTTGGCGAATCAAGGTTTAAAATCGGCGTGCCGCTTGGCCGCAGTAGTGTGCCCTGGTACGTCGCCGGCAGATAGCCGTTGCTCCAGATCGCCGCGCCGTTGACTGGTGCGCCGCGCGGATCCTGTATCACCACGTAGCCGGGCATGTTGCGGTTGCCGCTGCCCAGGCCGTAGCTCAACCACGAGCCGACCGACGGGCTGCCGGGGAACTGGCTGCCGGTGTTAACGTGCAGCGTCGATGGCCCGTGGTTCTGGTTGTCGGTCTTGATGCCGTGGATGAACGCCAGGTCGTCAGCTTGCCCGGCTAGGTGCGGGAAGCGGTCCGACATCCAGCGGCCACTCTGGCCGTGCTGCGCGAACTCAAATGGGCTGCCGATGGTAACGTGCGGAAACGAGAGGCGACCCTGCAGTTCACCAGAAATCTCGGGGATATGGGAGAGCGGTTTGCCGTGCAGTTCTCGCAGCCGCGGCTTGTACTCGAACGAGTCCATCTGACTCACCCCACCCTGCATGAACAGGAAGATGCAGTTCTTGGCCTTGCGCAAGAAATGCGTCCGCTGAGCGGCAAATGGATTAGCCTCACCTATGCCGGCATGGAGGTCGTCGATCACGACGCCTCCTAGCGCCATGGCGCCGATGCCATTCCAAGCACGGGACAGGAACTCCCTGCGATTTTGCCAAGAGCTCAAATTCATCCGAACGACAGAAATCTAGCACCCGACCGCGCTAATGCGAGGGATAATCACGGAAATCACAGGGCTCGCTCCCCTAGAGTCAGTGGAGAATTTTTGGTGGGGGAACAGGGCCGGACTCAGGCGGCATTGGGGTCCACGCACTTTGGCCCCTTAAGCGGGTCCTTGGCGTTGGGAATGACTGGGTGGTTCTCGGCTTCCTTGTTGATGTCTATCCACTCCTGCTGGTCGTCCGGTACATTGTCCTCGGAGAAAATGGCTTCCACCGGGCACTCAGGGACGCAGGCATCGCAATCAATGCAAGTGTCGGGATTGATCAACAAACGATCCGGCGCCTCGTGGAAGGCCTCCACCGGGCACACATCCACGCAACTGGTGTAAACACAATCAACGCATGCTCCTGTTACTATAAATGCCATGATATTCTTTCTTCCTTAACAATGGCTGCACCAAAGCTTTAACGATGGCTACGCCAAAGCGCGAAGTTTGGATTGCTTTTGAATTCCCAACAAGCAATCATTTAGGATTGCGAACGGGTCTCATTATCACTTTACCCTTCCCTTTGCCCAAGCCGTTAATCGATGTAAACGAACTCGTTGGTGTTGAAAAGGACTCGGCAGAAGCCGTTGATGGCATCGGCCGGATTGTCTGCCTGGGCGAAAATTTTCCCAAAGCGGCTGGCTTCCTCCGCACTGGGCGAACGGCTCAGCGTATATCGATAGGCCAGGCGGATCTGCTCCGGCACACTGTCGCCAGCCTCGCGTCGAATGCGCTTGGCCAGAGCGGCAGCTTCCTCGTTCACGAAGTCGCCGTTGAACAGCGACAACGCCTGAAGCGGCGTGACGGAGGTGCGGCGGCGCGGCCGCGACTCGTCGCACACGGTCGAGTCGAATGCCTGCATGAACGGCATATTCAGAGTGCGCTGCTGGTAGATGTAGATGCTGCGCTTACGGCCAGCCTGGTCTAGCTGCGTGTCCCACTTGTTCTCTGAATATTTCACCGTCTCGGCGATGTCGCCCGGTAACGGAGGAAAGATCGGCAGGCCATATAGCTCCGGGTTCAACCGGCCGCTCACCGCCAGCACGCTGTCGCGGATCGCCTCGGCGTCGAGCCGCCGTTGTTCATAGCGCCACCACATATCGTTCAACGGATCGACCATCTCGGCCGCTGCATTTTCCACCAACGACGACTGGCGATAGGTGCTGGAGGTGACGAGCAGCCGATGCATCGCCTTGAGGCTCCAGCCGCTGTCGACAAAGCGCCCTGCCAGCCAGTCAAGCAGCCGGGGATGCGTCGCGCCACCGCTGAGTTTGCCAAAATCGCTCGGCGTCCTGACGATGCCGCGGCCGAAGTGGCGGTACCACAGGCGATTCATCATCACACGCGCGGTGAGCGGGTTGTCCCGGCTGGCGATCCACTTAGCCAGCGCCATTCGCCGGCTGCGAGTCGGCCAGCGCTTGAACGGGTCGAGCCGGATGGCCGCCGGTTTATTGTGGCCGGTGACGATGCTCGGGAAACCAGCCTTAACCACTGGGCCATGGTTGTCGTATTCGCCGCGCAACTTGACAGTGGTGACCGGCACACCCGGTTCATACGGCGGCCCAAACGAGTGGCGTAACGACATGGCGACTGGCTTGAGCCGCTTGAGGTGCTGCTTCACGAAGCGCTCGCGGTTTTCCAGCCGGTAAAACAGATCACGTTCGTTCTTGGTGAACAGATCGTTGGTGTGGTCGTAAATGGTGTCGCGCAGTTTGTGACTGCTCGACGCGGCGGGGTTGATGAATGTTGCGAGCATCGCGCCACCGCCACCAACCTCGAAACCGTATCCTTCGCCGGTGTGCTCGGCAGAGAAAACCACGACGATCGAACCGGCCTGGTCTTCGAGGAATTTCGCCGATCCACCCCGCGCGATGCCGGCCTTGAGGAAACTCTTTTCAAACATCAGCGCCGGCGCTTGGCCAAGGCGCATGAGCCTGGGCTGCCGACTGACTTCCGCCTGGCCAAGCGCGGTCTTCGTCACTTTATCAACCCAGACACCGACGCGGGAGCCATCGCCAGGATTCGGGGTCTCTGCGTTGGCGTCGAGGTCTGCAGCGTCGAGCCAGAAGCGCAGCCCATCGGTCGGCGGCGCGGGCGTGCTCCCCTGGCCACTGTACTTGGTCTTGACGTAGGCGGAGAGTGCAGCGATTTCGCCCCCATCCAGGGGACGATCGTAAATCAGCACCTCAGCAAATGCGCCCTTGTGGCCCGCGTCCCTGGGCTGGCCGGTGCCCGCGGTGTAGTCACCGATACTGATGTACTCCGGCTTCGGGATGTCGGCGTACCATTTGCCTTTGTTGCCGCCACTTTTCTTGTTCAACTCCCTGGCCGGCACGCCATCGGTGAAGAACGACCACTCTCGGTCGTTCGCCGTCGCCACCGTGAAGTGTAGTTTGCTGTCACTGACATTTGCCGTGTCGAAAACATAGTCGTTGTCCAGACCGCCACCGTACGCCTGCAGACCGAAACCAGCGTTGAGTTTGCCGATGCGCGACTCGAGTTTCCTCGTCAGGTCAGCCAACTGCTGCTTCGCTTCGCCAACTTCGCTCTCCAATGTTTTGCGTGTGGACTCGATGAGTGACGACTCGTTCGACCGATAAAAACCGGCCGGCATCGGACCGCCGATCTGGAAGCCGTCGCCGCGCTCAGGAGGTGGAAGTTGCACCGTCGAGAAGAACGCCTGCATGCGGTAGAAGTCGTCAATCGGAATGGCGTCATACTTGTGGTCGTGGCACTGCGCGCAGCCCATGGTGAGCCCGAGAAAAACCGAGCTGACCGTCGAGGTCATCTCGCTGAGCAGTTCATGGCGTGACCGATCGCCGCGCGGCTCGGTGAACGGCGCGAGCCGCAAAAACGTCAGCGCGACGGTGCGCTCCGCATCCATGCCGGGCAGCTCTCCCGCGCCCATGATCTCGTTGAACTCGTCACCCGCGATCTGTTCAAGGATGAACCGGTCGTACGGCTTGTCGCGGTTGAGCGAGTCGATGACATAGTCGCGGTAGCGCCATGCATGCGGCATGTCAGGGTCGCCCTCGTAGCCGGCAGTGTCGGCGTAACGTGCGAGGTCGAGCCAGTAGCGCGCCCAGCGTTCGCCGTAACGCGGATCGTTGAGCAGCCGATCGACTAGGCGCTCATAGGCGAGCGGGCTGGGATCGTCGATAAATGCGTCGGCGACGTCCGACTCCGGAGGCAAGCCAAGCAGATCAAAATATAACCGGCGAACCAGCGTACGACGCTTGGCCAAGCGCGCAGGTGCAATCCCATTGGCCTCGAGTTTAGAGAGAATAAAGGCATCCACCGGATTGCTGACCCAATTGGTCCGCGTGACCTCCGGAGGAACAACACGACCAACCGGCGTAAACGGCCAGCGCCCGCCCTGTTCCGGCTGTGCCGCTTGGCCAAGCACGCCCGACAACAGCGAGGCCGCCATGGTTGCTACAAGTCGCATCTCCAGTCCGCTCCCCTGACCGAAAGCTAGGCGCGCTCGGTCATGATTGCAATCATACAGTTATACAGTTGCAGCATTGAAAACTGAACCATCTTGGGTACGTTCCCTGCACGTGATCAACATGCATGCAATCCGACAGCAGAGCTCTGGGCCATGCTTTGTGCGCCTGTGGGCATTACCGCTGGCACTGTTGCTCGCTACCCCACTGGGTCAGGCGGTAACGCTCATTGATTACAAATCAACGTGGAAAATGTGGCGCGGCAATAAGACTCCCACCCGCCCGGACTACTGGGCCTGGCTCAAGCCCAACCATGACGACTCGGAATGGGAGTCCGCCCCAACACCGGTTTTCTTCGGCGAGAATGTCACAGGCGGGACCGTGCTGGACGACATGAAGAGCCGCTACTCCTCGTTTTTTCTCCGGCGCACGTTCGATGCCCCCGACCCGGACACGATCACCTCGATGACGCTGCGTGCTAAGGTGGACGACGGGTTTGTGGCCTACATCAACGGGACCGAAGTGGCGCGGCACAATGTCGATATAGAAAAGCCAAAGTACAACTCGGCCGCCTCCAAGGCGGCGTCCGAGCCGTTGCGCTTTCGCAATTACGCGCTGAAAAACCTGGATGAGATTTTGGTCGATGGCGAAAACACAATCGCGGTGATCGTGCTCAACCTGCGGCGCACCAGCACGGACGTGTTGTTCGATGCCCGCCTAACGGCGATCTCAGTCGAAAGTGTCCCGCCTAAAGTGGAGGCGGTTGACCCGCCAAGCGGCCTGGCATCAAATCTGGGTCAAATTAGTGTTACCTTCAGCGAGCCGGTGAACGGCGTTGATGCCACCGACCTAATGGCGAACGGCCAGTCGGCGCAGTCGGTCGAGGGCAACGGCCGGACGTGGGTGTTTCAACTCGCCGGCCTGCCCCAGGGCAAGGTGAACCTCACCTGGGCGAAGAATCACGGCATCACCGACCAGGCCCAGACTCCCAACACCTTCCTAGAAACCGCCAATGGCAATCGCTGGACGTACACGCATGCCGATAACAATCCGCCGTACGTGAGGCGAACCAACCCGCCGGCCGGGTTGACGGTAAAGTCACTCGACATGGTCGAGGTGGAGTTCAGCATGCCGGTCAGAGGGGTGGACGCAGATGACCTTCTGATTAACGGCACGCCAGCGAAAAGCCTGACGAAGATCAGTGACAGTCACTATCGGTTTGTGCTTGGCCAAGCACCGGGCGCCGAGGTGAAAATCTCATGGGACGTACACCACAACATCACAGGCACAAATCCGTTCAAGAAAACATTCCTGCCACTTGGCTGGTTTTACCACGTGAATGCCAATGCGCCTCCACCGCCGCGTATCGTGATCTCCGAGATCATGTACCACCCGGTCGAGGAACCTGAATTTAACCGGAGCGGCCAACCGCTGCTCGACTTGTCGGAGGATGTTCACGAGTTCATCGAGTTGCACAACTTCAGCCGGGAAACGGTGGCGCTGGACAACTGGCGGATCAGCGGCGGCATCGACTACGCCTTCCCAGCGGGGACGAAAGTCGAGAGCGGTGACTTTTTGATCGTGGCGAAGAATCCCAAGCGCCTAGCCTCCATCAAGGAGTATCGTCTAGCTGGCGTGACAGTGCTGGGCCCATACGAGGGCGTTCTAAGCAATAACGGCGAGCAGGTCAGCGTGGAAAACGACGGTGGCAACGCCGAGGACAGCGTCCGTTACTCTGCCCTGTTTCCCTGGCCCATGGGCGCAGACTCGATCGGTGCAGGGCCAAAATGGACCGGCATCGACCCGATGCAGTACCAGTACCGCGGCAGGTCACTGGAGCGAATCAACTTCTCGCTGCCAGGCGGCGACCCTGCCAACTGGGTCGCCTCGCCGCTCGAGAAAAATGCCACGCCGGGCCGACCGAACCACATCGCGCGCGAGCGAGCGATGCCGGCGCCCATCGTCACCTCCATCCGCGCGGTCAACAAAAAAGGAAACACCCTGATCGGCAAACTGGACACTGTTACAATCGAGGCCAGGTTTTCCAACAACGAAACGCTAAACAACGTAACACTCGAATACTTTTACGACCACCTTGAGAAGGAGGGCGAAACCGTAGCCAAGCGCGACATGAAACTGGAGAACGGCATCTGGACGCATACTCTGCCCAAGAAGCCGGACCGGACGCTGGTGCGCTACCGAATCTCGGCCGACCTCGGCATGGGCCAAGAAAAGATCTCCCCACGTAAAAGCGATCCTTACCAGTGGCATCTCTATTTCGTGATGCCCAGGTTTACTGACACCAGAAAATATTTCGAACTAATGGTTTCAAGAAAAAGCATCAGCCAACTTTCCAAGAACGCGGCGGCCAATCCACGCAGCGGCTACCGACCAGCCAAAAACATCAAACCGCGCGGCCCCTGGAACGACACCGTACACGGCATCCTGGTGTACAATGGTGAAGTGCGAGATGTTTACTGTCGCTGGAACGGCAGCTTCTTCCGCCGTAACTCCGGCCGCAACTCGTGGAAGGTTCGGCTGCCGCGCTACAACCAGTTTGACGGCCAGAGCGACTTGTTGTTCATGGACAAAGACAACGTGACCGTGGCCGGTCACACGCTGTACCGCGAGCTTGGCCTGCCCACCTCGCACACCGAGTGGGTCGATGTCGCCATCAACAAGCGCAAAATGAGGCGACTCATGATCGAGGATCACAACGACCGAATGCTGGAAAAATACCACGAAGATCAGGCCCGCCGAAACCCCGGAACCGAGATTGAACCCAACGGGCATATCTTCAAGTCGAGCGGCATCCTGCAAAACCTCGGCCCGTACGGCCGGGGCGATGGTGGCAAACTGGGCAGCAGTGCAGGATGGTCGTCGCTGCAACGTTACGAGTGGATTTACTCCTCGAAGAATCAGGACTGGAAAGGTCATACCGAACTCCAGGAAATGATTGATGGCTTGGCCAAGAACAGGAGCAACCGCACCCGCCTAAAGAAATGGTTCGAGGAAAACTGGGACATGGAGTCCCTGATGAGCTACATCGCCGTGCGCAACTGGATGGGCACCTGGGATGACACGGTACACAACTTTTACTTTTGGCGCCGTGCCGATGGCCGGTGGGCCATGCTGCCGTGGGACTTTGACAACGACATGCAGAGCGGTTTTACCACCAAATCCATCTTCATCGGCGAGGCCGGCAACTCCAACACCACCCACGGCACGCACACCGTAAAGGACGCCTTTTTCAAGGCGTTCCGCACCGAGTACAAGGAGCACCTTTATTACCTGAACAACACGCTGCTTACGCCGGAGAACCTCAAGCGCATAGGGTTGAGCGGCTACACTTCTTACGCAACAGGACGCCAGCCCAAAGTCAACCAGCAATGCGGCAAGATGAGCATTCCCATACAGCCCTCGGCCCGTAAACTGACCGGTGGAAGCTCTGTTTATGCACCGGCGTCGATGGTGGTTTCCGCATTCGAGAGCGGTGACGGGGCAGTGACTCACGCCAGCACGCTCTGGGAAATCCGCTCCGCCGACGGTTCGTTCACCTACCCCGTCTTCAAGACCGAGACGACGGAGAACTTGACCGAGTTGCCGGTGCCGTTTGATCTACTCAAATTCGGCCGCTCCTACTATTGGCGGGCGACCTATATCGACTCGAAAGGACGCAAATCGCTGCCCAACACGGAGGCTGGTTTCCGCTATGGCGGCCACTCCAGGTCGGAGGACCTCATTGCCCTAAAGGACACCGAGTGGAAATACAACGCCGATGGCAAAAACCTGGGCACCACCTGGCGCAAGGCTGAATACGACGACTCTGCCTGGCCAAGTGGCAAGTCATACCTTGGACGCGCTACTAGCCGGCAAAAATATAAGATGGCCACCACGCTCAAGATGGGGGCCACCACGTTTTACTTTCGCAAGGTGTTCGACTTCGACCAGCCGGCCGGGGGCGGCGAGTTGCAAATCCGCTACCTTATCGACGACGGCGCTGTGTTTTATCTCAACGGCAAACAGATCCACCGAGCGAACATGAAGGAGCGAGGCAGTATCCGTTACACTACGAGGGCCTTGAGCGCCGTGAGCGATGCCGAACTGAGCGGTCAGATCACTCTCCCCGGAAAATCACTGAAGCAGGGTGAAAACATCCTCGCGGTTGAGGTGCACCAATACTCAACCAACGACCGGGACCTCGCCTTCGGCCTCAGCCTGCACGCCACCGTGGAGAGCTTGCCGGACGGGGTCATACTAAACGAGTTGATGGCCGCCAATCGTGGCTCGGTGACTCACGCCGACACCAACCCCGACTGGATCGAGTTGTACAACCCAACCAACCGCGCCATCAACCTCGGCGGCGCCGGCCTCGGGGACGGCGTTGCACTTGAGCCAACCTTCTTTTTCCCCGTACAAACCATCCTACCGCCCAAGGGCCACCTTATTGTCTGGTGCGACGACCAGCAGGAAGCGCCCGGGCTGCACACCGGCTTTGCGCTCGACGCCGACGGCCAAAATATCGCCCTTTGGTGGCCAAGCGATGAAATCGATTCATCTTTTCCGGGACTCAAGATTCAAGATGCCATCGGCTTTGGCCCTCAGGCCGGAGACCTATCGATCGGACGCAACCCCGATGGCCTTGGCCTCTGGTCACCGACCAACCCCACCCCCGGCCAGGCCAACGTCGGGGCGGACACCGGCAACATATCGTCACTTGTGATCAATGAATGGATGGCCCGTCCCGAGAACGGAGACGACTGGCTGGAACTGTTCAACAAGTCCAGCCTGCCGGTCGCGCTCGCCGGATTGAAATTAAGCGATGATCCCGCCCAGACGGACAAGACCATCATGCCGCCGCTCTCGTTCATCGGCCCCGGCGGGTTCCTCCGCCTGACCGCCGACAACTCACCTTCCGAGGGGCCTACCCACCTGGGCTATCGCCTCAGCGGCAGTGGTGAGGAGATCGTGCTCACCGACACCAAGGACAAAGTGATCGACTCGGTGCTGTTCGGCGAGCAGACCCGCGGCACCTCCGAAGGACGCTACCCCGACGGTGCCAAGTCGATCGTCTTTTTCCCGAACAGCGCGACGCCAGGCCGGGCGAACCTGATCCTTGACGATTCGGACGAGGATGGTCTACCCAACCTTTGGGAGAACCAGTACGGGCTCAATCCCAACGACGCCAACGACGCCGCAATCGACACGGACAATGACGGCCACACCAATCTCGAGGAATATCTCGCCGGCACCCGGCCTGACGCTGCCAACAGTGTGCTGGCAGTGGACCTGACGCTGCATGAGCGAAACAAGAGATGGATGGTCGTCTCTTTCGAGGCGCAGTCCGGGCGCACATATGTGCTGTGGAACAGCGCTGACATTGCCGGCGACGAGTGGATCAAAGTACAAGCCTTCCCGGCTGAGGACGGCAAGCGCACGGTCACCTACCGGATTCCCGATGAGCCTCTACCGCTGCCCAGCGGCTATTACCGGATCACCATCCCGGCGACAAACGACTAACCAATGATGAGTTGCGCGGTGTCAACCATTGACTCGCCCGGGCTGGAAGTGATCGTCCCGGTCGTCCTGTTGATGATCGCGGTGCTGCCTTTCCTTGGCCAAGCGACCCGCCGGCAGGTTGTCGGCCTGGTGGCATTGCCACTGGCGCTGACCGCCGGTCTGGGTTATGTCAAGTACACGGTGGACTCGAGTAAGGACGCTTCCCGCCTCGCCCTGCTCTCCTCCACACCGACACAGGCCAAGATCGAACCGATTACCGCGCCGGGTAACGCGTACACCTCCTCGCAAACCTGCCGCGCCTGCCACCCGTCCGAGTACAACAGTTGGCACAACAGCTATCACCGCACGATGACACAGTTGGCCAAGCCGGGGGCGGTCCTGGCCAAGTGGCATGGCACAGAGCTGCCGCTTGGCCAAACAACGCTTCATCTTGAGCAAAAGGGTGGCGAGTTCTGGAAGGACACCATCGATGCCAACGGCATCAAGTCGGATTCACAGCGCATCAGCATGCTCACCGGCTCACATCATTTGCAGGTATATTGGACATCCGATTTAAATGGTAACATGCAACACCCATTCCCTTACGGCTGGTTGATTGCAGACAAAAAATGGGTACCGGTGCAGGACACATTTCTGCACGACCCGAACCTTCCAATTGGTGGTGCCAAGTGGAACAACAGTTGCATCAAATGCCACGCGGTTGCAGGCCTGCCGGGGAACGACAACCGCAACCGCACCTTCAACTCTGAGATTGCAGAACTCGGTATCTCATGCGAAGCCTGCCACGGTCCGGCCAAGGAACACATTGCCCATTACCAGAATCCAGCTAATCGCTATTCAACACACCTCACCGACAAGTCGGTTCATGCGATCCTCAATCCTGGTAAAGAGACTTTTGACCACCAATTGTCGGCGCAAGTCTGCGGCCAATGCCACTCCTACCAATACACCCCCGACAAAGTCGATTGGCTCAAAAATGGATCCCGTTTTCTGCCCGGGAATACACTTAAAGCCAACACAAGAGTCGTGCAGGCCAGCGCATTTGCTGGCACCAAACCAAGACAACAGAGCGAAGCCAAGGCATTCATTTCCAAGCACGGTCACCCACACCCCGGCGACGGGTGGTTGAAAGACCGTTTCTGGCCGGACGGCATGGTACGCGTCACCGGCCGCGAGTATAATGGCCTGCTCGATACCGCCTGTTATCAGAACGGTAAAATGTCCTGTCTCTCCTGCCACTCGATGCACGGCTACCTCGACAACAACGACCAACTCGCACCCCGCATGGAGACCAACGAGGCGTGCCTGCAGTGCCACAACGATTTCCGTGACAACCTGAGTGCACACACCCATCACACTGCAGAATCCACCGGCAGCCTTTGCTATAACTGCCACATGCCGCACACCACCTACGGCCTGCTCAGCGGCATCCGTAGCCACCAGATCGATTCCCCCAGCGTCGAGACGCATTTGGAAACCGGCCGCCCCAACGCCTGCAACCTTTGCCACCTCGATCAGACCCTCGAGTGGACCGGCCGGCACTTGGCCAAATGGTACGGCCACAAGCAGCCGCAGTTTGACAAAGACGACAAGCTTGTCTCCTCCATTCTCAAGATGTTGCTCAAGGGTGACGCCGGCCAGCGCGCCATCGCCGCCTGGCACATGGGCTGGGAACCAGCCCGCAAGGTGTCTGGTGGCAACTGGCAGGCGCCATGGCTGATCCGAACGATGAACGACTCCTACTCCGCCGTTCGTTATATCGCCCACAAGGCTCTGATGGCCGATCCGGAGTTCGCCGACACGCCGTTTGACTACACCGCCCCCTTGACCAAGCGCACTGGTCAAATAGAATCTGCCCGCGAGCGGTGGCACAGCGCCGGGCCACTTGACCAAGCGAAACACTTCGAACTACTACTCGACGCACAGGGTAAACCGCTCGAAGATGTTGCCGATCGGTTGACCAGACAACGCAACAACCACCCGATGTCCCTCCAGGAATGAGCAAGCAAAAATCAACCCGACGCGAGCGTGGCGACCAAGCCGCCCAACTGGCCAGGACCGGCCCGGCCAACCCGGCACCACCCGCCACCAACAACAGCACCACGCCTGAAGAACGGCGTCACTTCAAGCTTGGCTGGTGGTCGTTGTTCGTCTTCGTATGCCTTGGCATTACGCTTGAAGGAATGCTCGCGTTCCGAGTCGGTTGGTACATGGACGTCGGCGACAACGAGACCCACCGGCTGATGCTCCGACTTGGCCATGCACACGGCACACTCTTGTCGGTACTCAACATCGCTTTCGCCGCATCGCTGGCCCGGCTAAGTCTACCCGCCATCGCCCGCACCCTGGCCTCCCGCTGCCTAGCCGCCGCCACCCTGCTCGTTCCTGGCGGCTTCATCCTAGGCGGTCTGATCACCCATGGCTCCGAGCCAGGGCTGGGCATCGTCCTCCTGCCAGTCGGAGCCATCCTGCTGCTGTTCGGCATCTTCCAAGTCGCCCGCAATACCGGAAAATAACCGGCTCAGCCCGGCAGGTGCCTTAGCACGAACAGGACGTAAAGCGTGGCTAGGGCGATATGAAGCACCGCGAACGGCAAGGCTTTTTTGACGAAGCCCATAAACGAGATTCGCAGGTCGTGCTTGTGCATGATGGTCACCGCCACAAGCGTCGAGGCGGAGCCTATCGGCGTCAGATTCCCTCCGAGGTTCGCACCAAAAATCACCGACCACCACATTCCGGAGTCATCGGCGATGCCCATCGAATTGAGGATGTTCGAGAGCACCGCGGCGAGCGGGATGTTATCGGTCACGCTGCTGGCAAAGGCGGATGAAACCAACAGCAGGCCGCCACCCAATTTGGGACCCATACTGATAATTGGCTCAATGCCCTCGCCAATCAAATCCAGCACCTTGGCCTGTTCCATCGCGTAGATGGCGACAAACAGGTACACGAAAAAAAACAGCAGATCCCAGTCGACGCCGCTGTAAAACTTACCCACGCTTGACTTGAATTTACAGAGCATGATCACGGCAAACATCATCGCTACGAACCCCATCCCCAGCTTGCCGATCGGCCAGCCGTCGAACGACGCGGTGGCAATGAAGCAGATGAACAGCACCAACATCGCCACGCCAAACCAAAAGAAGCCCATGCTCTCGATGCCGTCACGCTCGTCGAAACTTGAAACTTGGCCAAGCGCGGTGGCCCGTTCCTCGTCTGTTTTCAGCGGCTCGATGCCGAAGACTTTCCCTCCCATCACGATTGTCGCCGCCGTGGCCACGACGACATAAGGTGCTGCCTTGATGAAAAACGTCACGAATCCAATCCCGGCCGTTGTACCGACAATAATGTTTGGTACGGAGGAAATCAGCGTGAGTAATCCGCCAATGTTTGTCAGCAACCCCTCAACCAGTAAAAAGCCAAGCAACTTATCGCGCTGGCCAAGCTTGCCCAACGACACGGCACTCAAAGAGCCGACGATGATCATTGCAGTCACATTGTTGAGCACGGCACTGAACACCACCGTCATCACGCCGTAAAACCAAAGCAGTCGCCTTGGATCACCCCTCGACGCTTTTGTCAGCCGAATCGCGATATAGGTGAATAACCCCGACTTGCTTGTCACATCGACGAACAAACTCGAACCGAGAATGATCGTGATCACTCCCCACTCAATCCCCGGGATGAATACCGGCAGCCTGATCTCGTGGCCATTCGGCAAATGCACCGCACCGAATGGCATAATACCGGTGAACGCACCCAGCAACAGCGCAACGACCGCCGTCACGCCGACGATCACTGATTTCTTGGCGTGAATCTTTTCCTCCAGCGCAAGACACAGCACCATCGCCAACAGCAGCCCGGTGAAAAGGTAAGTTATCCAAGGCGCCACCTCTGTGATGGTGTGACCTGCAGCAGCGAACATCATTAAATCCATACCGACTCCTCCTACAACATCAGCAGCGGCGTCGCTCGTAACTCAACCGCTAGCGGATATGCAATCCCGTGCATTGCCAACTGTTCCTCGTCCTTGGTGTACATGACCAGCAGATCAATTTTGCTCTCCTCAACTAGGCTCCGATAATCGGCGAGCTTATGCCCTAGCTTTACCTGGCTCTCCACGGTGAGGGTTTGCTTTCCCCTGGCCAGGCCGGTACGACACGACTCAATATACTCGGTTGGATCCTCCATCAGTCGTGCCCTGATCTCCTCGCGTGCGATGTCGGTGTCCAGATCCGGGATTTTTCCGATCGCCGCAATGTAGCGCTCAAACACAGTGTCGTCCTCGACGTGCGCGAGGTACAGCGTCCCGCCGTCCTTCGTAAAGTGCGCCGCGTGGCTGACCAGGCGATGATCCCCGGCCAGGTGATCCGTCACCGCCATGACTCGGTCGGTGTTCTCGAGCGCGTGCCCAGGCAAATCCTTTCTCCCTGGATGAGGTAGAACCAGCACCGGCGTCGAGGTCGCCTGCGTCAGCACATCCACATGCTCGCCCAGGCTGTGTGGCCACTCCCTGACAGAGCTATGCAAATGGCGATAAGTCACCACAAGATCCGGCTTGGACTGCTCCACCGCATTCAACACCTCCCGAACCGAGAACGGTTTGTCACCACCGAACAACTCCCACTCCGGCTTGTCCCTTGCCTCCAACACAGAAAGAAAGCCCTTGGCGATATAGAGAAAATCGTCCTGCAACGCCTTGGCCAAGTCGTGCACGATCAACACCCTACCGATCTCGATCGGCTGCTGCGCGAACACCTCCCGGGCCGCGGCGTTAAAGACACTCTCGAAACGATCTAGCGTTGACATGCAACCGGCAGAATAAAATACGTGATAAAACCCTCAAGCCAGAATACCGCAATCTCCCGCTTGGCTAACGTCATTCGCCGCGCCACTGGGCCAGGCGCTTGGCCAAACGGACCTCGGTTTCGGCCGGCGTGATGAGGTTGGGCAGATCGGCTTTCATCTGATCAAGCGTGGGGATTTCGCCCCAGGCGGTAACTCCAAAAACCTCCACCATCGGCTGGCCATCGAGGCCAAGCTCGCGATTACGCTTGGTATAGCGATGCTCGAGCGTGACCCGCCATTCATCCTTCGACTTCGGCACGTCCATGTCATGCCTGCCCACCCACGGCAACCACTCGGTCACTTGCGACTGGTGGCACCATGTCATATCCACCATCAGGTCGAACGCCGCGCTGACATCCACCGCTAGATCGTATGAATTAGCCCCGAACATGTATCCGTCGTAGGCGGTGAGGATGACCGGCACCTTGCACGACTTGGGCTTGGGCTCGTCGGATGGATATTCTGGCGTAAAGGCATGCGGCACATTGATCATGTAGGCCACCTTGCGAACCGCCTCCGCCACGGCGACGTGGTCAACGTGCAGCCCGGCGAGGGAGTCGGACGGCACCGGCGGGACGAACAGATAATCCGGCTCGAAATCCCTTATGGCCTTCCAAAGCGCCGCCAGCAAATCACTGTCAACCTGCAGGCAGGCCTCACGCGGCGCCTTGCCGTTGGGCAAAAGCAGCGGCTCGATTTCGCACTGGGCCAGCTTCGCCGATTCCAACTGCTCGGCCAATCGAACCCGTGCTGTCTCCTCCCGTGACATCCGGTGATGTCCCGCCGCTCCATCGGTGCAGATGATCAATCGGGCACGAAAGTCGTCGCCCAGTTGCCGCCGCCACATTTCAAATGTGCCGGCAGTGGAAAACTCATAATCGTCAAAGTGCGCGTGAACGAACAGTGCCTTCATGGATACCAGAAAAAAGGAGAGCCGAAACCGGCTCTCCCAGAAATTCAACTCACCTAAAGGGCTACTCCTTCGGCTTGGTGGCTTCCCTTTCCTTGGCTTCTTTGGCCTTGCCGACACCGGCACCAACAAGCCCCCCAACACCAGCCCCAAGCAAGGCTCCCTTTCCAGCTTCGCCGCTCTGGTTGCCGATGATGGCACCAACTGCTGCACCGATTCCGGCTCCCACGGCTGATTTTCTTCCCGTATCCGTGGCACAACCGCTAACAAGCATCCCTGCCACTACCGCCACCAATAAGCTATGTCTAATTGTTGTCATTTTTTTCAAGCAACCGCGCGAATAGTCCCAAACTAAATCCAGCCTGTACATGCCAAAATAGCTCAAAATAAATCTAGCAGAACTATTTGTCCGACCTCGTTCTACCCACTCCGCAGAAGCAAACGCTCGACGAACTGCTTCTTTACGTGTTTTATCTCCGGCCTTAAATCATGCGTAATTTAGGCTTGTTTCTCGCGACATTGCTCGCGCTTGCCCAAGTACAGGCAGCGAAACCCCATGCACTGTTTGTCGTTGGCACACACCACTATAGTCCACACGAAACAATGCCTGCTCTGGCCAGCCAACTCGATGCGCTTGGCTGGAAGACCTCTGTGCTCAACCCCAGTTACAATCCGGAAAAAAACAGTAAAGGAATCGCCGGACTTGAACGATTGCAGGAGGCCGATGTCGCAATTTTCTACACTCGTTTTCTCACTCTTCCACCGGATCAGTTTCGTTTGATCCAGCTTTACCTCGAGGCCGGCAAGCCGGTCGTGGGATTCCGGACCAGCACCCATGCATTCGACTACCCCAAAGACAACAGCTTGGCCAAATGGAACAATGGCTTCGGCAACGACGCGCTTGGCACCCAATATTTCGCACACCTACAGGGTGACACATCCGTCACCTTGGCCAAGGGCGCCGGAGGCCACTCGATCCTCACCGGTATCAATCTGACCAAGCCAATTGCCGCCGCTGGCACATTATACCTCGCCGACCTTGCCCAAGGCGCACAACCATTGCTACGCGGCACTGGCAAATCCAAAAAGCCGGGTAAAAAAACCAACCGCTTTGGTACATTCGAAATCAAGCCGACCATGACGCAGGATGTCGCCTGGACTTGGAAAAACAAATGGGGCGGCCGTGTGTTCTGCACAACACTAGGACACAAGAATAGCTTCGAGGACAGGAACCTTATGCGGCTTTTCATCAACGGAATTTGCTGGGCCGCAGGTGAAAATGTGCCGTCGAAAAAAACAAAAATTCTTCCCTTAGCCAGGCTCAAGGCGCGTTTGGCTAAGAGCAAAAAATCGGAGACTGGTACCGATGCACGCAACGAGCAAACCGGCAATAAACCTGAGCCAAAAAGTCCGGAGTTGGCTCAGTACGCATTGTTCGAGAAAACGGCACCTCGCCCTCCGGTAACCTCTCCTGTAAACACCCAGTTACCGCTGAAAATCAAACAGGGCATGAGCGTTGCCTTCATCGGCAACACGCTGCTAGACCGCTCGCAGGATTTTGGATACCTCGAGACGCTACTGCACCAGGCGCACCCAAATCACAACCTGACAGTACGCAACCTCGCTTGGTCGGCGGATGCGCTTGGCTTACAACCGCGTCCCGCAAACTTCGCCGACACCGACCAGCACCTCGTTTTCGTGAAGGCCGACATTATCTTCGCAGCGTACGGTTTCAACGAGTCGTTCGCCGGACCAGACGGCTTGGTCAAGTTTCAGGACAACCTCAACGACTACATCACGGAGACCAAGTCCAAGGCGTTCAACGGCAAAAACGGCCCGAAGCTCGTGCTACTCTCGCCGATCGCCAACGAAAACACCGAAAGCGTCAGTGCCGCTGTTAACAATACGAACCTTCGACTTTACACCGACGCCATGCGCAAAATCGCAGCGAAGCAGCAGGTCGGTTTCGTTGATCTTTATTCGGTCACCGATAAGGCGATGGCACCACCGCAGCACGACCTAACGTTCAACGGCTGCCACCTCAATGACGACGGTTACCGGCTGTTTGCCCGGACAGTGTTCAGGGCGGCCTTCGGCATTGAGATGCCGGTTCTCAACGAGGAGGTCCGTGCGGCGGTGCTGGAGAAAAACAAGCAGTTCTTCCGCCGATTCCGGCCGGTGAACACATTTTATTACACCGGCGGACGCAACCGCAGCTACGGCTATCTCGACTTCCTGCCGGCGATGCGAAACTTCGACCTCATGACAGCCAACCGCGACCAACGCATCTGGGACTTGGCTAATGGCAAACAGGTGACGAAGAAAATCGACGACTCGAACATACTGCCGCTGCCGCAGACAACGCAGAGCCGGGGTGCGAACCAACTCCTCTCGCCAGAGGACGAGTTGGAAGCATTTGAAATCGATCCGCGGTTTGACGTGAACCTGTTCGCCACCGAAAAGGAGTTCCCCGACTTGGCCTGCCCAATCCAAATGCGCTGGGACGCCAAAGGCCGGCTTTGGGTCAGCTGCTCGACGACCTACCCGCACGTTTATCCCGGGAACGAACCCAACGACAAACTCGTCATCATCGAGGACACCGACGGTGATGGGCGTGCTGACAAATCCAGCGTCTTCGCCGACGACCTGCAAATCCCGTTGTCGTTCGAGTTGGGTAACGGCGGCGTGTATGTCTCGGAGGAGCCGCATTTCATATTCATCAAGGACACTGACGGTGACGGAAAAGCCGACACCCGTGAAAAACTACTCACCGGTTTTGGCTGCGAAGACTCGCACCACGCGCTGCATGACTTCGCGTGGACGCCCGACGGCGATCTGATTTTCCGCGAGGGGATTTTTCATCATAGCCAGGTCGAGACGCCTTACGGCCCGGTGCGTCAGCAGAACAGCGGCTGGTTTCGCTTCGAGCCAAAGCAGCACCGATTGACCGCATTTGGCACCCACCAGAGCACAAATCCGTGGGGCGTGACATTCGATGACTGGGGTCAGCACATGGCAAGCTACCCCATTTACGCGCAGGCCTTCCACTCGCTCGATCCGGCTTATCCTACACAGCATCCCCGTCCGGTTGGCCTGCGGGCCTATTCCGGCACCTGCGGCCAGGAGTTTGTTGATTTCCCCAACTGGCCGGAGGAAATGCAGGGAGGCTTCGTCAAGGTACGGTACAAGCCGACCAACCGCGTCGAATTCCATCGCTGGCACGAATCCGGGTTTGGTTACGACGAGGAGTATGTCAGCAACCTCATTTTCTCACGCAACCTCAGCTTCATCCCGGTCGATCTGCGCTACGGGCCGGATGGCGCGATGTACGTTTGCGACTGGTACAACCCGGTCAAGGGCCACGCCCAATACTCATTACGCGACGAACGGCGCGACCGTGTAAGCGGCCGGATTTTCCGCATCATGCCCAAGGGAGCCAAGCCGCAGAAGATGCCGCAGATCGACGGCGCGCCTATTGGCCAACTGCTCGACATCCTGAAGCGCCGCGAATACCGCTACCGCTACTGGGCCAAGCGTGAACTGCGCGAGCGCGATCCGGCAATGGCCAAGGCCGCGATCGACTCATGGGTGGCCAAGCTCGACCCAACCGACCCTCGCCATCGCCACCACCAGATCGAGGCCGTATGGACTTATCGTGGCATCGACGCCACCAACACCCAACTGCTCGGCGAGTTGCTCGAGTGTGACGACCACCGCGCTCGCGCCGCAGCGACACACCAGTTCCGCTACTGGCACGACCAATTCGACAACGGCCCGGCACTGCTCCGAAAGCTGGCCAACGATCCTAGCGGCCTCGTGCGCATGGAGGCCGCCATCGCTGCGAGCTACGTCGGCACCCCCGCCGCACTCGACGCTTTGCTCGACACGATTAAGCATCCGAACATCGGCCACCTGAGCTACGCCATCCGCACCGCGCTTGGCTCGCGCACGATCGAGCCATTGTGGAAAGGCAATGCCGACTTTACCGCCGAACATCCCGAACTGGCCGTGTTCATGACCGCATTCGACCTGCGCCAAAAAATGTCACCCAATAAACGTTATTCCGCAAAAGACGCGCAGTTTGATACACAGAAAAACTTGAAGGTCGTGAAAATCTCGGCGGTGAAGGAAAGAATGCTTTACGACATCACACGGTTCGAGGTGTTGGCCGGCCAACCGGTCCGTATAGACTTCACCAACCCGGACGCCACGGCACACAACATCGTGATCATAATGCCGGGTGCCAGCGAGGAGGTTGGACTGGCGGCCAACGAAATGGCAAAGGATCCCAAGGAAGCTCAGCGCGGCCAATTTGTGCCCAAGTCAAAAAAAGTGCTTCACGCCACCCAAATGGTCGCCCCGCTCTCCGCAACAGCTCTACGCTTCACGGCGCCAATGGAGCCTGGCGACTACCCCTACATCTGCACCTTTCCCGGCCATTGGATCATCATGAAAGGTGTCATGGTCGTAAAGTAGCTCACAAAAAACCGCTTGCCCAAGCAGTTGGCAAACGGTCTCTCGTGAAGAAAAAGATTCAGGTTAATTGTTAATTCGCCTCAGACGAAGGTGCGGCGAGTAGTTCCTCAACCTTACCCTCAAGATTAGAGCGGGCGTTTAGGTCGGCGAGATTGCCTTCCTTGTCCACCAGCCACATGGCCGGGATGCTGCGTATACCATGTTTTTTAGAGATGCTATTATTCCATCCCTTCCCATCGAAGTATTGCGGCCAGGGCATTTCCTCTTTTTTGACAAACCGGCGAAGGGCACTCTCCTTGCTGTCGAGCGAGATACCAACGATCTCGAAACCTTTCGGGTGCAACTTCTCGTAGGCCCGCTTTACGTTGGGCAACTCAGCCACACACGGACCGCACCACGTCGCCCAAAAATCGATCAGTACCACCTTCCCTTTCATTTTTGACACATCGACTTTTTTGCCGTCGATGGAGGTAAATTGGATATCGACAGGTTTGCCAATGCGATTATCCGCCTCGGCCGTGGCAGCGGCCAACTTGACATCTTTGCCGGTGATATCCTTTATGATGGCCTTAATCAAAGGAACGCTTGTACCGCAGGTCTGATCATCGTTGCGGCATTGGGCCACGGTCATTTTGCATCCACAGTCGCACTTCTCCGCATTGGCTCGTTTCAGTATGGCAACCTGCTGCTTTTGGGTGAATTGCAATAAATCAATGGCGGGGATTATTTTGTAGGCGGTCGGCTTGTTCCCAGTCTGCGCGTGTGGCAAGACGATGCCAGCCAGCAAAAAGGCGGCAATTGACAGGATTAATCGTAACTTCATAACAGCCGGACGATCGCTGGCTTGGCCAATGTTAACAAGCATTTTATTCGATCTCCCCCGGTCCGATCGCGAGCGTGGCAAAGATAACTCTGTTCTCCTGTGGTTTGTGAGACTCGAGCACTTCCTGGTATTTCGGGATACGATAGAGGAAATCTGCTACCGTCTCGATGTCGGCTTTGCGTCCGTTTTTGCCATAACCGATATCTTCCAGCAAATGGGCGATTCCTTTTAAAGCTGTTCGCAGTCGGGACTAACGACGGCGACCGCGGGATGCAGGCATGGATTTGATAAAACCCTCGAAGATGGCGGATATCTCCTTGGAATTTAGTTCGCCATTTTTGTCCTTGTCGCCGTCAGCTGACCATTTTTTTGCGGCAACTTGAACTTCAACAGCGGTAATTTCCCGGTCACCGTCGGAATCGGTTGCGTAACTAAAGGCCCGGGCAATGACAGCGCTCGTGCCGATGGGTCCACCGAAGCGATTAGCTGGGCGTCGTTGGCCCCCACGCTCCGCTTGGCCACCGACTCGGCCTCCACGCTCGCCGGGCTGTTCACCGAGCAACTTGGCAAAACCTTGAATCAGGTCTGGTCGACCAATGGATTTTTTATCAACGGCCCACGCGGCATGCAATTGCTTCCAAATCTCCTGAAACTTCGCATTGGCCAAGCCCGACTCAGCCTTGGAGTGGGCAAGGAATTTTTCGGTGATGCGCTTGGCCAAGGCGGGCGCGTCAACAGTCGGTCGAGAAATTCCGCCGGCACCAACCGGGCGACGACCGCCAGCGCCACCGGGACGACCGCCACGACTGCGCATGAGACGCGCGGTAACCTCCGGCGTGTCACCGTACAACTGTTGCGCCTTGGCCAATTCGACTTTCAGCTTTGCAATGCGATCCTTGTTTTCCGGCTTGGCAGCAAGATCGTTCAACTCGTGCGGATCGTTCTTCAAGTCATACAGCGCGGCGCGATCCTCTTTCGACCGGTAAAAAAGTTTCCACCGATCGTCGCGGATGGTGCGCTGGTCATCCATGTAGGCGGTAAAGAGATGGTCACGCACCTTGGCCTGTTTTCCGTGAATGACCTTGGCCAAGCTCTTGCCCTCAACCTCGTCGGGAATCGGAAGACCGGTCAACCCGCATAGTGTCGGGTAAATGTCGTAAAGATAAACCAACGCATCCGAGGAACCTTTCGGGACACCGGCACCACTGGCGACCATCTGCACGCGCGACGTGTGCTCGTAGGCGTTGTGTTTGCCGGACTGCCCATGGCTGTCCATCGACATGCCGTGATCGGTCGCAAACAGGATAATGGTGTTTTCCGCCTGACCGGTTTTCTTGAGTGTATCGAGCACGCGACCGATATGATGATCCAGATGTGAGATTAGCCCATAGTACGCCGCATAGCGTTGCTTGGCACGATCCACCGGCGACACATCACCGCCTTGGCGACCACGGCCACCGCGACCGCCACCACGCCGACTGGTACTTTGTTGTTGATCGACCAAGTCCGGACGAAGCGCAGCGTGGTTCGGAGGAAGCGTGATTTTATCTGGATCATACATTGTCGCCCATTTGCCTGGAGGCGTCACCGGCGAGTGCGGTGCGGTGAACGGGATGTAGCAGAAAAACGGCTGCTCTTTTTCCGACTGACCTTCGATAAACTCAATCGCCGCATCGGCGAACAGGTCTGTAGAAAACGTCTCGCCGGCGTCGTACGGCACCATCAAGCCGGCGATCATGCGATTGACCGGCACATTGATGTGTGTTCGGGCTGCACCGCCAAAGAACACCGCCTCAGCCTCATCAAAACATTTTTCAAAAGACGATTCACCGTTGTGCCACTTGCCGGTGGCAAACGTCCGGTAACCGGATTTCTGAAACACCTGTGGCATCAGCACCCCGGAGTCGAGTTGTAGGGGTGCCCGAAAAAGTGGCTTGCCGCTCATGATCATCGCACGGCTGGGCAGGCAGGTGGCAAATGTCATTGACCCCTGGATGTACGCCCGGTTGAAGACGAAGCCGCTGTTAATGATGCGGTCCATGTTCGGGGTCTTGATATCTGGATTGCCCAACGCACCAAAGGCATCCGGCCGCTGGTCGTCGGTGAAGATAAACAACACGTTCGGTCGCTTGGCCGCTGTGGCGGTGCCTGGACAAGTGATCGCACTGATTAATACGGCTACAATGAGAGTCAGGGTTCGTTTTATCATGACAGTTGGTTTAGTAAAAACGGTTGGAGCCGGAAATGGTTACAGGAATGTGAACAGTAATTGACCGGTCGCGATTTTTATTTTCCGCGCCTGGCTTGAGTGATGACATAGGGCGGTTTGTCGAAGGTAGATCCATCGCCAAGAACACGCGGATCACGCGCTTTTTTCAGGCGACTCATCAACTGACTGTTCAATCTCTTTTTGATCGCGGTGTACTTCTCATCGTCGGCCACGTTATTGATTTGATCGGGGTCATCAGCGAGCACGTACAGTTCCTCGCGAGGGCGTTTGCCAAAGGCGTAATCGTAGTGCCACTTCCATTTCTCGTCGTTGCGCCGCTCAATGAGCCACGCCTTAGTCGGGCTGGCATCGAGGTCACCGTAGGTGACGAACGTGTTTTGCTCGAGCGCCTTGAATTCTGGCGCACTGTCCTTCGTGATGTTGTACGGGTTGCCCATCGGCCAGCGATCCGGCGCGAAGTTGATGATATACAAATAGTCCCCGGTGCGAAGCGCACGTTGCGGATAAGGTAGCAGCCCCTCCCGGGCCCTGGCCACATGGCGTTCACGACCAGTGATCACCCAGTTGCGTTTCTTGTCGACAAGGCCCTGCTTCTTCAACTTGAGCACCGGTACGAGACTTTTGCCGGTCATTACTTTCGGACGTTTTACACCCCCGATTTCGAGAAAGGTCGGGGCCAAGTCCATGAGGTTGACGAAGTCATCCACCACACGGCCACCGGGTTGGCCAGGCCACCAGATGGCCAAAGGCACCTGCACACCGAAGTCGTACAGGTTGCACTTGCCGCCGGGAAAACCGGGCGCGCCGTGGTCGCCGCTGATAACGACCACCGTGTTGTCCAGTTCGCCCAACACCTCAAGCCGCTTAAGGATTAGGCCAAGCGCAGTGTCGAATGCCTGCACCTCGCCAAGGTAATCCGCAAAATCCTGCCGCACCTCGTGCACGTCCGGCAAAAACTTTGGCAGTTTACCCTTCAAATCGTCCGGGTTGATACCCCACAAATCCCTGCCTGAGCCCTTGGTCCACTTGCGGTGCACGAGCGTCGGGCCGAACCAGTAGCAGAACGGCTTGCCGTCACCCCGGTCGTCGAGGAACGCGTTGAAGTTCCCCATCACCTCGTCGTAGAGCACCTGCTTGGCATCCTTGACCGACATACCATCGACCACTCGCTTGGTCGTCATCTGCGAAAAGCCATTGAACATCCGACCGCTCTTTTCGTAGCCATGTATGCCCGCGCCATAGGGGGCATCCCCTGGCGTGCCGGGGCTCCAGACCTTGTACGTCTCGCCGATGTGATAGCCTGATTCGCGCAGCATCAGCGGATAAACCGGGATCGACGGATCCCACCTGGCCCCCTGCAAAATCGCGCCCATGCCGGTTCGGAAAAAATATTGCCCGGAGAGCAGCGAACTGCGGCAAGGCGTGCAAGAAGGCGCCGTGACAAACGCGTGCTTGAACAACACACCCTGATCCGCGATGCGATCAAACGTCGGTGTCTTGACGACTGTATTCGGGCTGGGGCGGGTTTCCGCCTTGGCGTAAGCGCTGGCGTACTTACCCCAGTCATCGGCAAATGCGAATAGTATATTGGGGCGTATATCCTCGGCAAATCCGGTCAACGGGATTAGGAGCCCTGCCCAAAAAATCAATAAATACCTGATCATGCTAAAAAAAGTTGATGTAAATAATCAAAACTCACCCGTAGTTAACAAGCCGCTCGCCAATTGTGACCTCAAATGTCGTACACACAAGCCATTCCGCAAAGCGCTTTTGAGCGCAGATCTCAGATCAAGCCCATTGAATCCGTTGTGAGAGCTTGCGACTCATCATTCGATGGGTTCGGGTTTGGAAATCCCATCGGCTTTGCGTTGGTGGGTTTTTTCTTTGCAACGTCTGTAACCTTTCTTACCTTTCTTTGCGCAAACCAGAACTAAGTTGGTCAGTTCACTATTCGGTGGTTTTTTTAATGAGAACACTTGTCATTATCATAATTTTCATTTGCTTTTGGAGTAATCCATTCGCAACTGAATCTGTTGCAAAAGAACAAGCTGAAAATAAAAAGGAGGGGGTTAACTTTTATAAAGACATTGCCCCGATCATTTATAGTCATTGTGCGCCCTGTCATCGTGATGGGATGGCCGCTCCATTTAATCTATTGACCTATGATGATGTGCGAAAGCGTTCGCAGCAAATCACTGAGGTCATAGAATCCAAATACATGCCACCTTGGTTGCCAGAGCCGGGGCACGGTAACTTTAATGGGTCTCGACGACTGACGGAGGGACAAATTGCTCTTATTAAGCAGTGGGTTGATGAGGGACACGAGAAGGGACCAGAAAAACTACGCCCCAATTTACCTGACTGGCCAACCGGCTGGCAATCAGGCAAGCCGGACATGGTTGTAGGGATGGATGGGGAATACACGCTCAAAGCCGAAGGCAGAGATGTTTACCGTAATTTTGTACTCCCAATTCCAACCACAAAAGCCAGATATGTACGAACCTTGGAATTTCGACCGGGCAACGCCGGAATCGTACATCACGCGCTGATATACGTTGATTCCAGTCGAGAGTCCCGGCGACGTCAAAGTTCGTCATCAAGCGCAGGCTTTGATGGAATGCGAGTGCCAAGTTCTGCCTCCATGCCAGAAGGACAATTCCTGAGCTGGCAGCCCGGGACTCTTTATTCAGACAAAACCGATACCATTCCGTGGTTGTTGGAACCAGGTTCAGATCTTGTGATACAGGTGCACATGAACCCGAGCGGCAAACCAGAACCATTCCACTGTTCTGTTGGCTTGTATTTCTCAGATGAACCGCCTGCGGCAACACCCTACAAGATTAAACTTACGTCACTCGCCATTGATATCCCGCCAAATGAGCAAAAGTTTGAGGTCAAGGATGAGTTTGTCTTGCCGGGTGATGTCGAGGTGACCCGGGTCTTGCCACATGCCCATTACTTATGCCGGCGAATGGAGGGATATGCCATCCTTCCAGATGGATCAAAGAAGTGGCTATTGCTCATAAAGAATTGGGACTTTAATTGGCAGGGCGATTATCAATATCAGAATTCGATCTTTCTACCGAAAGGCACAAAGATCATGATGAATTTTACCTTCGATAACACGACGAATAACATTGCCAACCCAAACTCTCCTCCCGCCAGGGTGATTTACGGACCGCAATCATCTGATGAGATGGCTGAATTATGGTTTCAACTTGTCCTGAAGAATCCAGGGGACCGACCGCTGTTCGATAATGTAAGCCGTGAAAAGACAAAAGCGACCCTGCTTGAGTTTGGTCGCTTGGGCTTTGTGATTGATAGCAAGAACCCGGATCTGCTGATAATGGCGGCGCAGGCCAGGTTGGCGGAGCAGGATTTCCGTGGTGCATATGAAATTTACAGCCAGGTGGTGCGACTTGATCCAAATCGGGTTAGTGCATGGTTCAATATGGGAATCCTGCTGATGAACAGCAGGCAGAGTAAATCTGCCTCGGTTGTTTTTCGAAGGGTCGTTCGATTGGATCCGAATGATCCGGAAGCATTTGGTGCTTTAGGAGTCACCCTTTACAGACAAAAGAAGCTTGAAGAGGCCGAAGGGTTTCTAAAGGAAGCATTGAAGCTCAGGCCTGGAGACCCAGTTGCGTCAACAGCGATGAAGTCCTTGCTAAAGGCCAAAAAACAAAAAGCTGTTCAACCCTAGCGAGTTCAATTCGTTGTTAGAATAAGAATCCCCACTGCCCGATCGAAGCTGAAAACCGTTCGGAATGAAGAGTGATGAGGTGGAGCAGATATAGGCAAGCTAATCTGTTGCTGCCTAACCGGCGACCAAGGCTCGATGTCGGGCAAACGGTTTGCGGAGGGACCTGGAGAGGTCATCCTGCAAGGCCTGCACTTCGCGGTACGCAGTAACGTTTTCGACGTTTGGCTCGGCGGTTTCACGGGTGTTCAATTTCACAAAGCGATCGGTGATTTCCTCGATGCTTACGTTGCCGCCCTGATTGTTGCGTAGACTCCACAACCCCTGCAGTGCCGCTCCGTAAGCCGCCCCCTCGCCCACCTTGAGCGTGACAACCTGGGCGTTGAAAATATCGGCCATGATCTGCCGCCAAAGTTTGGAGTTTGCCCCACCGCCGGTGGCACGAATCTGCGTGGGCTTGACACCGAGTTTCTCGAGTCGACGCAGGCCGTAGTTCATGCCAAGCGTGACGCCCTCCATCGTCGCGCGCGCAAAATGTTTTTCGGTAAACGTCCCGGCGCGCACGCCGAAGTAGACGCCGGTGCCGTCCGGCACGTTCGGCGTGCGCTCGCCCTCGAGATACGGGAGCAGCAGCAAGCCGTCGGAGCCAGCCGGAGCCTTGCGCGCGGCGGCCTCGTACTGGGCATGCGTCCACTTGAAATCCTTACGGATCAACTCGGTCGCCACCGTGACGTTCATCGTGCAGAGCAGCGGCAGCCAGCGGTTGGTCGAGTCGCAGAATGCCGCAATCTCGCCTTTCGGATCGACCACCGGTTTTCCCGCGCAGGCGTAAATTGTGCCGCTTGTGCCGAAGCTAGCGGTAACGACTCCTGGGCGGGTATTGCCGGTGCCGATCGCGCCCATCATATTATCACCTCCTCCGGCGCTCACGAGGACATCGGTACGTAGGCCAAGCCGCCTGGCTGTGGCCGCCTGTAATGTGCCAGCCGGTTGATCGCTCGAGATCAACTTGGGCAGCTTCGCCTCCAAGCCAGCGTCGATCGCCTTCAACGTTTTCTTGGACCACTTGCGTGTGCGGACGTTGAGCAGCGCGGTGCCGCTGGCGTCACCGAACTCCATCACTGCATTTCCCGTGAGCCAGAAATTCAAATAATCGTGCGGCAACAAAACCTTGGCCAGGCGCCTGAAGTTTTTTGGCTCATTTTTTTTGAGCCAAAGAATTTTGCCGGCGGTGAACCCTGGCAGGACCGCGTTGCCCAGTTCCTTGACAGAACCTTTTAGGCCACCGAGCTTGGCCATGATCTCCTCGCATTCATCCGCCGTCGACGTGTCGCACCACAGCTTGGCCGGGCGGATCACCTCGCCCTTTTTGTCGAGCGGCACGAAACCGTGTTGCTGGCCGCTGACACCGATGGCGCGCACCTCGCCGGCGGTGGCTTTGGCCTGTTTCAGCGCGGCACGGATGCTCGATTCGGTGGCGTCGATCCAGTCGGCGGGATGCTGCTCCTTCGCACCGGCTGGCAGACCGCTGATGAGGCCATAAGCCCGAGAGCCTTCACCTAGTAACTTGCCACTTTTCGCATCCACCACCAATGCCTTGGTGGATTGTGTGCCGCTATCGATGCCGATGACTAATTCCCTCATGCTACCGCGAGTAATTGCGGCGGAGGGAATACCACGCCGAGGCACTGGAGCCAATAAAGAAGGGCTGCAGACTTACTCCTGCTGGGCAGTTTCAATCTCGTCGTTGGTGGCAGCCAACTCGAGGAACAGTTTTTCGAGGTCGCGGTAGTAAATTTCGGCCTCGAGTGTTTTTTTAAGCGAACGCAGGGTTTCGATTTTAGCCTCGGCAGCGAGCCGCTTTTTGCGGAGCGGGGCTGGGATGTCTTTTTCCGCCGGGGGAATCACCGGAAAAACCAGACGCGACAACTTGCCGTCGGCACTGCTTTTGCCCTTGGCCTTCTTCTGCGTGCGCACGCCACGAAACCAGTCGGCCGGAGTGCCCATGCCATCGCCGTTGTCGTCGAGCAGTGCGTTCTCGGAAACCAACCGATCATTTTCGCGGTAGAATTCACCAGCCTGGCGCGAGGCGATCAGGAACGCCTCGAGCACCGACACCGCGCCGTCCTTGTCGAGGTCTGCCCCCGCCTGGCCAAGCGCAGCCGCCATATAGCCGCCGAAGCGGCAAAAGTTTTGCTCATAGCCGCTCTTGGTCGCGGTGGCGATAACGCGGTTCAGGCCCGAGAGTGACCGGATGAACGGTGCGCTGCAGGAACTGGTATTGATGAACACAAGCGGCCCGCGATGCAGCTTGAGCCAATGCTTAAAATCCGCGTCCGAGGCATCGTTGCCAACGAGGTTGAACTTGGCAGCCTTGCCGTCGAACGTGCCGTGGCCGACGAGCAGAATCCAAATTTCACTGTCCGACTTTTCGACCCATTTTTTAAGTGTCGACTCGATAGTCTTTCGCGCGCCGATGTCTTCCGGCTTGTTGGTGATATGCACCATCTCGGCAGCGTTACCGTCGAACGCCTTGGCCAAGCTCTCCCCCCACTCGGCGAACAACTCGGTGTATTCCTCCTCGCCACCGGCCCCAGTGATGATCATCACGCGGCGCTCATTTACCTCGTTAAAAATCGCGATCTCCGCGGCCGACTTGGCAAAGGGCAACAGCAGCAGGCTCAGCAACAATAACCTCATGGCAGCCAGTGCCTCCTTCGCAGCCACCACTCGGTGACCAACAGCAGCAGCGCGGCAGCGAACATCCACGGCAGGTGCCACAGCGGGGTTGGAAACGATTCCATCACGGGCGATTGTTTCTTCGGCAGCTCTTTCGCCCACTTGGCCAAATCGCTGACAGCGAGCACGCGGCCGCCGGTGCGCTCGGCCAAGTCCTCCATGAGCGCGACGTTAGGCTGCAGCGAGCGGAACTCGTCCGCTGCCGGGTTGCTGGCCCAGCCGGCCTCGACGTCGCCGATCACCTTGCCGTCCTCGTCGCGCACCCTGGCCCGCGCCACATAGCCGCCCTCCTCGCGCGGGATATAGAGCGACTCGAATGCGCCGGTCTCGGTGCCGGCCGGCTCGACCGACAAGTCGATTGCCTTCGATTCGTCGCCGGAAGGCAACACACTCAACTCCACATTGGCAAAGCCAAGCGGCTTAAATTCCTCGTTGCGCGCGCGGACGGTCAACTTGCGGCCGAGCCCCGCCGCGCCGGAGTCGGCCTTGGTTGCGAGTTGCACGCGGTTGGGCACATCAGCGACGAGCCAGCGGATCATCTGCCGCCAGGCACGCGGCAGATCCTCGCGTTTGCCGTCGCCCGCCATCTGCCAGCGCCACATGTCGCCAACCAAAAGAGCCGCCGACTTACCGTGGCCATAACGCTGCACCACGAGCGCCGGCAATTTGCGGCCGTTTTCATCAAGCATAGAAGCCATCACACTGGCACCGGGCTTGATCCGATCGACCTGGTTGAGTACGCGAAACTTTGGCATGTCCTCGAGGCGATCCTTCTCGTTTGCCTCGGTTTTTCGAATGCGGACCCACTGGCTGAGCCAACCCTCGCGGGTCAATGAAAATTCCAAATTGTCTAGGGGTGAAACTGAGCCACTACGCTGCAGATAGACCGGCAGCAGCTCGGCTATCGGGGTGTTTTCGTATTTACCCTGCGTGAATGACTCCTGACCGCCGAGCATCATAAAACCAGCGCCGCGCTCGGAGACGTAGCGGCGAATCAACTCGCGCTGGTGCGGCATGAAAAACGCCGACTCGAGGTCGTCCAGAATGATCGCGTGATAGCCGAATAACTCACCGGCGCTCTTAGGGAAGCCCTCCTTCAACTCGTCTTCGTCCTTCACGTTGAGGCGTTTGAGTCTTGGTTTGTCATAACTACCCTCCTCCTCCTCGTCACCACGAAAACCTTTAAAAAGTGGATTGCCGCTTTCGCCCTCGCGCCCAAGAAAAACGAATTTCGGTTCGCGCTTGGCAATGCGGATCAATCCAACCAAGTCGATCTGCGGATCGTCGTCGAGAGCTCGCTTGAGAAACTTGTATTCCCAGTTGGGCCGGCCGGCGACATAAAGGATGCGGTATGGCTCCTTGCGCCGCTCGACCGCGACGACAAGACGATTGTTGGCCATCGTGGCCTCCTCTTCGCCGGCTTGACCTTCAGGCCGTTCCGCCTGACGAACCTCGACAGTATAAAACGAAACACCAAGCGCCTCCGGCTTCACCTCAAATTCAATCTTCATCGCTTTGCCAGCCGCAGGTGGCTGTGTGTCGAGCAGCTGTGTGTCGAGCAGCGTGCCGTCGGGGTCAAGCAACCGAACCTCGATTTGGTCGTCCGGAAACCCGGTGGCCGCGAGATTGCAATGGATCGATACCGGCGCATCCTCGAATGTCGATGACGTCACCTGCACCGAGGTGATCGAGATGTCCTTGATGTCTGATTCTTTGCCCATGACGACCGGATAAACCGGCGGCAGCGGGCCAAGGCCATCGTTAAGGCTCTCGATGTCGGTGGCGTTGCCATCGCTGAAAACCAGGATGCCGGCGAGCGGCCGGCCACTGAAGCGCTGGCCGATGTTGCGCGTCGATCCGATGAGCGAACTGGCGCGGCCCTTGAAATCGAGCGAGTCGAAGTCGCCGGTCGTCCGCAGTCGAGTGTCGAAGGAATAGCGCCGGATCTGGAAATTCTCGTCGAGTGCCTCCTGCCAGTCGCCCGGCTGCGGCTTGAGAGCCTTGGCCAATTCCTCCGCACGCGAGGTCGTGCTGCCAGCATCCCGGATGGCCATGCCTTGACTGTTGTCCGCCAACACAGCAATAAAGTTTGCCCCCGGCTTGGCCTTCTCCTGTACCAATTCCGGCTCGAGCAGGCAAAAGCATAGCAGCGCAATTCCTAACGTCTTTAGGGTGATGCCGGTGACCTTGAGGCGCATCGGCAGCCGCGCACGTCCGTAGCCCCAAAGCGAAACGAGAATCACCAACGCCGACACCCCCAGCGCCACTGGCAGCCACTCGGGACTCTTAAAAACGATGGAATCGTATTCAGACATTTAGTAAACGCAACACCCTTTACTTCGTTCTCTGCGTTTAATTATCCGTACTGTTCTTCTCCTTTCGGCCGCCGAGGCGTTCGTAGTAGCGGCGAACGAGTTCGGAGTACTGCTCCGGCACGGGGTCGTGATCGACCGGGACGAGTTCGCGCTTGGGCTGGCGCAATGAAAGCTCCTGCTCGAGCCGCTTGTTGATCTCGGTCATTGGGCGCAGAATTTGCATGTCCACCAAGTCCCATTTCGGCGGTTTGCCATTTTCCTTGTTTTCGCGGCGGATGTCGCGAGCGCGCTGACGCACCTCCGAGACCTGGTTGCGTAGCTCGGGAATCTCGATAACTTCCTCGACTTCGCGGAGCCGATCCTCCCAGTCGCGGTAGTCGAGCCCGGTCAGCGGACCGTCAAAATCGAAGTTATCCAAGTCCCGGAACCGGTCGGAGCCACCGCTGCTGCCACCGTTCTCGCGGTTACCGTCAGGGCGACGGTCGGGCAGGTCATTTGGGTCACGCGGTTGCCCACCGCGTCCTTGGGCTGTTTGCGGATTATCCTGATCGTTTGGACGCCGCCCCTGGCCTTGACCCGGTCGGTCTTGCTGTTCCTCCTGCGCTTGGCCTCTGCCCTGGCGTTGTTGATTCTCCTGCGCCTCACCGCCGGGTTGGCGCTGGCCTCTACCCTGCTGCTGTTGATTCTCCTGCTGTTCAGCGTCCTGTTGCCCGCCTGAACCTTCGCGGGGTTCGCCTTCCTGGGGGCGCTGCCCTTGGCCACGAGGGTTCTGCCCGTCGCCTTCCTGATCACGTTCGCCCTCGCGACCCCGTTGTTGGCCCGGGCGCTCGTTCATGGCCTGCTCCATCTCGCGCTCGACCTCCTCACGCAACTCATTGAGCCGGTCGGCGGCGAAGCGCATGGCGTCCTCGTCGCTGCCGATAATCTTCTCGGCGGCATCCTCAACCGTCCCGCGTAGCTCGGAGATATTCTCGGTCAACTCACGCTGAATGTCACCGGTCTCGTTCGGGAGATTGTTGCGCATGAGCAGCGACAACTGGTCGAGCGACTCCTCCATGTTCTCCTGCCGGGCACGACGAACGCCATCTTCCAGCTCCTGTGATAGCAGCTTCTCCGAGTCCTCGGCCTCGCGGGAGACCTGCTCCATTTGCTGCAGCAACTCATCGAGCTGCCCCTTCTGCGACTCGGCCATGTCGAGTGCCTCCTTGAGGTCGCCCTCATCGCTCAGGGAGCGGAATGTTTTCTGCCGATCCTCCTCGATCGCCTTGTCCAATTCGTTTTGATTGTTGTCGAGCTCGCGCGCGTCCTGGCGCATCTCACGCATGGCATCGGCGAATTCATTGGCGGTCTGTTCCTTATAATCCTCCCTGACCTCGTCGAGGTTTCGACTGGCACGTGAGCCGGAGTTGGCAGCCTGCGAAAGCTGCTGCTGTTGGAGGTTTCGGGCGGTCTCCTCCATCTGCTCGCGGGCCTCCTCGAGCTGCTGACGCGACTCGGCAAGCTCGTCATTCTGGCTGCTATCCATCCTCTGCTGAACTTCATCGAGATCGTCGATGAGGTCGCGCTGCTCATCCTGCAGGCGCTTGAGTTCGCGCTCGATGCGTTCGCGCTCGACCTCATCCTCGGCATCAAGCAGCGCGATCTGCAGTTCCTGCAGCCGCTTGTTTAAGTCCGATTGCCGCCGGGCGAGTTCCTTGAGGCGATTCAGGGTCTGCCGTTGCTCGGCACGTTCGCCCTGCTGCTGCGCCTGTTGCTGCTGGCGCTCAGCCTTGCTCTCCAACTCATAGTTATTGCGCGTGTCCTGCATCTCGAGCTGGTCAAGCTGACGCTGGGCGCGGTTACTGTTGCCGCGGCCCTGCTGCTGCTGGCGCTGTTGACGGGCTTGCTGGCGAGATACGCGGAACTCATTCTCGCGCAGTTGCTGCAAATGCTGCAGGGCGGTCTGTTCGTCGATGATCGCGTCGGAGAGCGCTTGGCCAACCGCTTCGCCGCTGGCGTCTTTCGCCTTGGCGAGACTGTCTGCCGCAGCCTCCATCGCCTCATTGGCCTGATACGCCTGACCACCGGACTCGGAGTCCTGCAGTAGAGCCGACGCCTGCTCGAGCATGCCAAGTAACTCGCCCTGCGAGTCGAGCACGACTTGGATATCCTCGGCCAGTTTTTCGTCGTCGCTGTCGCGGCGCTTGAGATTCCATGTGGCGCTAATGATGTCTTTTTGTGTGTCTAGCAGGTTGGCAATGGACTGCTGTTGTTCGCCACCCTGTTCGCCACCCTCTCCCTGTTGTTGTTGCTGCTGGCGCATACCCTCTGTGGCGGATCGGTTTTGGCGGAAAATTTCCTCGAATGGCCGCACCGTGGCGAAAAATAGGTCGCTGAATCCCCGGCGCAAACTGCCATCCGGACCACGGTCGTCGGCCCACAGGAAATAACTCACCACCTGCCCCACCTCGACGCCCAAGTCCTCCATGCGAAGCACATGGGCGACGTCAAGTTTGTTGGTGGCCAAGCCGGCGTCAGTGAGGGAGACATACTGCGGTTCCTCGCCAGCCAACTGGTAGCCAAAGCCAGCGTCAGCCAGCCCGAAGTCGTCGCGCGCCACGCCCTGCAGACGCATCTCCTCGATGGCCGACACCTCGGTGTCGCCCGCGGGCGCCTCGAACTTCAGCGCTGGAGCGGCGTTCTCGAGAACATTGAAAACATACCGGGATGGGAACCGGTTGACCCGTCCCTCGACATCTTCAAGGTGCAATTCGTAGCGGAACTCGCCCGGCTCACTAAAGTTGCGCAGATGTTGGAACTGCGGGCTGCCATCGGCGAGTTGCTTCAGTGGAATGTCGTCGCCCTCGCCTTCGCGGGCCTTGAGCACCGCAGACTTGAGCGGCTTGTTGAACTGAAAATCGAACGTCAGGCCGGTACCCTCGACGGCGGTGAGACGGCGTGTGTTGTTGATAACTTTATCCTCACGGCCGGTGAACTCGGGATAATCGAGCCTGGCCTGGGACGACTTGAGCTCCGGATACTCGAACACAGTCATCCGATACAGGTCACTCTGCTGCCCGCCAGACACCACACTATACACAGCGTTGGACTGCACATTGGCCAGGCGATAGCTGTACGTGGGGTCGTCAAGACTCTGCACCATTGTCATCCAGCGTTGGTCTCGGCCGTGTTCCTTTACGACCAACTTCACGTCGGACTTGTTGCTGGTGAACTTGGCCGAGACAATTAGACTGGTCCCACGCTCCACCTCCACGTCACCCGGCTCCACCATGACACTGCCCTTGGCTGAGCGAACCGTTTGCGACCCGGTGGTGTCGGACATCTGCCAAAAAGCCAGTAGGAACACGGACAACGCCGCGCCGTGATACAAATGCGTCAAGGCCAGGCGACCGTTGGCCTCGAGTTCCCAGCCCTGCTCGCGGCTGGCCTTCAGGGCGTCAGTCAGCACACGCTGCTGCAAGTAGTCGAGTTTGTCGGGATCATTTTTCGCGATCTGCTCAGAGGCAGTCTCGAGCAGCTTGTTGAGGCCGGGATGATGTCGCTCGATCAGCCGGACGATCTCAGCCAGCGTCAACCAGTCCACCATCAGCACTTTCACGAAAACTAACGTTGCCAGCGCGGCGGCTGATACCCCGATTAGCGACCAAGCGAAACCCGTCGCCTGGCCCAGCGCCAGCACGGCCAAGCTGGCCACGGCACAGGCGGCCCAGCACTTCGCCAAGCCGGAGTAGAGTTTCTGCCGCCGATGCTGGTGGCGGTAAAATGTCAGCTGTTCCTGGAGTGTGTTCGGTTGGTTCATGTTATCATGACTGGTTCTGCTGGCTGACTGCCTCTGGCGGCCAGAACGGTCTCCAGAGTGACAAACAAAAGTACCGCCGCCAAGGCCCATTGCCAGTATTCCCGGCGGTGCGCCTCGGTCTTTTCCGCTGCGTCAGCGGCGGCTGCAATCTCACCGGAAAAGGCAACCGGATCGGTCATCGGCAGGCCTAGTTTTTTAAATTGATCCATAACGATCGGCTCGGTGCGGCTCTCCGCCGCCGTGAGGTTCACCGCGAACGTCTCCGACCAGCCACTGCCCTTCGCTGTGTACAGGCCGGGAGCGGCCGGCGTAAAAAACGTGTCGACCGAAATCGCCGGCGCCCCGCCGCCGGGTGGCATGACAGTGACGCTGCCGTCGGCCTGGCCGTTGTTCAATCGCGTCAAGTCAACTTGGTTGCCGACGACAAACTGCCGCGACTGGGTTTTGCGCTCAAGCACCGGTTGAAGGACCGAGTAGAGCAGCGGGATGAACTTGGTTGAAAGCGCCAGTTGGCTGTCGGCCGGTGTCCAGCCAGAGGTCATCACCAGCAGACGGCCGATGCCGCGCCGCGCCGCCAGCCAGGCCGGTGCGCCGGAGTCAAACCGGGCGAGCACGTCGATGCCCTCGTCGGGCAAGTTTTGCAGCTCGCGATGTTTCCAGAAGTGCAGGTTCGTGAAGTCGCTGAATCGCGCGTCCCGAAACACCGACAAAACCGGATCATCCAGCTTTAGCGACTCAAGCAGCGCGTAGTCACTCGACGCGATATCGCGGATGACAACACCGTCCGCACCAAGCCACTGTCCGAGATTCGCGGCCTGGTCCGTCGACTGCACAACCATCAGCGCGGTGGCACCACCCTCAACCTCCTGGCCAAGTGTTTGGGCCAGCGGGTCGTCAACGGCATCGCCGATGACGTACAGATCGGCCTCAGGCAGCGGGCCGGGCGATTTGCCGCTGACCGCCTCAACCTGAAAATCAATAGTACTCAACTGCTGAAACGCACTCGCAAGATAAAACAGCGAGCCCTCGGCGTCGTTCGATTTGTCCTCGCCAATGTAAACGATGCGCACTGTCTGCTGCCGGTTTTGCGCAAAATGAAACTGATTGTCGAACTCCGCCGCGTCGCCCCGAATGGCCAGTCGCTCAAGGATTTGCCCTGTCCATTCGCGCGGCAACTCGACCACTCGGCTGCGGCCCGGCGGAACGTGCACCTTCTGGCTGAGAGTCTCGCCGGCAGTTGTGTGTGCCAAAAACTCAAGCTCATCACCGATGCTATTGGCTGAGTTGCTGATGCGGAATGACGGCACGGCTGCGGCTGCGGCCCATGGCGCGCGGGAGGCGACCTGCTCGATGCCGGCATTGCCCTGATCGTCCTCGCCGATTTGCTCGAGTGTCACCTTGATGCCAGTGGGCCATTCGTAGCCCTGCACCTCGCCAAGACGGCTGCCCTTTTGCAAATCACTGATGACAATAATCTCGCGCCTAGCCAAAGGCTGTTCGTCCGCTCCCGGATCGGCCTCCTGTATCGACTCGCCGGCAAACACGAGCGCCTGGCCAAGGTTGCTCCCGCCGAAGCCCGGCTTGGCCAGGCGCTCGAGTGGGATGTTAGCCTCCGCCTCGGACGAGCTCCCAAGCCACGACTTGACCTCAGCCAACGGCTCGGTGGAGTCATCGAAAGCTATTAGCGAGAAACGGTCGCCCGGGCCGAGTAGACCAAGCGTAGTTTGCACTTTAGCCTTGGCTTGCTCCCACAAATCGCCGCGCTGCATGCTGGCACTGCGGTCGAGCAGCACGGTGATCCATTGGCGGTCGCGCCGCGCCGCATCAGCCGGGTCATCGACCGTGACGAACGGCCGCGCAAAAACGAACGCCAGCAACAACAATGCAAGGCAGCGCAGCAACAGCAGCAGCAGGTGCGTCGGCCGCCGCTTGCGGTCCACCGGCGGCTTGGTCTTGTCAAGGAACATCAGGCTGCCAAATTCCTGCTTGTTTTTCGGCCGGTCATGCAGCAGGTGCAGGATAATCGGGATGGACAGGCCAAGCACGCCCAACAGGTAAAGCGGTGTAAGAAAACTCATGCGGCACTCCTCCCGGGAGAGCGGCGTTGCCGGACAACGGCGCGCGCGGGACGTTCCTCGAGGAAACGTTGCAGTACCCGCTCGAGCGGCTCGGTGGTCGTCACGCGGAACCCAGGGATACCCTGCGCGCTGAAAATCGCGTCGAGCGCAGCGTTATGCGCGTTGTATTTTTGCTGATACGCCTCCCGAGCCATTCCCGGGTCGAGGATGAGATTTTGGCCGCTCTCCATGTCCTCGAAAATCGCGGCATCCTCGAAACTGAAATCGACCTCGCGTGGATGCAGCACCTGTACGGCACGGACATCGTGCCCGGCGGCGGTGAACAAGCTCAGGCAACGCTCCATCTCGTCAAGCGGCGAGAGGAAATCGGACACGAGTACGATCATGCCGCGCTTGCCGACAAGCGAGGCGAGTTTCTCCAGCGCCTGGCAAAGGTCAGTGGCGTTGCCGGCCGGCTGTGTCTCGAGCCGGCCGAGGATCGTTTTCAACTGGTCCTGCCGGTAGCGCGGCGGGATGAACTCGCGCAGGTCACGGTCGAACGTCGCCAGACCAACGGCATCGCGCTGCTGCGTAAGGAACCACGCCAGCGACGCGGCGAACGTGCGGCCGTAGTCGCTTTTCTTGACGCCGGCATCGCCGCCGCCAAACTCCATCGACTTGGAAAAATCGACCATGAACGTGCACCGCAGGTTGGTCTCATCCTCAAACTTCTTAATGAACTCGCGGTCGGTTCGCGCCATCACCTTCCAGTCGAGGAACCGGACGTCGTCGCCGGGTGAGTATTGGCGATACTCGGTGAACTCGGTGGAAAAACCGGTGCGCGGACTGCGGTGCAACCCGCTCATGAACCCCTCAACCACGGCACGCGCCCGGAGCGAAAGGCTGCTGATTTCCATCAGGGCTTTCGGATCCAAAAAACGGTGCGTTGTGGCGGGACGACTCACGGTACGGGGACGGTCTCGAGGAGTTTCTCGACGACTTTATCGGCATCGACGCCTTCAGCCTCGGCCTTGAAGTTGGGCAAAATACGGTGGCGTAGCACCGGCACGGCGAGCGCCTTGATGTCATCTGGTGTGACGTGGGAGCGACCCTGCAACAGGGTGCGCGCCTTGGCCCCGAGGATGAGCGCCTGGCCGGCGCGAAGGCCGGCGCCCCAGTTAACCCACTCGTTGACAAAGTCCGGCGCGCCGATCTGGCCGGGACGCGAACTCGCAGCCAGGCGCACTGCGTAACGCACAACCGAGTCGGCCACCGGCACCTTGCGCACGACACCCTGGATACGCAGCACCTCCTCGGCGCTGAACACGGGATTCGACTGAACGTCGTCGCGCTGGGTGGTCTCGCTGACGACGCGTACCTCGTCCTCCTCCGGCAGATAGTCGATGAACACGTTGAGCATGAAGCGGTCGAGCTGCGCCTCCGGCAACGGGTAGGTGCCCTCCATCTCAATTGGGTTCTGCGTGGCGAGCACGAAGAACGGCTTAGGCAACTCGCGGCTCATACCGCCGACGGTCACCTGTTTTTCCTGCATCGCCTCGAGCAGGGCGGCCTGCGTCTTGGGCGGTGTGCGGTTGATCTCGTCGGCCAACAGGACGTTTGTGAACACCGGGCCTTTCACGAAACGCAGCTCCCTCCCTTGATCGCCGTCGGTGAGAATCTCGGTACCGGTGATGTCCGCAGGCATGAGGTCGGGCGTGAACTGGATGCGGTGAAAACCGAGGTCAAAGATCCCGGCGATAGCGCGCACCATCAGCGTCTTGGCCAAACCGGGCACGCCGGTGATGAGGCAGTTGCCACCGGCGAAGAGCGTAACGAGAATCTCCTCGACCGCCGCCTTCTGCCCGATGATGACCCGGCCAAGTTCCTGTTCTATTTTTTCTCGGCTGGCGGCGATCTGCTCGACCGCCTGCCGATCCTCCTCGTGTATGGTTTCAGTGGATTCCATGTTTAGTGGGTCATTGAATAAAAGATGATGTTGATGCCCATCGGGTATGCCTTGGGCTCGGAGAATTCCTTGAAATACCATTCGCCAGCACGACTCTCCTCCTCCCAGCCGTCGCCGAGGTCGGTGTTGTGGCAGATGATGACCATCAGCCGGCCGTCGTCGTCGTAAACCCCGCGATAGTGCGGCGTCTCAGCGTCCCTGCGCTCCCAAGTGATTCCGTAGGACGCACCCTGAATCGCCGTACGAGGATTGGGCACCTGCGGTTTTTCTTTGAGCGGAAAAACGCTCTGGAACACCTCGTGCTCAAGCGGTAACTCGACAATTTCACGCGTCGGGAACACACGCCGAAACTCGCGCTCAAAATTTTGCCACTCCTCCTCACCCCAGAAATCATCCACCATTAGAAAGCCGCCTGTCAGTAGGTATTTTCGCAACGCCTTGACCTCGTCGCCGCTGAAGGTCAGTTCGCCCGGCTCGATGATGTAAATAAACGGGTAGTGAAATAGCTTGTCCTCGGTCAGGTTAAGCACCGTACCTTCCGGATCGACCTGGAGCGCGGTGAGCTGCTGCAGTCGAAATGACATGTTCAGATCGCTCTCAGGATAATCGATTGACCACTTGCCTCGGCCACGCCAACTGCCTCCCCACGAGTCGTACTGGATGCGGGCGAAGGTGAATGTGTCGTTGGGCAGTTCATCATCGCGGCTCCAGTTTTCCACACCGCCGCGTTTATCGCGTTCACCTCGACGCCAATCGTGCTGGCTCCACGCCACGAGCGTGGCCAGTGTTAGTGCGGCAATCACCAGGCCTAGGCCAAGCCTGCGTGAGGGTTTCCAAAAAGAATTCATTGTGCCTTGGCTTCAACGGCAGTCGGATCCGGCTTGGCAAGGCGAATGAGTAGTTTCTGCGCGGCGCGAAACCGTGGCGCGTCCTCGAGCGCCTGCAGCACGTGGCGCCTGGCCTCCTCCTTCGCCGTATCAGCCAGTGCCGTGGCCAGACGGAAATGCAGATCCACCGGGTCGGCTGGATCGAGCAATAGCAGACGCCTAAGCGGCCGAATGGTGTCGGCTTGCCTACCGGTTTGCTGTGCAGTGAGCGCCATGAAACGATGGGCGATTGGCGAGAGTGGATTGGCCGAAAAGAAACGCTTGGCTAGACGATCGACGGCCGACCAGTTTTCTCGCTCTGAGTGGATCTCCATCAACCGCCCGTAAAGTTTTGTCGCTGCGTCCTCAATGGCGGCCCATTGCTCGAGGACAGCGAGCTCGTCCTCCGCCTGGCCAAGCTCGCGGTGCGCCCGGGCGAGCATGCCGTAGGGCGAGCCAACGCCGCGCTGTCTCGGGTGGAGCTTGATCGATCTCTCGAGCAGCGGGATTGCCTCGAGGTATTCCTCCTCCTCGACAAGGTTCGCGCAGGTGGTGTTGAGCGCCCAGATGTTGTTTGGGTTGGCCTCGAGCCAATCGACGATAGCATTTTTGTCGAGCGGATTGACCTCGAGCGGATTCGGCTTGACCAAGTCCGCCTCAGGGGCGAATGCCTCGGCTAAGCCGGTGGCAAACGCGGTGAACCCTTCCTGAAGCTTGGCCAAGGGGGCGGCGTGCTGCTCGATGGCGATGTTGATGAACACGCCCTGACCAAGGTCGCGCAGAATGTTGCTGATGCAGGTCTCACCAAAATTTTTCACGAGATACTCAACCACGAGCGATGACTGGTAATAGGCGAACTGAATATGCTCAGGGCTCTTGGGCACAAGAAAGGCCATACTTAGCCGCTCGATCGGTGTCATCTCGCCGTCGAGAATGAAGTTGCGGTACTCCGGCGTCATTTGCTCGCCCCACGAGCTATGTCTCAGCCGCTCCTCGTAAACGGAGATGCCCTCGCTGAACCAGCGCGGCATTTTGTTACGCGTCTTTTGCAGAGTGATGACGTGGCAGTACTCGTGCCAGAGTAACGACTGCCAGTTCTGCTGGAAGCCAACGAGCGACTTGGGGCTATTGGCAGTGATGAGTCTGCCGAAGCAGACACCCATGTAGCCGTCGCCACCCGGGATACCGAATGTCCGCACGGCAAAATCCTTTTTCTCGGGGAAAATCTCGACAATCACCGAGCCCTCAATCTGAGTATCGTATTTTTTTGAGAACAACCCACGGGCCTCGGTGAGCAGATCGATCGCCTCGTCGCCGTACAGCGCCGCCTCGTCACTGGTCATCCGTAGCAGAAAGCCGTTACGGTCGATCGTCACGTACTTTTTCAGCGATTCGTGAAGAGTGAGAAGGTTGAACGTGGTCACATCGTAGCCATCGGCATCGTGCGCCTCGCCGGCCAGCTTCCACCCTTCCTCGTCCTGGCCAAGCCGCAGTAAATCCTGCGCGAGTTGCGTCTTGGCAGGTATATAATCCTTGCTGAAAGCCAGCGCCTGCCGCTGATGCGCTGCGCCTTCGGTGAAGAGGTATTTCGACGAAAGCTTTTTTCCGATCTCATGATCCACCAGCGGGTTGGTCTTCCAATATTTCAAGCCGCTCTCGCGAGCCGACCTGGCTTTGTCTGGCTCATTGCGAACGGTATGGATGGCGGCCTGCAGCGCCCAACTCCCAGCGTGGTGTGGGTTGATTTTGAAGATGGCCTTCAGGATGCCTTTGGCCGTTTCATACTGCTCGGCATCGACCTGATTGTGCGCCTGCAACAGCAGCGACGGGATATGGTCGGGATTGGTGAACATCGCCGTATGCAGCGGTTCCTCCATTTGCGACGGGTCGCTCTCGGCGTAGGCCTTAGCCAGGCCATACAACAAGTCCGCATCCTCGGGATAATGCCCGATCGCCCTCGTAAACGTCCTGCCGGCCAACTTGAAGTCGCGCTTGGCCAAGGCCAGTTCGCCTGTGGCCAACAACGCTTCCCGATTGTTGGGACTCGACTTGAGCACACGGTCGAACAGGTTCTCCTTGACTTGCTTGGGATCGGAAACGGCGGCCTTGAGCAGCGCGCGCCCGATGAAGACAAGCGTGTTCTCGTCGCTGATGGCCCGTTGTCCATTGAGGAACTGCATAATGATCTGCAGCATTTGGCCTGACTGCTGGGTATCGCCGGTGGCCTCGTAGGCGAGATGAAACAGCCAAAGCGCCTCGGCATTGTATCGGTAACGGTAATCCTCCAGTAATTGGGTGGCAAACTGCTTGGCTTCAGGGTACTGGCCGGTGACCAACCGCGCCCGTAGCAGCAATAACCGCCAGCCGCTGTCGTTCTCGTCGGCAGCGATAGCCTCCTCACTAGCCTTAATGGCCTTGGCGTACTCACCGGTGGCATACAGTTGGCGCGCCTCTTTCAATGTACCTGCCTGCGCTTGGCCAAGCGCAAGGCAAAACAGCGTTGTAAGCGCTAAAAATCGAAATGTGCGATACATTGAATCGACAACCATGATCATACAGACGAAGGACGAGCTAAGTTACTGTTGCCGTGAAAAAAACGGATCACCGGATAACCGGCATCGTCCGTTTGAAGCGCCGTTCCTTCAAGACAAATCGCCGGGTGCATGTCTCGATGCAGTTTTCGCCAAGGCAACCAGCGACTTCCAATTAGTTTGGTAGACTACCTCGCTTGGTCAAGTAAAGCGCCGTCTCATCGAGATTTCTCCAAAAAACCTTGATTTGTCTGGTGTTGAACACGGAAAGTCGGCACGTGGACCAGCCGGATCGATTACGTGAACTCTTTCGAATGCAAAAGTCACTCAATGAGCGAATCGGCGTGCAGACCGAGGGGATGAGCGACCAGCAGAAAACCGAGTGGGTGCTTAACTACTGCCGTGCCATGAGCCAGGAAATCGCCGAATTGACCGACAGCGTGCCGTGGAAGTGGTGGGCCAAATACCAGAATCTTGACGAGCAAAACGCTCGTGTCGAGGTTGTCGATTTGTTCCATTTCCTCATCAGCCTAGCCCAGGTACTCGGCATGAGCGCCGATGATGTCTTCGCGGCATACGTGAAGAAAAACGAGGTCAACTTCCAACGACAAGACAGCGGTTACACTGAGAAGAACGAGGCCGACTCGAGACACATTTAAGGTCGTCACCCGCCCCATGAGCGATCCCAGCACAGACATCGCCAAGGTGCTGGTTTCCGAGGAGGAAATTCGGCAGCGCGTCGGAGAGTTGGCGGCGCAAGTGCAATCGGACTTCAACGGGTGCGACCTCGTGGTTGTCGGGTTGCTCACCGGGACACTAATGTTTCTGGCCGACCTCGTGCGTGAAATCGACCTGCCGCTGCAGCTCGACTTCATCGGCGTATCCAGCTATCGCGACGGTACCGAGTCGCGTGAACTGGTGTTCACCAAGGAATTGAAACTCGACGTCGCCGGGCGAGACGTACTGCTCGTGGACGACATCCTCGACACCGGCAAAACCCTCCGCGCCGTCATCGACAAACTCACCGGAATGGCCCCGCGCCGGATCCGCACCTGTGTCTTGCTCTCCAAAAAGGCGCGTCGGAAATATGACATTCCTGCTGATTACGTTGGCTTCGAAATACCGGACAAGTTTGTTGTCGGATACGGCCTTGATTACGCGGAAAAATACCGCAACCTCCCGCATATTGGCGTACTGAAAAAAATGGCGGTGAGCGGCGAGCTGTGAGTAGTGAGCAAATGATTATTACCGTTCAATTCTGGTCTTACTTCGCCGACTATACCGGCTGCAAAAAAACGGAGATCGAAACCGAAAACGGAACCACACTGGCCAAGCTGCACGAACGGGTATGCGAACAGTTTCCGAAACTTGCAGAGGCAAAAAACAGCACGCTCAAAGCTGTCGGAGTGAATTATCAGGATGATGATTTTATGCTTAGTGACGGCGATGAGGTATCCTTTTTTCCGCCGGTCCAGGGTGGTTGACTGATGAAGACGCAACTGACCATTTCAATTGATCCAATTGACGAGGCCGCTTTGGTCAAGCGGCGCGAAATGGGAGATGGCATGGGAGCGGTGGTTTGCTTCTCGGGCGTCGTGCGCGGGAGAGAAGGACATGCATCGATCACCGCAATTGATTATGAGGCCCACGAGGAAATGGCCCGCCACCAGTTCGGGCTGATTTTCGAAGCCATTGAACAGCGATGGCCGGTGGATTCGGTGCGCCTGGTTCATCGACTCGGCTTGGTGCCAGTGAACGAGCCATCGTTGTGGGTGGAGGTAATCGCACCGCACCGCGCGGAGGCGTTCGCCGCCTGCCAATTCCTTATCGAAGAGATGAAGCAGAAGGTTCCTATCTGGAAAAAACCACTGCCGGCCTAGCCCAGAACATCGCGGGCCCAGTCGAGGGCTTGTTCGCGGCTGGTGAGTTCGCCAGCGAGTTGGCGGTTACGGATGTCGCTGAGCAGCTTGCCCAGTTCCGATCCCGGCGCTTGGCCAAGCGCAATCAGGTCGCCGCCGTCGATCAGCGGTTTTTGCAGCTCCGGCTGGTCTTGGAACTCGGCAAACCTGGCCTCCAAAAACTCAAAATTGTCGAGTTTGCCGGTAGAGGCGAGACTGTCGAGCCGGTGCAACGCCAGCTCGACCGGGAAGGTCGGTCGGAGGAACAGTTTTCGCAACGTGGCGGGCCGCATTTGTTGCGCGGCCTTCAACTGCATGTGATGTCGCACACAGGTTCTCACCGTAGCGCTCTCGGCCTTTGGGAAGCACAGGCGGTTCATGATTTCCAGTGTCATGACGGCTCCGACTTTTTCATGACCCAAAAAACGGATGCGCCCCTCCGCTTCCCGGGTAAAGGTCGCCGGCTTTGCAATATCGTGCATCAGCACCGACCAGATGAGTGTCGTACCGGCATCGGCGGGAAGATGTCCAAGCATCAACCGAATATGCCGGAAGACATCACCCTCGGGATGGTATTTCGTCGGCTGCTCGCAGCCGACGAAAGCGGCCAGCTCAGGCAGCACCTCTGGCAGCAACCGGCTTTCGTTCAACAAGTCGAGACCACATGCGGCGTGCGGTGGCCGGAACAATTTCAGCAGTTCGTCACGGATGCGCTCGGCACTCACTTCACCTATAGCAGCTGCATTTTGCTGTACGGCGGCAAATGTCCCCGGCTCGATCTCAAACCCAAGTTGCGCGGCCAAGCGCACGGTGCGGAGCAGTCGCAGCCGGTCCTCGCCAAAGCGCTCCGCCGGATCGCCGATGGTGCGTATGCGCCGGGACTCGAGGTCGGCCTCGCCGCCGACCCAGTCGTGCAGTTCGTCGGCGAGTGGATCGTAAAACAGGCCGTTGATGGTAAAGTCGCGCCGCAAGGCGTCCTCTCGCGCGTCGGTAAAGCGCACGCTGCCCGGACGCCGCCCATCGGTGTAACCGCCCTCGGCACGGAAGGTAGCCACCTGATACTCGTGACCGTCCTCAAGGACCATCATGACGCCAAACTGTTTGCCAATCGGAATGGTTCTTTGGAACAACCTCTCGATCTCGTCCGGCTTGGCGTCGGTGGCGATGTCGTAGTCGGTCGGCGCTTGGCCAAGTCGGGCGTCCCGCACGCAGCCGCCCACCCAATACGCCTCAAACCCGGCCTTGACCAAGCGCTTGGCCAAGCCGAGCGCGCCGGCCTTGAGACTGTCGGCATAGGGGTTGAAGGTGTCGGACATGGCGAGGCGGCATCGGCCGATGGCCCAGTTTTCCCTGAAAACCAACCTCAATCAAGCCGGAGAGGATGCCAACGGCGGTGCCAGTGAACCGTTCTCCGTAAATGCCTTTCCCGAGTTCGGAGCCTCGATTAACCTCCCGCGCGTGCTGGATCGGCGCAAAACCGGCGAGAAAATGCTGCGAGGCATCCCCGTGTCACAGGGGGTGAGCCGCAGCCAGATCGTGGTGTTAGACCGCACGCGTATCGACCCGGCAAAGTCGGGCATCCTCGAGTCTGAATTGGCTGGTGAGGAGAATCGGCTCCAAGCGTCCCTGGCGGAGACGCGCCGGCAAATCCTCGCCATGCAGGAGAGGCTGCGCGAGGCGATGGGTGCTGAGGAAGCGCAGATTTTCGAAGCGCACCTACTGGTGCTAGAGGACCCGATGCTGCTCAAAGAGGTGTCGCAATTCATCCGGGAGAATTTGGTTACCGCTGAGTTCGCATTTCACGAGGCCTCGGAAAAGTACGCCGAGGCGCTGGGCAAGGTGGACGACGCCTACCTGAGCGAGCGGGCCGCCGACATCCGCGACGTGACACAGCGTGTGCTGGCCAACCTGATGAGCCAGCCGCCATGTGCCGGCCTCGCCGACCTGACCGAGCCGTGCATTGTGGTGGCTCACGATTTGACGCCCTCCGACACGGCAATGTTAGACCCGACGAAGGTGCTGGGATTCATCACGGAAGTCGGCAGCCGCACGTCACACACCGCCATCCTCGCACGGTCGCTGCGCATCCCAGCGGTACTCGGGCTGGGCGAGGCGATCGGCGAGTTGCACACAGGCCAGTCGGTGCTGCTCGACGGCTTCAATGGATTTGTCGTCATAGACCCCTCGAAGCAGATGCTGTTCGAGTATGGCCAACTGGTCGAACGGCAGACATCGATCGAGGAGAGCCTCGAGGTCATCCACGACGACGCGGCCGAGACGAGGGACGGCCACCGGATCATCCTCTCGTCCAACATCGAGCGTGCGGCCGATGTCGAGAGCGTCCTGCAATCCGGCGCGACCGGCGTCGGCCTGTTCCGGACCGAGTTTTTGTTCATCAACCGCAGCGACCTGCCGAGCGAGGAGGAACAGTTTGCAGCCTACCGCCACGTGACCGAGTCGCTCGCGCCTGACCCGGTGATCATCCGCACGCTCGATCTCGGCGGCGATAAGCTGCTCTCCCACGTAAACGTGGCGGCGGAGATGAATCCGTTCCTCGGCTGGCGCGCCATCCGGCTGTGCCTCGAGGAAAAGGACCTGTTTAGAACACAGCTACGCGCCATCCTGCGGGCGAGTGCCTTTGGCGACCTGAAAATCATGTACCCAATGGTCTCAGGTGTGGGGGAACTCGAGGCCGCCAACGAGTTGCTAGACGAATGCCGCGAGCAGCTTCGCGCTGAGGATATGGCCTTTGCCGACGCCGTTGAAATCGGGGTGATGATTGAGACG
>JAKUOU010000244.1 GCA_022451065.1 Pedosphaera sp. | reverse complement strand
CGTTGCGGAATTGAAGTCGTTGATGCAGGAAATTGAGCGTTACGATTGACCGACATGATGGGTAAATTTGAGATCAGCTCCTCCATTCCCGTCATGCGAATGTTCGACGAGGCTGCCTCACCCGCTTTCTTTGTGGATTACCTTGGCTTTGAATTTCAGTGGGAACATCGTTTCCACAAAACTGCCGAGTCGCCACTCTATCTGCAGTTCCGCCTCGGTGCGGAAGGGCACATTTGATGTCTGTAAATAGCTCCGTTGTTTTCATGGTTTATCGTTTCATTTTTTCAGTATGTTTCACCGCCTCGGCGTTCGTTGCGAACGCGCAGGACTCCGCGCCATCATCGCACTTTGTCTTTGATGACAACTTCGACGGCGACATCGTGATCAACGAGGTGCGTGTACCCAAGTTGGGCGAGGCGTTGTACACTTATTACGAGGCGCTTGGCTGGCGGGGCAGGGCGGCCGGTTACGCGGGCGTCCAGGCGCTCCCGAGGGGGCACATTTATATTTTCTCCATCTGGGATCACAAGGCGCACACCGCGCCGATTCGCGCTGTGCACCGGGGAGCGGAGACTTTGACGCAAAAGTTTGGCGGTGAGGGAACCGGACTCAAGTCGTGGAATTTTAAATTAGGCTGGGAGACGGACAGTTGGTACACGCTGGTTGCCCGCGCTTGGCCGGTCGGGGAGCATACGTTTTATGGCTACTGGGTGCGCTCGGGAAAGACGGGGCGCTGGACGCATTTGGTGACGATGGATGTCGCGGCAAAGGAGGCTTATTTCAAAGGCAGCACGGATGCGTTCATCGAGGATTGGCTCAACACCGGCAGCAAGCCGCGAACGACGAACCTGCGGGGCGGTTGGAAGCGCAAGCTCGATGGCCAATGGCACGCGTTCGGTGGCGGCCGCTACTCGGTGAACCGATGGGATCTCGTGCCGGGGAAACGTTCGTTCAATTTCAAAACGAACTGGAACGGCGGCGTGGCCCGCGATGAGGATGGACCTTTTTATTTCATGACGGCCGGTGGCCGCGACACGAAACCAAGTGCGGCCAACCCGTCGCAGCACAGCATCAAGCGCACGGAAACCAAGCCGGGCTACGCGTCAATCAATCTGAAGTCCGCCAAGGTGCGTTTGGTCAAGCGGGGTAAACTGGAACTTACGTGGGAGACCGATCCGAAGACGCTGCCGCAATTCGCCTACACGATCACTGGTCACGATAATTCATCCGGCGAGGGGAAGCCGTTATTTCGGATTGAACAGGTCAAGCCGCATGCGCGAAGCGCGGCGTTGCCGATTCAACTACCGCTTGGCCAAGCGCAGATTTTTATCCGCCTTCGCTGCCGGGACATTCTCGGCAACCAATCCAATCTTCTTTCCGTGGAGCAACAAAACGTTGAATAAGGTGCCATGGTTTTCTGTTGATTTATTTGTGACCCTTTCCGGGAATGACGAATGAGCCGTCGCGTCACCATAAGTTTTGCCGCGCTCCTCCTTCTTGCACAGGGCTGGCAAACTTGGG
>JAKUOU010000243.1 GCA_022451065.1 Pedosphaera sp. | reverse complement strand
GATCGGGTCGGAGCGGAGTACTACAAACCCGTTTTGTGTCAGCAACGCACAGGCGGTTTGATACGATGGGTATGCCTTGCCGTTGGCCGAATGACCGCAGGCGAACAACACCCCCGGCCAAGGCCCGTCGCCTTTTGCCGGCAGATAGAGCAGGGCGGTGACGTGATGATTCGGCAGGCTCTCGAACAACACTTTCTCCACGCGGTAACTACCGCCGTTCAGTTTACCGGTGATCTTGGCATTAAGGGGCGTTTTCTTTGGGAAAGGGACCAACAGTTTGCGGTAATTATTCCTGAGCTTGGCCAAGTGCTGCTGCAGCGCGACTGGTGACTTGAGCGCCTTGGCCAGGTGATCGGCACGTTGTCGATCCAATCGTTCACATTGGGAAATGAGGTGGTTCCAAAGCAGTTGCCGTTGATCCCCTTCCAATACCTGAAATTCATCCGGCAGACGCGTATTTAGGCCAAGCGCTTGAGTAAAAAATGCCACTAAGCCGATTAGCAGAGTCAAAAACCTTAGGTTACACAAAAGCATGCGATTAACCTACGCTATTCAAAGCCTAGGGCCAAGCAGTCAACAGGGGTATATTTGGCGTTCACGCGGACAGCGGTTTATGGCATTATTTTAACCGCAACTGCAATGAAACCTGATTCTCAACCTCGTTGTCTAAGTTTGGCCAAGCGGCTTACTGCTGGGCTGTGCCTGACACTGACACTCGCGCTTGGCCAAGCGCAGAGTGCTGACCAACCCAATATCCTTTGGATAGTCGGCGAGAATTTCTCACTCGATCTCGCCTGCTACGGCCAGAAAAACGTTCGCACGCCGAATCTCGATCGCTTGGCCAGGGAAGGCGTGCGGTATACGCGGGTGTATGCCACTTCGCCGGTGTGTGCGCCGAGCCGCAGTGCGCTCATGACCGGCTGGTATGCCACCACCACGGACATGCATCACATGCGCAGCCATCGCTCGGATGGATTCCGGTTGCCCCCCGGTGTGCGGCCGATCTCGCATTTGCTCAAGGACGCCGGTTATCACACCGCCAACATCACCCACATCGGTGAGCGCGAGGTGGGCACCGGCAAGCTGGACCTGAATTTCACGCAGGAAGGGCCGGTGTACGCCGGCAAGGATTGGGGTGAGCTGAAAAAGAAACAGCCGTTCTTCGCGCAGATCAACATGCCCGAGGCCGAGTACGATATTTACGACCGCAAATCCGCTGAGAAGCCTCGCGTTAAATGGGTTGGCGAGGAGTGGCATCCGAAGGTGGCCACGCCGGAGAACGTCACGCCGCCGCCGTATTATCCCGACCACAAAATCACGCGCGAGGAATGGGCGCGCTACCTCAACTCAGTCAGCGGCACCGACGTGCGCATCGGTTGGATTTTGGATCAATTGAAAAAGGACGGCCTCAGCGAAAACACCATTGTTATTTTCTTCGCCGACAACGGACGGCTCGATGCCCGTGGCATCCACTGGTGCTGGGACAGCGGGCTGCAAGTGCCGATGATCATCCGCTGGCCCAAGAACATTACCGGTCCAATCCAGATTAGGGCCGGTCTCGTGGACGAACAGG
>JAKUOU010000242.1 GCA_022451065.1 Pedosphaera sp. | reverse complement strand
GCGCGATGCACGGCACGATCATGGTGTTCATGGGTATTGTGCCGGCGGCGGTCGCGGCGTTCGGCAACTACGTTGTCCCGCTGCAAATTGGTGCGGTGGATATGGCGTTTCCTCGGGTGAACATGGCCAGTTTCTGGGCCTTCTTTTTCGGCTGCGTGATCATGATGGTCAGCTTCTTCATCCCGGGCGGCGCGGCACAGGCCGGCTGGACCTCCTACTCGCCGTTGGCGACGGTGATCCCGACCGACGGCCAGACCTACTGGCTGATCGGCATGGTCATGCTGATCACCTCGTCGCTGCTGGGTGCGGTGAACTTCCTGGCGACGATCATCAACATGCGCGCGCCGGGGATGACCTGGCTGCGGCTACCGTTTTTTGTCTGGGCACAGTTCATCACGGCGTTCCTGTTGCTGCTCGCTTTCCCGCCGCTTGAAGCGGCCGGTATTCTGCAGTTGATGGACCGTGTGCTGGAGACGAGCTTCTTCCTGCCGACCGGCTTGGTGGTGGGCGGACAAGACGTGGACGTCAGCGGCGGGGGCAGCCCGCTGCTGTGGCAGCATCTGTTTTGGTTTCTCGCGCACCCGGAGGTATACGTGCTCATCCTGCCCGGCATGGGCATTGTGGCCGAGATCCTCGCTAACAATACTCGGAAGCCGCTCTGGGGATATAAGTTTCTTGTTGGCTCCATTGTGGTGCTCGGTTTCTTGGCGTTCATTGTCTGGGCACACCACATGTACATGACTGGGATGGGTACGGTGATCAGCGCCTTCTTTCAGACCACTACGCTCCTAATCTCGATACCTTCAGTAATCATTTTAACTTGTCTTTTCGTTTCGCTTTGGGGCGGTTCGATCCGTTTCAACACGCCGATGCTGTTTGCTTTGGCTTTCTTGCCGATGTTCGGTATCGGGGGGCTGACCGGCCTTCCGCTCGGTTTCAACTTCAGCGACGTGGCACTGCACGACAGCTATTATGTCATCGCGCATTTCCACTATGTGGTCGCGCCGGGGACGATCTTTGCCATCTTTGCCGGGGTCTACTACTGGTTCCCGAAGATGACAGGCCGGAAAATGAGTGAATATTGGGGCAAAGTGCATTTCTGGTCATCACTCATTTTTATGAACCGCATTTTCCTTCCGATGTTTGCCCAAGGAATGGCCGGTATGAGTCGCCGTATGTCCGATGGCGGTGCCACCTACGCATTGGCGAACCCGGACAATGCAGACGTAACAGTGGGCGCCCTAAGCGACACGATCATGGGGTTGAATGTTCCAATCTCGGCTGCCGCATGGGCAATGCTGGTTGCACAGTTGCCATTCATTATAAATCTGTTCTGGAGTGTGAAGCACGGCGAAAAGGTTGAGTCTGACAATCCTTGGCAGGCCACCACGCTTGAGTGGGAGACTCCCACTCCGCCGCCTCATGGTAACTTCACAAAAGAGATTAAGGTATATCGAGACCCTTACGAGTATAGCGTTCCAGGTGCCAAAAAGGACTTCTCTCCCCAGGCACAGCCTGCCAAGTAAAGCGATTTTATAATATCCATGGAAATCCCCTACACGGTTAAACCAAGGCCTGACACAGGCCTATACAACGGCA
>JAKUOU010000241.1 GCA_022451065.1 Pedosphaera sp. | reverse complement strand
GGGTATTTTGACTTGAGCATGGCGATGTCGTAAAGCGGACTCATCACGCCGGTGGAGGTTTCGTTGTGGACCAGTGTGACGGCGTCAAACTTGCCGGTGGCCAGGCGTTCATCGATTTGCTCGGGGAGAATAGGTGAACCCCAATCAACTTGCAGTGCTTCGGCCTGTTTTCCGCAACGTTTGGCCACGTCGAACCATTTGTCGGAGAACGCACCTTTCATACAGTTAAGTACGGCATTGGAGACGAGGTTGCGAACAGCACCCTCCATGATGCCCCAGGCGGACGAAGTGCCGAGATAAACCAGGCGTTCAGTGTAAAGTAGCGCTTGTAGGTTTGGCATCACGGCCGCGTATAGGTTTTTGAAATCCTGGCTGCGATGCCCGATCATCGGCGTGCGAAATGCCTCAAACGTCTTGTCACTGACCTCGGTAGGTCCAGGTATGTGCAACTTCAGGTGCCCCATAAAGCGCGTGAAACTATTCACAAGCTCCCGCCGGTGGCAAGCGGCCAGTCGTTTTTGCACCATGAAACCCCCGGTGCGATTCAAATAACTTGCTGCTTGGCATTGCTTTTCACACAATGAGAGCCCGCTTGCTGGAGAGGTGGCTGAGTGGTTGAAGGCGCACGCCTGGAAAGCGTGATTACTTGAAAGGGTAACGGGGGTTCGAATCCCTCCCTCTCCGCCATTTTATCCTGCATTTTCCCTGATTTAAGCCTGAAACGGTGTATAGATCCGCGACTTTGATAGGAGCGAGATTTGGAGGTTGACATAATCTGCCAAGAGGCAAAGCATGCCCCACCGATCCGGGCAGCGGTACGTTTCTTCTGCGGTGTTCCCCACACCCACCTCCTTGGCGTCTGTTGTCCGGATCATTTTTTTCCTGACCGCTTGACCCCCAACATACTTCTGGTAGTTTCCTCCGCCCCTTGTCGGGGGTGTAGCTCAATCGGTTAGAGCGCCTGCCTGTCACGCAGGAGGCTGCGGGTTCAAGTCCCGTCACTCCCGCCATTACTTTTTCAACGTTTTCCCCACATCAACCAACAGTGACGGGTTGAAGTGTGTCTTGGTGTTGTTAAGGCACCAAGTCACCGCTAGACACCGAAAGTCATCAAAAGCCGGCTTGAGGAGGACGAAATGACATCCAAAATGACATCCAAGGGTATTGCAAACAAAGGGGTTTTGAATAAGCCGTTTGGAATGTGATGTTTTCTTGTTAATTCAGACGACCACGATTCATTGATCGACTGAGAACCATGCAGGAGGTCGTGAGTTCAAGTCCCATATTGCTGTAGTTCACCTCGAACCGCTTGACCGTGAACTGGCAGTGGCGTCTCATTGGGTTGTTATGGAATTGTTTCCAAAAGACGATCTATTCATGCAAATAATGGTTGGACTCTTCTATGTTGCTTGTGTGTTGTGGTTCATAAGTCTTTTTTCTAGCCGAGGACGTGGTAGCGGAGGCAGCAACGGAGGCAGCAGTTGTGGCAGTAGCTGCGGCGGCTGTGGTGGTGGCGACTGACCTCACGGCACACTTGGCTCTGACTCGCTCGGCTTCTCCAGCCCAACATCCTCGGCCAGTTCCTCGTCTCGCTGGCGAGGATGTCGGG
>JAKUOU010000240.1 GCA_022451065.1 Pedosphaera sp. | reverse complement strand
TGCAACCACTGACGGGTAAAGTCGTCGATGAAGCGACTGGCTTTGGGGTCCTTCAACATCCGCTCCACCTGGGCCGATGGATCCTTGCTCAGCGTGCCGGATCTGGCCGCGTTCAGAAGTGCGGTGTCCGGCACGGAATTCCACAGAAAAAATGAGAGCCGATGGGCCAGTTCCACACCGGTTAATTCAGGTGACTCGGCCTTGTAAATAAAGTGCGGAGAGGTCAGTAGTGCAATCAGTACGCTGCGGGCGGTGGCGGTCATCGAGGCGCCGGACTTTTCCTTGGCTCGCGCGATTTCGACAAATGCTTTGCGATCCTCCATCGTCAGCGGCCGCTGCGTGAGCAACAACGCAATGTGATCGACCAGCTCCGTCGGCTTCATGTTCGGCCTAGGGAGGATGGCCTCCATCGCGGCGGTCGGCCACTGCTCCGTCAACGGGCCGGTCACCTTCATATGGGAGAACCGCATGGCGGGACCGTTGTGTGGTTTCTTTGCAAGACTTCTACCTGGCACACGGGCGCTATCGAAGGTGAAGGCCAGCTGGTCGCCCGCCTTGAGAGTGAGCTCGGTCGTAAAACCTTTCGAGCCATGCGGCATGGGGATTCGGCGGATCATCCGAAAGCTGGTCGGATGACGCCCGTCCCCCAGATTGATCCCGATGACCTCGCCTTCGTTGGATTTTTCCGAATGCGCCTTCACTTCGAGCCGGTACACCCCGAAGGCGGGAATCACAAATTGATCGTGGCTCTCTGGATCGATGGAGAAATGCAGATTGCTGCGGTAGGGGCGAAAGCCCGTGAGAACATAGTCGTCCCCATCTCGGTAATCCCCACCGCCGCCGACGGCAAAGTTTTTGCTGCCGTGAAAATGTCGCGCATCGAATTCCCATGTCCTCGTTCTGGGTTTGGCATCCGGCAACACGCGCTCGGCGATGAAGCGTGCGGTCTTGAGGTAGGCCATGACTTGATGTGGCGACATCAGGTGAGCCTCGCCAAACTTGTCGAAGCCATGCTCCACATGATCAGGCGGCAATAGACCGGTGAGATCAAAATCCACTCCGAAGAGATCACGCATCGTGTTAGTGTACTCAGCGCGAGTGAGCCGCTTGAGGGGATTAGTCGGGCGCTGGGTGAGGAGGCGTTTCTGAATAATTTGCAAGGCATCGGCCCGCGCTGCAGCCGTGGGTTGGGGCGCCTTCTCTGGCGGCATGTCACCCGATTCCAGCATGGAGGCAACATTCTCAAGTAATTCTGTATTGGCAAACAACTCTTCTGCCGGTTTGTCCAATCGCACCTTACCTTTTTGCTTCTCAGGTCCGTGGCATTTGACGCAGTTTTGCGCAAAGAACTTTTCCATTTGAGGTTCTGCGAGAAGCCCCCAAGGCAGGACAAGAAAGAGTAATGCTGTTGTCCAACGCCAACGCATCACGACAACAGATCGAAGGCGCTCGTGCTTTCGCCAAAGCGATCTTGTTCAGCGCCGAATTGCCGGAGTAGACCAAGATAGAGATTGCCCATCGGCACATCCTTGCACTGCCAATGGCCAGAAGTCTTTATGCGGCTATCAAACACCAGCGCGGGAAGGTCATCAAAATTGTGGGCATTGGCGCTGCCCATGGAAGCGGTG
>JAKUOU010000024.1 GCA_022451065.1 Pedosphaera sp. | reverse complement strand
ACTAGGCGCTTTATTGCAGAGACTCAAAGTACCGGCGCACAATCTCCTGCGCACCAAGGAGGACGAGTACACTGAGCTCGGCCTCTCGCCGGACACACCGGAGGAGGACATCCTCACTGCCATCGCGCATCACCCGATATTGCTCGAGCGGCCGATTGTGGTGAAAGGCCGCCGGGCCGTCATCGCTCGTCCGCCGGAACTCGTTGAGGAATTGCTTTGAAAACAAAGGCTGAATAGCTTTGTTGCTTCGGGCGCGGCTTTGAATGAAAAGACAAACGATCGGGGTAAAACACGGTTGGAGTTAAATTTATCTCTTGAATAGATACATGTTTTTTTCGTCTTACTGAGTGATGTTACAACGATTTGATCATGGGTTATTCCGGGAGTTGGCACAACGGAAGTGCCGGGATTTTCTTTCTATGAGTGTAAGAGGAATCGGCATGGTGGCTGTATTATCCCTGCTGCCGCAAGACATTGCGGTTGGGGCTGTTGCAGCCAACTCAAAGGCGTCTTCGGGTTCTTCTGCCCAAACCGGAGACCAGACCATCCTGTTTGTCGATGACAATGCGATTCTGTATCGATCCGGAACACGGCGCGTTGTTCAACAACCCGAGCGACATGCGGCCAATCCCGTGATCGGTGAAACCAAGCCCTGGGAGGTGGCCATTGGGTATTGCACCGTTTACCGGGATATAAAAACCGGTCTGCACCAGTGCTGGTATCAGTCCTATTCCGGCAATCACGCAAATGATCCCACGCGCCGTGTCGTGGTTTGCTACGCGACTTCCAATGATGGAGTGGTATGGGAAAAACCGAATCTTGGCCTCTTTGATTACAACGGCGACGACAACACCAACATTGTCCTGGTTGGCAACGGTGGACGAAGCGTCAACTACGGCGCGTCGGTCCTTGTGGATCATCGTGATTCCGATACGGAGAAGCGTTATAAAATGGCCTACTGGGATTTTGTGAATGTTGCAGGCAGACAGGTTCCGGGGCTCTGCGTTGCTTTTTCTCGTGATGGGATTCACTGGGTTAAACATTCAAAAGCGCCACTTCTACAGGGAGCTTACGGTGATCCCACTCAGCCTCCATTGTCCGCTAAGAGTCAGGGTGAGCCGCCCACCCGTCCGGCAATCAGCGATGTGATTGACCTGATGTGGGATCCCCGGCGCGATTGCTTTGTCATCTATGCCAAAACTTGGATTGACGCCCCCGATGGGCGTCGTTTCTGGAAGCGGGCTATTATCCGGACAGAGTCGAAAGATTTTGTCGACTGGTCGATGCCCCAGTTGATTATTGTCCCTGACGACGGCGATTTGGGACAGATACACGGGGCATCTGTGTTTTATATTCACGGTGTTTATCTTGCCACGTTGCAACGCCTCGATTTTGGTGGTTTCGACCGGGGCGGCACCGGTAACATGCCAGCCGAGTTGGCCTTGAGCAGGGATGGCATCCATTGGCAACGTTCGTTTCAGGATGAAATGTTTCTCCCGGTGACAGGGGATGGTAAAACGTTTGATGCTGGCTGTCTTTGGACCAGTTCAACGCCAATCCATTTGCCAGAGGAAATCCGGTTTTATTATGGCGCCTATCCCGGGTGGAATTCTGATTATAAAAATAATTCCACTGGCATCGGGCTCGCAATACTCCCACGCGATCGGTTTGTCGCCATTGAACCAACGAACGCTATCGCTCAAGTCACACTTAAATCAATCCAACTAGGCAACGCTAAACGGTTAACTGTCAACGCGGATGCCACCAATGGAGATGTACGGGTTGAACTCCTAACCGCTGAAGGTTATCGGGTCGCCGGTTATACGAGGGATCAGTCGGTTGTCATCACCGGGAACAGTTTATTGCACCAGGTGAATTGGAAGGATAAAGCGATGACCGACTTGGCTGCGGGCCGCTATCAACTGCGTCTCCACCTGAAGAATGCGAGGCTGTTTGCCTTGACCATTCAACATTGAGTGAGTTTTCATTAAACCGCCTAAAACTGGACGGTTGACGAAACTTGACCAAGCGGATTGACTTGGCCAACGGGTGTTTCCCGGCCGCGTTCCGTTTTTGAAGTCATGATCCAGTTTGCCAATCAAAACGCTGACCTGTTTATTCCCGACGATTCCGAGCCAAGCCAGGCGCTTAGTCGGACGACGCACCTTGGCGTTGGTGCGCACCAGGACGACCTCGAGGTGATGGCGCTGCACGGCATCCTTGCCTGCTACAAGCAGCCGCAGAAATGGTTCGGCGGTGTGACAGTGACCAACGGTGCCGGCAGTTCGCGAACCAACGAATATGCCGGCTACACTGACGAGCAGATGCAGGTTGTCCGTGCCGAGGAGCAGCGCAAGTCAGCCGTCGTCGGCGAGTTTGGTTTCGTGGCGCAACTCGGTTACCCAAGCTCGGCGGTGAAGCAGCCGCAAAATTGTGACTACGCCGCTGACTTGCGGACGATCCTTGCCGAGACCAGGCCGCAGGTAGTTTATACGCACAACTTCGCCGACAAACACGACACGCATGTCGCCGTGGTGGTGCCGCTGATCCGGGCATTACGCGAACTACCGGAGGACGAGCGGCCTGCAGAGGTTTACGGCGTCGAGGTTTGGCGCGACCTCAATTGGCTGCTTGACGACGAGAAGGTGCTGCTCGATATGTCCAACCGACCGAATCTGGTGCGAGCATTCATCAGCATTTTCGATTCACAGATTACCGGCGGCAAACGCTATGACCTCGCGCTGGAAGGGCGGCTCCGTTCCAACGCGACGTTCTTCGATTCGCACGCTGTCGATGAAATGAATCTCGCCAGTTATGCGATGGATTTGAAGCCGCTCGTGGACGATCCGTCGCTGGACATTGCCGGATATGTTGACGGGTGCATTGAGCGATTTCGAGAGGACGTGCGCTCGAGGGTGAGCCGGTTCATTGGCGACTGAGCGGCAGGGTGGCTACTGTGTTTCGCCGCGTGTGACCTGCAGGAACACATCCTCGAGATCCATTTCAATTTCCTCCAGCCCAGTAAGTTGAAGTCCACCGTCGACGATGATCGATGCGATCACGCCGCCGTTGGTCTGGCCGTCGGCCAGCGCGACATGGATGTGTCTGCTCTGCTCCTCTAGTTCCGCCTCGGCGATTTCGGGACGTTCGTGCAGCAATTCCAGCGCGCGCTCTGGATTGTCCGCCACGCGAAGCCGGTAGCCCGATTTTTGCGTGAACTGATCCTGGACACCCTGTACCGGCCCGCTGTAAATCAGGCTGCCTTTCTCGATGATCGCAACACGGTTACAGAGCGACTGCAACTCGCTGAGAATATGCGACGAGATGAGGATCGTTTTGCCGAGACGCTGTAGCTCCTGCAGGATGGCCATCATCTCGATGCGCGCGCGCGGATCGAGTCCGCTGGCCGGCTCGTCGAGCAGGAGAATCTCCGGGTCGTGAACGAGCACACGTGCGAGGCCGATTCGCTGCTGCATGCCCCGGCTGAGCGCACCGATGAGTGAACCTTTTTTTTCGCTCAGCCCGACGAGCTCGAGCACGTCGTTTATGGTCTGCTCGCGTCTGGCCGCGCCGATGCGGTAACACGCGGCGAAAAAGTCGAGGTACTCCGTGACTTCCATGTCCTTGTACACGCCGAAGAAATCCGGCATGTAGCCAAGGATGCGTCGGACCTGATTTGCCTCGCGTACGACGTCGTGGCCAAGGACGCGTGCGGTGCCGGTCGAGGGCGAGAGAAAAGTCGAGAGAATACGCAGCGTGGTGGTCTTGCCGGCGCCGTTCGAGCCGATGAAGCCGAAGAGGTCGCCTTGGTTCACGGTCAGATCGAGCTGGTTCAGCGCAGTGAGGTTGCCGTAGTGGCGCGTGAGTCCAAACGTCTCGACAGCAGCGCTGGAGACAGGCGGCGGCAAGGTGGGTGATTCTTCTGACATAGTTATTGGTTCGTTTGCGCTTGGCCGGGTATTAGTCGGTTTTAGTAAACTCGATCGGGATGCGGTACAGGGTTAGCGCCTGGGCTATCTTGGTTTTAAAAAGTCCCGTGGACGGAATTGGTGCATGATCTTCCGCCAGCAAAAACAACACAGCACTGCCACGCTGGGCGTTGGCAGACAGGTCGAGCCCACCTGAGCTGATGAAGTTGGCAACGAGTGGGCCTGCTTGATTTTCACCAGTTTTGAGAAGCGATGGGAAGGAACATGTGACGATGTTCATTATCGCTGGCTTGATTCGGCTGCTCTCGGTGTCGCCGAAAGCCATGTTTCGAGCATTTACGCGGGTTTGAAATTCTCCGTCTAGACTGATATTTCCAAATTCACCTTCAGCAGTAGGCGACGAACCGGTGCGAATGCTAAGCGTGCGAGTGCTACGCGGCGGCGACTGCAATTCCAACTCGGTGATTCTACCGTCCGACAGCAGCGCTGCACCGGTGATCGCCTTATCGAGTCCATTCCTGAGGGCTAGCTCATATCCGGATGATGCGTTTTTGGTGAGGGTCGCCATGACCTCGCCATTGTCTGGAGCGATCCATTCGGAGCAGAGCAGGCGGCTGGTCCAGATCGGTACGCGGGCGCTGGCCTCGATTTTTCCGGGGGCGTGCTCAACCCGCAGGGAGGAGGCCGTGTCGCCCCGGTTGGGGCCGGCGTACTCGGAGCGGATGGCACCCTGCGCGTATCGTCCGCCGAGCTGGTAGTCGTCGTTGACCGGCGAGTAGATGGACACGTAACTGCGGCCGCGCAGAACTTCCTGCTGCCCGGGCAGCACATCGACGATATGTAGTTCGTTCAACTCAAGTTGACCGGCGCGCAGCTTGTAGCCGATGAAGTAAATCAGCAGCGAAAAAATCGCAACATACGCCGGGAAGGTCAGCCAAGTGAGCATCTGTTTGTTGATGCGCTTTAGCCAGATTCGGTCCACCGGCCCGATGATCACGAGGTAGGCGGCGAGCAGCAGCAACAGCCATTCGACCGGCAGCTTGCTGACCTGCCGGCTGTCGAGCATTGCACCGTAAACGCCGTCGATATGCAACCGGCCGTACTGCTGGGGAGCGTCCTCTTCAAACCAAGCGCCGTGAACCTTGGCCAATCTCACCCAGAACCAGGCACGGTTCGCCCACGACTTGAACGGCTCGCGCTCGGGGTTGAAGCCCAGCACGCTCACTCGACCAAGGCCACGATTGGCCTCGGCGGCGACCACCCGGTTGTCGAGTTCGAAGAGCACCATGCCGTTGGCTAGGCGCACTTCTGCTGCGGCGAGCTGGCCGGCGGCGAAAGCGTCGTCCGGGCTGCCAACGATTGAGTCGCCTCCTCCGTCGGCCCAGTGATGAAGCGCTTGGCCGACAGCGGTGTTTTGCACCGGGCCGAACCGGGCGCGAACGAGATTTGCCAGCCATGGCGTGCCGGTGACATCGCCGTGCCGGTCCACCGCCAAAATCAGGTGGCCGCCGCCGAGTACCCACGTCGACAGAGCGGCAGCCTGTTCGGCGCGCAGGTTGATGGCGCGTGCAGAGTTGAGGTAGAGCACATGCAGGCCGCTTAATGCGATGGGATCGTCAGGGAAGGTGTCCAGCTGCATGTGGGCCACGCGCGGGGCAAATGAATCGTTTTCCCATTTGCGCTTAAAACGAGTACGAGGCAGTACCGGCCCACCGGCCTGCTGGTCGCTCAACGCGCCGACGAAGACGGTGGTGGAGTCGGAAATGTCGAGTTTTAGTTCGTCATGTTTGGCTACTGTTTTGCTACCGTTTTTTAACTTGGCCGACCAGCTGGAGTTTGCACTGCCGAAAACCGGGAGGGTGAACCGCTTGCGTGTGTTGGTGGCCAATTCGACGTTGTAGCGGTAAACGTCCCCGAAGCGCGGCCGCAACTCGACCTGGCCATCGAAGGTTGGGCCGTCGTTGAAGATCTCGAATGTCACCGGAAACCATTCGCCCTGCCGCGCCTTGCCGGCGAACCCCATGAACACGTCGAACTGCACCGCACCGTCGGCCAGGCCGTTGCCAGCCAGCAGGGATACCAGCCCCAGCTTGGCCAGGCGGGTAAAAAGACGGGTAGGTTGAGGATGCGCGGCGTTCACATTTACAGGTCGGGAGCTAAAGGCGTAACCTGTTCACGGTCAACTCCGAACACTTAATGCGATCCCGGCGCGAATAAAGCATTGCGGTCGAGGGCATTTTTGGGTTCCCTCGGCGGTCCCATGAAATTGATGGTGAAAATGAAGCAAAACTTGAAGGGCGCTCTAGCCATAGCCATGGCGTTGACGTCGTTTTCCGTAATGGCACAACAGGAAGAAAAACTCTCGGACGGCCTGTACGCTGAGATCGAGACAGCTAAGGGAACCATCCTTGGACAGTTGGAGTTTGAAAAAACCCCGATGACTGTCGCCAACTTCGTCGGTCTTGCGGAGGGCACGAAGCACTATTCAAAAACGGGTGGTGACCCGGTCGATGCCAAGGGCCAGGCATACTACGATGGATTGAACTTTCACCGGGTGATTGCCGACTTCATGATTCAGGGTGGCTGCCCTCAGGGAACCGGAACAGGCGGGCCTGGTTACAAGTTCCCGGACGAAATCGATTCGTCGTTGACACACGGTGCCCCCGGGATTTTCTCGATGGCCAACTCCGGCCCAGGCACCAACGGCAGCCAATTTTTCATCACTCACAAGGCCACCCCGTGGCTGGACGGCAAGCACACCGTGTTCGGTCATGTTGTCAAGGGGCAGGACGTGGTCAACGCCATCGCCAAGGGCGACAAGGTTAACAAGGTGACCATCAAGCGCATTGGCGAAAAGGCCAAGGCTTTCAAGGGCGGCGAGGCTCAGTTTGCTGCGTTGCGTGCCACGATCAAGTCGCCGGTAGACAAAAACAAAGCCGAGGGTGAGGCGTTTCTTGCCAAGGTCAAAAAGGAGGAGGGAGTGAAGACCACCGCTTCCGGTCTGGCCTACAAGGTGTTGACCGCCGGAACCGGGGCCAGCCCCAAGCCCACTAACCAGGTTACCGTCCACTACACCGGCAAGTTGATCAGCGGCAAAGTTTTTGACAGTTCCGTGCAGCGAGGCCAGCCGGCGACCTTCCCGCTGAATCGAGTGATCCCTGGCTGGACCGAGGGGCTGCAGTTGATGAAAAAGGGTGGCAAGTCGATCCTCTACATCCCGTCCAATCTGGCCTACGGCGCGCGCGGGGCAGGTGGTGTGATTCCGCCGAATGCGACACTGGTGTTTGAGGTAGAGCTGCTGGAAATCAAGTAAGCAGCCAAGCGCATCACGCGCCTTCTGTTTTTAGCGACTCGACGAAACGAGCGGTTCGTTCGCAGGCGGTTTTGATCTGCTCGAGGCCGGTGGCGAAGCAGCAGCGCAGAAACCCTTCGCCATGGGGGCCGAAGGCGTTGCCCGGCACGCAGGCAACGTTCTCCTCTTTCACCAACCGAGACGCAAACTCGCTTGAGTTTAGGCCGGTCGATTGCACGCTGGGGAAGGCGTAGAACGAGCCGCGTGGCAGGTGGCAGTCGAGTCCCATGTCATTGAACGCCTTGACAATGTAGTTTCGGCGGAGACGGTATTGCTCCTTCATTTCGGCGACCGGCTTGGCGCCGTTTTGCAGCGCCTCGATGGCGGCTTCCTGGCTGATAATGCTCGCGCAAAGTATCGAGTACTGGTGGATGCGCATCATCGCCTCGATCAATTCCCGCGGGCCGCAGGCGTAGCCGATGCGGAAGCCGGTCATCGCGAAGGCCTTGGAAAAGCCGTGCAGAAGAATCGTGCGTTCGGCCATGCCGGGTAACGCCGCGATGCTGGCATGCTTCCCCTCGAAGGTCAGCTCGGAGTAAATCTCGTCTGTAATCACCAGCAGGTTGTGGCGTTTGGCCAAGAGGGCGATCGATTCGAGCGCCTCGCGGTTCATCGTGCCGCCGGTGGGGTTGGTGGGGAAGTTCAGCACGAGTGCCTTAGCCTTGGGCGTGATCGCCTGCTCGATGGCCTGGGCGGTGACGGCGAATCCGTTTTCAGCCAAGCATGGCACGGCCACCGGCACGCCGTGGGCCAGCGCGATGCTGGGCGCGTAGCTGACGTAGCACGGCTCATGGTAAATGATCTCGTCGCCGGGATTGATGATTGCCCGCAGCGCAATGTCGAGCGCCTCGCTGACACCTACGCTAATGAGGATTTGTGTCTCTGGCTCGTAGCGCACACCGAATTCCCCGTCGACGTAGTCGCTGATAGCCTTGCGTAGCTTGGGCAGGCCTAGATTGGAAGTGTAACTGGTGTGGCCGCGCTCCAGGGCGTAGATCGCTGACTCGCGAATGTGCCACGGCGTGACAAAGTCCGGCTCACCGACGCCGAGCGAGATGATATCGCGCCGTCCCTGCACGAGGTCGAAAAACTCGCGGATGCCTGAGCGGGGAATGCGTTGAACCTGCTGGGCGACAGTGTCGCCGGGCTTGAAGTCAGTCGACATGGCTGGGGGTCAGGCTGCGGCCTTTTTTTGCCGGCGTTGGAACGTGGGATCCGCTTGGCCAAGCACGACCTTGTCGGTGACTTTGACGGAGACGACATCGGTTGAGTCGGGGATCTCGTACATCGTGTCGAGCATCAGTTTCTCCATCAGGCTGCGCAGACCTCGGGCGCCGGTGCCGCATTTGATGGCGGCCTTTGCCAGTTCCGTCAGGGCGCTCTCGGTGAAGTTGAGTTTCACGCCGTCCATCTCGAACAATTTGGAGAACTGCTTGATGAGGGCGTTCTTTGGCTCGGTCATGACGCGGACGAGTTGCGCCTCGTCTAGTTGCTCAAGCGACGTGTGCACCGGTAGCCGGCCGATGAACTCCGGTATAAACCCGTAGCTGAGCAGATCCTCCGGCTCGACATGCCTAAGGATGTCCTTGTCCTCTGCGCTGGGCTTGTCGTCTCGCTGGGCATTGTCCTTGCCGGAAAAGCCGAGCACGTGTTTGCCGATTCGGCGTTGGATGATGTTGTCGAGATCGACGAAAGCGCCGCCGCAGATGAACAGCACGTTTGTCGTGTCGAGTTTGATGTATTCCTGCTGGGGATGTTTGCGTCCGCCCTGCGGTGGGACGTTGCAGACGGTACCCTCGAGAATCTTTAGCAGGCCCTGCTGTACGCCCTCGCCGGAGACGTCGCGGGTGATCGAGACGTTCTCGGTGCGGCGCGTGATCTTGTCGATCTCGTCGACATAAATGATGCCGATCTGTGCGCGCTTCACGTCGTAGTCGGCCGCCTGCAGGAGGCGCAGGACGATGTTCTCGACGTCATCGCCAACGTAGCCGGCCTCGGTCAGCGTGGTGGCATCGGCAATGGCGAACGGCACGTCGAGCATGCGTGCCAGCGTGCGGGCGAGCAGTGTCTTGCCGGAGCCGGTCGGGCCAAGCAGCAGGATGTTGCTCTTCTCGATTTCGATGTCATCACCGCTGGTTTTGCTGGGGATAATTTTGTCGTCACCATTGGTTTTGACCGTGAGGCCAGACTGGATGCGTTTGTAGTGGTTGTGCACCGCGACGGATAACGCCTTTTTTGCGGTATCCTGACCGATGCAGTGCTCGTCAAGCGCCGCCTTGATCTGCTTGGGCTTTGGGACGTTGAGCTTGATCGCCTTTTTCTTCTCCTCAGCCTGCAGTTCCTTGTCGAGGACGTTCTTGCAGACGAGAATACAGTTGTCACAGATGTACACGCCCGGCCCGGCGATCAGCTTGCGGACTTCTGAGTGGGATTTCCCACAGAAGCTGCACAGGGTGATTTGGTTGGGGCGTGCCATGGGGATGAAATTATTTCTTCTTTTTCTCGTCCTTGAGGCTAGCGACGTCCTTGCGGGACTTCACCACCTCGTCCACGAGACCATATTTCTTCGCTTCCTCAGGCGACATGAAATGGTCGCGATCCGAGTCCGTGATGACCTGCTTGACTTTTTTGCCGGTGTGCTCGGCGAGGATTTTGTTGATACTGTCCTTGAGCCGCAGGATTTCCGCTGCCTGAATCTCGATGTCAGAGGCGTTGCCCTGCGCGCCGCCCCACGGCTGGTGGATCATGATGCGAGCGTTGGGCAGGGCATGACGCTTGCCCTTGGTGCCGGCAGCTAGTAGCACGGCGCCCATGCTGGCCGCCTGGCCGATGCAGTACGTGTTCACATCGCAGGTGAGGAACTGCACGGTGTCGTACACCGCCAGCCCGGCGGTGATGCTGCCGCCTGGCGAATTGATGTACAGGTGAATGTCCTTCTTCGGGTCCTGCATTTGTAGGAACAACAACTGGGCAATCACCAGGTTTGAGATCGTATCATCGATTGGCGTGCCAATGAACACGATGCGATCCACCAAAAGCCGCGAGTAAATGTCATAGCCGCGTTCGCCGCGGCCGGTCTGCTCGACGACCATCGGTACCAGGAAATTATTTGCCTCCAAACCTCCTCTCATAGCCGGAAACTATAGCGGCCTTGGTTTGGCTCCGTCAAGCGCTCGGCCAAGCGCTTGGTCTTATTTCCGGGCGAATGGGCCGTTATTGCCTATCGCGTGGATGGTGTTTTGAATGCGGTGGGAAAGGTAGGCGCCGTCTGCTGCGTCAATCTTGTATTGGATGTGCATCTGCATGGTTGGCTTCATGTCGGAGATTCGCAGTAGCACCGATTTCATGTCGGCTGACAGTTTCACACTGGCGATCTCGACGCGATCGCGGCCTTGGCTGCCGTCGGCCTTGTAGTCGCGCGAACCGTAGTTGCGCGTGCGCTTGTAGCCCCAGCGATGGACGGAATAGTTCTCTGGATCAGCTGCGGTCTTCGCATCGAGCTTATTTGTGAAAGTCAGCGAGATGCCGTCCTTTGTTGCGTAGATGGCCACTGGGAGGTGAACTGGTTTGCCGGTGTGCTTGAGGCGGTAGAAACCGCCAGGGCGCGTCTTGTTGCCGGCCCAGCCGAACAGGCCACAGGCGTAGAGTTGGCCGTCGCCGGGATGGAAGCGGCCGCGCATCACACCGGTCGGGAAATCAAAGTCCGGGATGCGCACCACGCCGCCCTGGGAGCGGCCGTTCACTTTTTCCTCCATCACCACATACACATAACCGGTCCCGTAGGAGAGGTTGATGAGTTGGCCGCCGAGTCCTCCCCACTTGTCGCTGTTGACCCAAAGCTGCTCGGCGGGCGAACGGTCGAAGTCGTTGTGCATCCAGACCATCGGCAAGGTGATGTCGGCCTCGGTCAGGCCTTTGTGGTAGCCCATGAGATTGCCGTAGAATTTGCCTTTTTCGATGAGATTAATCTCGTTCTTCGGCGTCCAGTGGCCCTCCTGGTCGCTCACGTAGAATGTGCCGTCGGGATTCACGCACACGCCGTTCGGTGCGCGGAAACCGCTGGCGATGATCTCGGTGGTTTTGCCGTCCGGCGAAACCCTGATCAGCGTACCATGTTGCGGGACGAGCGCGGTTTTGGCATGGCGCGCCGCCTTGGTGTAATAGAAATTGCCGTAGGCATCGGTCTGCAGATCCATAGCAAATTCGTGGAAATGCTCCGTCACCTGTGCGTCGTGGTTAAACGCCTTGTAGTAGTCTGTCTCCCCATCGTCATTGGTATCAGTGAGCAGAGTAATCTGGTCGCGGCAGGTCACGAAGATTTTGCCCTCGACAATTTTCAAGCCAAGCGGCTGGAACATGCCGGTCGCGATGCGGGTCCAGGTAAACTCCTGCGGGTTGCTGTTGATGCCATCGACGATCCAGACGTCACCCATCCAAGTGCAAACCGCAGCACGGTTGCCACCATCGAAAAAATCAAAACCGCCCAGGCGCATCCACGAGCGGTACGGGTTTTTGTCAGGTGCTGTGATGACTTCGGTCACAAATGCGCCTGGTTTGCCCATGCGGCGCGGCTTGGTTTTGATGGTCTCCGTCCAGTGACGGCTGCTGCCTTGTTGAAAGGTTTCAAGCAGCTTTTCCGCCTCGCCTAGTTCATCGAGCAGTTTGGCAAATGAACCCAAATCAACACTGCTGACTTTCGCCATGGCCAAGTTGAATCCAAGCGCACCACCGGCCGGAATCGATAAGCGCAAGTGCCCGTCATCCGTGGCAACGAACTTGGCTCCGTTGGCGTCGGTTGCTATACCCACTGTCAGGCCATTCGCAAATGCCGCAACCGATTTGCCGTCAACGGTTTTGATCGAGGCCTTACCTTCGCCCTTGGCGATTTGCATAACCAAATTACTGTCACGCTCTTCGAGATTCAATATGCGGACAACCGCTTTGATACCGTTGATTTTTTTGAGAGCTGGTGTTTCCAGCACGTGTCTGCCGCCGACTTTGTAGTGAAGGAAAACACGGTTGCCATGCAGGCCGAGCCCTTGCCACTGGCCCCATTCGCGCGGGAGCGGGCCATAAGTTTTTTTGTCGAGGCCGCGCAGGCGGGGATCTTCAAAACTATCCGTGCCGGGCTTGGCCCATCCCGGTGCAACCGGGTTGGTGAAGAGACGTTCGCCGACAAGCTTTGGATGAGTGCCGTGGCTGCCGTCGTAAACAATGCTTCGCCAGTCGATGAACTTGTCGCCGCTCCACGCTGCCGTCATCCGCAGTGTATCGGTCTCGAACACCACAAACTCGCTGCCCTTGGATACGCCGCCCGGACCCTCGTCGAGGCGGATCGCGATGCCTTTATAGGCGATGTTGCCCGGGGCCACCTCGATCGAGGCGCTCAGGTACGGGCCGTAATTCATGTCGATGTATGGCTTGCCGGTCAGCTTGATGTCGTCCGCTTGGATAAGCGCGGAAACGGAGAAAGCGGTCGCAATGACACAGCTCGATGGGATGCGAAAAAGGTGAATCACAGGCGTGAAAATAGGCAATCCCCGTCCTGCGGCCAAGCCCAAACGCGGCCTCAGTCGTTCGCAAGAAGCCATTGCACTCGGTTCGGAGAGTCGGCCACGACTACCGTTGAGGATTCGAGAGGTTCCGGCACGCTTTGGCGATGGTCTCGAGTTGCTTGAGGAATTTTTCGCGCTCGGCTTCTGGCAATTGTTCCAGCACGTGCGATTGTAAGCCGACCGCCTCGTTGCGGATTGCTTCGTATTTCTCCTTCGCCACAGCCCGCAACTCAACGCGGTTGGCGCGTCGGTCCTTTTCATGCGGCCGGCGTTGCACCAAGCCGTTGGCTTCCATTCGTTCGAGCAGCGAGGCGATGGTATTGGGGTCACTGCTCATCGCATTGGCCAGCGCCTTTTGCGTCAGGCCATCCGGCTCGCCCTCGAGCAGCGTGCGAATGACGGTGAACTGGTCCGGCGTCAGCCCCATACCGGCGATTCGCCGGCGGAACGCCTGATTCAAGCCGTACCACGCGCGGCGCAGCAGCACCGGTAGGCGTCGTCGCCCCGGCGCGTCCAGCGGTATCTCGGCTTTCTCTGGCGAAAATCCATCCATTCGGCCAGAAGGCTGCCACGCTTGGCCAAGCCGCACAAAATTATTTGGACTTTTCGGGACGATTCGCAAGGAACAATGCCCCAAGAACGATCGCTGCCCCGAGGAGTTGGTGACTGCCCAGCGCCTGCCCAAGCAGTACCCAGGCAAGTACCGCCGCGAATACCGGCTGCAGCAGTAGATTAAGCGACGTGAGCGATGCCGGTAGGTGGCCGAATGCATAGGCGATCAGCCCCTGTCCGGCGAAGTGGCTGACCAGTGCCAGGCCGAGTAGCACGAGCCAGCCGTTGAGTTGCGGGGTCACTATTGTCTCGCTGCTGGCCAGAGCGACCACGAACATCATTGGTGCTGCGAACAGCCCTGACCAGGCCATGATCTCCTGCGGCGGGCAGGTCTCACGCAGCTTTTTGACCGTGAGCATGTACGAACCGTACGCGATGGCAGTGATCAGCGAGAGGCCGTCGCCAAAAAGTTGTCGGGTGCCGATTTGAAAACTGGCGCCCATCAACACTGCTGCGCCGACAAACGCCAGGCCAAGCGCAACGAAAAAGCGAAGGGTGATGCGTTCGCCGAATAGACGGCCGGCCCACAGTGTGACCCACAGCGGGGCGAAATTCGCCAGCAAGGTTGCATTGGCGACGGTGGTGTATTTGATCGACCAATGCCACGACACAAGGTCGACGGCGAAGAAGAATCCGGCTAGGGCGAGCAGTCCGGTCGGTCGGCGGGTGCGCGCTGTTTTATTGGATTTTACTGGGGTGGCGAGCAGTACCAACCACAGGAACGGCAGCGCGAAGAATACTCGATAAAAACCGATCGCTGCCGGGCCGAAACCGCCGTACTCCGGCTTAAGCGCAAACGCCGCGAACACCGGCGCAAAGCTAATTGCCAGTGCTCCACAAGCCAGCACAACCGTTGGAGCATTCGGATAACTCACCACCGCCAAGCCTAGGGAAACGGGGGGCGATGCGCGAGATTTGCCGACTCGCGGCGTTGAGTCAAGCGGGGTAGATTCGGGCGAGCGTGATGGTGCAGCGGTGCATTTATTTTCGGTATTTTGCCGGCTTGGCCTTGGGACTTTGTCTGGTGGCCTGGGCGGGGTGTGTTCAAGGGCCAAGTGAGGCAAAGTCGCCGCTTGTAGCCTCCGCGTTTGGCCAGGCGCTTGACCAAGTGGACACGGCGACGATCGATGCCTGTATGGTTTGCCACAGCACACGCGAGATGCAGCGCGGGCCGGTGCTTGACGGGTTGCCGGAGTGGTACCTCGCTGATCAGCTGAGAAAATTTAAATCGGGCCAGCGCGGCAAAAACGCGCTCAACCGGGCCGAGGCGCTGATGGGTGTGGCGATGGCGAAGGTGGAGACGGAGGCGCAGCTCGCTGCTCTGGCGCGTTATTTCGCTGGGCGCAAGCCGAAGCCATCGATCCGCGTGATCCGTGGCGATGCCGTTGTGGGCAAGACGCTTTACGAGATTCGATGCGTGTCGTGCCATGGCGTGAGGGGTGAGGGCAAACCGGAGATCCAGTCACCGCCAGTGAATGTGCAGGAGGATTGGTTTTTGCTCGATCAACTTCGCAAGTACGCCAACGGCCAGCGCAGCGTTCATCCAAGCGATGCAGGCGGTGTGATGATGAAGGCCGCCGCGGCAAACTTGTCACTGAACGACCTGCGCAACATGGTTGCGTATATCGCGAAGGACTTGACGGTGACCCCGCTATTGCAAAAGGTCGGTCCGCCGAAAAAGTAAATCGATGGCAAGCGTTCGACTCGACAATCTCTGTAAAAACTTTGGCGCTGTGCTCGCGGTGGATGGGGTGAGCCTCGAGATCCCAGACGGTGAGTTGATGGCACTCGTGGGGCCATCCGGCTGTGGCAAGTCCACTTTGTTGCGCCTGATTGCCGGGCTGGAGGAGGTCACGAGTGGGAATATTTTTCTAGATGATCGGGAAGTGAATCGCGTGAAGCCGCAGGATCGCGATGTGGCGATGGTGTTCCAGAATTATGCGCTGTTTCCGCATCTCAACGTCGAGCAGAACATTGCATTCAGCTTGAAGTTTCGCAAGGTGGCCAAGCTGGAGATCCAGTCGCGCGTCGCCGAGGCGGCGGAGGTACTCGGGCTCGGCGACCTGTTGCGCCGCAGGCCGGCGGAGTTGTCCGGCGGACAGCGGCAGCGAGTGGCGCTGGGCCGGGCGATGGTCTGCCAGCCCAAGGTATTCCTGCTTGATGAGCCGCTTTCGAATCTTGATGCCCGAATGCGCGCCGAGATGCGTGCCGAGATCGGGGAATTGCATCAGAGGCTCGGTACGACGATGATTTTTGTCACGCACGACCAGACCGAGGCGATGACGCTTGGCCAACGGCTTTGCGTGCTCGATCTTGGCCATGTGATGCAGATTGGCTCGCCGATGGAGCTTTATCAGCGGCCGTCTCACCGGTTTGTCGGCGACTTCATCGGCACGCCGGGGATGAATTTTGTCCGCGGGTGCCTCGAGGAGCGCGACGGCGGTATGGTTTTCGTGGAACGGAGCGGCAAGGGCGACGGCTTCGTGCTTGTCTTGGACGGCGACTTTGCAAAACGCCTAGCCGTGCACAACGGTCGCGAAGTGGAGTTGGGCATTCGCCCCGAGCATTTGTTGGTCACTGACTACGAGCGCGGCATTTCTGCAATGGTCGAAAGCTGCGAAACGCTGGGCCACGAGTCGCTGTTGCGGGTGCGGAGCAGCGGGCACGAGTTGGTGGTGCGAGTGGCCGGCGCGGGCGCTGCCGGCTTGGCCCAGGTAGGGCTGGAGTTCGACCTGGACGCTGCCGCCTGGTTTGACGCTGACTCCGGCCAGGCGCTGGATTGAACTAGCCAGCCAATTTCAGGTGGACCCAAAATTAAAGCGTTTTGTGCTGATGGCGGTTGGCCTCTTCCTGATGGGGCTTATTTGTCTTATGGTCATCCATTGGCTTTCCCGCTCAATTTCACATAATTAGCGGGGCCAGAGGGGCATGTCTTCGCCGTTGATTTCGCGCTCGATGTCCGGGCGGCGGTTGCGGATGAAGTCGCGGACGGCCTCGAAGCGGACCCCGCGCCACTGGTAGTCGCTGATGTGCGGCGTGACCATGGCCTCGATGCGCTCAGTTTCGGCGAGGAGCTTGTCCTCGTCCCAGTGTTCGGCCATGAGTTTTTTCATCGTCGCGGCATATTTTTTTCGGACGGACGGAATCTGGTACAGCTTGTTGGCTAAGAGACCCTTGAGCCGGACGGAGCGCGGGGAGCGCCGGTCAACCCGGAGGCGGCTGTATTTCTCGAACAAACAATCCGCGCCCCAGGGCATGAAGTGGAGTCTGCCGGTCCCGGGATTGAGGTAGATGAAGTAATTGTTGCGGTTGCCGGAGTAGCCATCCCAAAAACTGAGCAGGCCCTCAAGCGCCCAGAATTTGTAGAACGCCTCCTCGTCGATCAGCTCCCAGATCGCATCCTCGTAGTCGTGCTCGCTGGTCTGCAACTCGGTGACCACGAGCAAGTCGGTGCTTTCAGGGCTGATGTTCATGCCGTGAATCGCGAGGAGGTTGTGGCCCTTGTTTAGCTTGTCCTTATGCTTGTTGATGTTGAATGACGCGAAAGTTGAGTTGGCGCCGTCGTCGCCGCTGTCCGTTGCACGCGAGTTCCATTGCGCATTTTCCGGTGCGTTCATTCGCGCGACCTCGTGACCGTTGATGTAGGCGACGAAGGCGTCGTCGCACTTCATCCGGAGCAGTAGATTTTTGTTGGCGTGAATCGCATCGAGATCGTCGATCTCAAAGGGGAAACGCAGATACAACGATGTGGCCTTGTTGTGCATTTGCGTGATGAAGTTGAAATTCGGCGTGATGAGCTTTTCGAATCCCTGTCCCGTCTCGTAGCCGGCGCCGTTGGTGCCGGCTACCCAGCGTGAGTCGTCAAAGGATGGCTGGAACCATTCGGCATCGTGGACGCCGCTGTCCGGCACCCAGGCGCGTCCCGGTACTTCACCACCGAAAAACGGCTCACCGTTGCCGCCCTGCATCGCCTTGATGACCTTGACGAGGTGCGCGCGGCCCTTTTTGTCGTCGCCGGTTTTCCTTTCAAAGCTGCCTTCCCATTCCGGGTAAAAGTCCACCACGGTCCCCTCGAAGAGCGTGCCTTTGTCACTTCCAAACTCGCGCCTGAGCAACGGCTCGCGGACGGTTTCCACGTGGCAGTAAACGCCAAGGTTGCGGCCGTTGACCATTACCTTGGCAAAGGCGCAGCGCGAGCCGGGTGCCCCGGCGGCATCCCAAATAGCGTATCCCATGAACTGGCTCATGAGACTTGTGTCCTGTCGGTTGTTGTTGAGCGTTAAATTCTGCAGGCCATCGATGTTTCCCTCTTTTTCAATGTAATCCAGTCTCACTTTCAGCGACGGACGGGTGGTGTCCTGCGAGCCGAGGAACCCTTTTTTTCGCAGTCCTACCTTGGGGAAAGTCACGCCATCAATGGTCACGCTGGCCTCTACGTACGAGTATGGAGGAGGGGGCGGCTCGAATTGGCGGCTTGGCGGCAGCGCGTTTTCGCGGGTCCGCCTTTGATAACGGATTTTATCCCAGTCTTGTTCAGCAACGGTAATGTTGACCTCCAACAGTCGATCCTTTGGAAAAAGATCGTCCAGCTTTAGTTCCTTGGCGGTTGTGCATTGGTGGGCGGCTATAAAGCAAAGGCCAACAGCAATGAATTTAGGCGTTTTAATCATGAGTTGATCATTTCCTATACTTGCACACGGAGAGTGCGTGGGCTCATCGGAAAGGCTGGGACTGTCAAGTCTCATTCATAAAAAGCACAGTCAAAAATATCAGCCAGGCCATCCGTTTAGCCACGCGCTTGGATTGAATGTTGGAGAGGCTGAGGCGTCTACGGCATTGACTCCACCGTCTCTTCGGTGGATTTTTCCCGCCGCGACTTAACAAATGAAACTTCGACACGTTTTTGCAGGCTCGATGGCGCTTGGGCTGACCTTTGCGGGCGCGCTGCAGGCCAAGCCGCTGGATATTTGGATTAGTTCCTTTCAGGATCAGCTCTATTACGAGGGCATGGTCAAGCTGTACAAGGAGACAGTTGACAATGAGTTCGAGGCCAAGGTGCAGTCATTCGGGTTCCGTGAAATGCCGGAAAAACTGGCGGTGTCGGTCAAGACCGGCATCAACCCGCCAGACGTGGTGCAGCTTGATGAGGTGCTGTTCGGCGCATTCCTCGGCGGGGAGGTGCCTTTCGCCGATCTGAGCGGACGCATCAAAAAGGCCAAGCTTGACAAGGACATCGCAAAGAGCCGCCAAAGTTTGTTCGCCTACAAGGGTAAAACCTATGGCATCGCGCAGTCGCTCAGCGCGATGGTGCTCTACTACCGTGTCGATTTGTTCAAGGAACTGGACATCGATCCGGACTCGTTGACCACCTGGGAGAAACTGGTCGATACCGGCAAGATGGTCGTGGAGAAGCACGGCAAGTCGATGATCGCGCTCGACCCCACGTATCTCGGCATCCTGCTGCGGCAGCGTGACAGTGATTTGTTTGGCCGGGACGGCTCGGTGTATCCCGACCGCGAGGCGGCGATCGAGGTGCTCGGCTGGATGCAGAAACAGATGAAGTCCCGCGTAGGCATGGTGCCGGAGCGCGCGTCAATTTTTGACCCGCTGTTTTTTAACAGCGCCATCCAGTACGGTGAGGTGCTGACGGTGGTCGGTGCCGACTGGTACGGGCTCGACATGTTGCAGCAGTTCACCCCCGACCTGAAAGGCAAGTGGGGCGCGATGCCGCTGCCAGCGTGGAAGCTGCCGGACGGGCGGCTGAGCCGCCGCACATCGACCTTCGCCGGACAGGGGCTGATGATCAACAAGGGCAGCAAGCAACAGGATGCGGCGTGGAAGTTCATCGAGTTTGTTATTACGAACAAGGAGTCGAACGCCCGCCGTTTCCTCGACGGCAACAGCTTCCCGGCGTACCGGCCGGCGTGGAAGGATGAGCGGTTGCTGCAGCCGAATGAGTTCTTCAATAACCAGAAATTCGGCGAGCTGCTGGTGCGCCTTGCGCCAGAGGTGCCGGAAGTCGTCAGCCACCCGAACCGTGCCAAGGCGGTGTTCCTGTTTCAGGAAACGTTTTTCACGTCGCTCATCTACGGCGAACTCAAGCCGGCCGAGGTGCTCGACAAAATGAAGACCATGCTCGAGGCGGCCGAGCCAGGCCTGTAAGCCTCAAGCGCATCCATGGCCGCAGCCGACCAGCGAACTCCCGGGGCGCGTTGGATGCCGTTTCTTTTCCTGCTGCCGTTCCTATTTTTCCTTCTGATTTTCTGGGTCATCCCGCTCGTTGGCGGTGTGAAAATGAGTCTTCACGCCAATGGGCTTGGCCGGGCGGAGTTCGTCGGCCTTGAACATTACCAAGCCTTGGCCAAGGACGAACGCTACATTACCGCGCTACGCAACAGCTTCACCTACACACTGGCATCCATCGTCGTGATCGTGCCACTGGCACTCTGGCTGGCGCACCTGCTCCGCGCTACCACCCGGCGGCTCCGCCCGGTGATGACCTTCGCGTTGCTATTGCCGGCACTGACGCCTCCGTCGGTCTTGGCGGTGCTGTTTCTCATGTTGTTCCACGGCAAAAACGGACTGCTCAACCAACTGTTTGTGATGCCGCTTGGCCTCGAGCCGGTTAGCTGGCTGAAAGATCCGGATTTCATTCTTAGCGGCTTGGTGCTGCAGACGGTCTGGCGCTGGACCGGGTTCATGACGTTCTTCATCTTGGCCGGCATGGAGGGCATTCCGCGCGTGTACTACGAGGCTGCACGCTTGGTCACCGGCAGTCGGTGGCAACACTTTTGGCACGTGACACTGCCGCAGCTTCGGCCGGTGCTGTTGTTCGTGGCGGTGTACTTGGTGGTCGATGGGTTCTCGCTGTTCTCCGGTGCGTTCGTGCTGCTAGGAGGCTCCGGCGGCACGGCGGATGCAGGGCTGTTGACGGTCACGTATGTGTTCCAAAAAACGCGGTTCTTTGAGTACGGTACCGCTTCGGCGATCAGTGTCAGTCTGCTGCCCCTGTTGATGTTGGCTCTTTGGGCTGCCCTTTTTTTACGGAGGCGAACGGCATGAGTGCGCAGGGCAAAACTGTAAGCGGCGCGTTGTCGCTGTTGCTGCTCGGGCCGTTTCTGATGGCGGTGTTCGTTCCATTCCTGTGGATGGTGCTGGGAATATTCAAGACTAACGCCGAGTTTTTCCAGCCGTTGACCAGTGCGTTTTTTCCGGCTCACTACGAGTGGCAGAACGTGGTTGAGTTACTTGAAGGCAAGTGGGTTCCGTTTTGGGACGTGTTCGGCAACTCGCTGGCGGTCTCGCTTGGCCAGGCGTTTGGCGCTGTGACTTTGTCCGCGATGGCAGGGTACGCCTTTGCGCGGTTTACGTTTTCTGGCAAGCGCCTGTTGTTCGTGTTGGCCGTGGCGTTGGTTCTCGTGCCACGGCAGCTTTTTGCCGTGCCACTGTTCTCGTGGGTGAACGAGCTTGGCCTGAGCGACTCGCTACTCGGCGTGATGTTGCCCGGCGTGGTGACCGGTCTGGGTGTGATCTACTTTACACAGGTTTTTCGACAAGTGCCGGTGGAGTATTTGCAGGCGGCGCGTGTTTGTGGTGCGGCGGAGCTGCGGGTGTTCTTGACGTTGCTACCGTTGGTCTGGCCGGCACTGCTCAGCTACGGGATGATCCATTTCATCCTCGCCTGGCATGAACACCTGATCCCGATGCTGGTGTTGACCAGCGAAACCAAGCAGACCCTGCCGTTGGCCCTGGCCAAGCTCTACGACGTCAGTCAGCGAACGCCACAGGGCGTGCAGATGGCGGCCTCAACCTTCGCGGTGATCCCGACTGCGGTGCTGTTCGCGGTTTGCCATCGCAAATTCAAATCATCCCTCTCCGACATGCTGGTGCATTGATCGGCTACTCCTCGTCCTTGGCTTGGCTTTGGGCGATCACTTTTTTCTCAAGCTCGCGGGGCATGTACTCGTAGTGGCTGAATTCCTCGGTGTGCAGGCCCCGGCCGCCGGTGAGAGAGCGCAGGTTGGTGGAGTAGTGGTACAGCTCCATCTGTGGCACCTCGGCCCGGACGACCTGGAACGTCCCCTCCGCGTCCATGCCCAGGATTTTGCCGCGACGGCTGGAGAGGTCGCCCATGACGGCCCCCATGAATTCCTCGGGCACGCTGACCTCGATCTTGGTGATGGGCTCGAGCATGCAGGGTTTCGCCGACTGGAAAGCCTCGCGGAAGGCCTGCTTGCCGGCGATTTGGAAGGCGACGTCCTTGGAATCCACCGGGTGCATTTTGCCGTCGTAAAAGTTGATTTTCACGTCCACCACGCGGTAGCCGGCGATGATGCCGTCGGTACAGGCGCTGTTGACTCCCTTTTCCACGGAGGGCACGAACACGCGATCCACGTTCTGGCCGACGAGGGACTGGGTGAACTCCACCCCGTGATCGCGTGATGCGGGCTCGACGCGCATCCAGACCTCGGCGAACTGGCCGGCGCCGCCGCTCTGCTTTTTGTGTCGGTACTTCGCCTCGCCGTTGCTCCGGATGGTTTCGCGGAAGGGAATCTTCGGGGCGGACAACTCCATCTCGGTGTTGAACCGTTCCTTGATCCGTTCCATGGCCACCTGCAAATGCAGTTCACCCTGACCGGAGATGACCGTCTGGTGCAACTCGGAGTCGACGTGGTATTGGAAGGATGGATCCTCCTCGTGCAGCGCGGAGAGCCCCACGGCAATTTTGTCCTCATCGCCCTTGTTTTTTGGCTTGAGCGCCTCGTGGATGTTGGGATTGGGATAGTCGATCGAAGGCACGGTGACCTTGCGCTTGGGGGAGGCGAGTGTGTTGCCGGTGTGGGTGTTCTTCAGCTTGACCAGCGCGCCGATTTCGCCGGCGTTGAGCTGCTCGACCTTGTCGCGGTTCTTGCCGTTTAGGATGAACATTTGCCCCAGCCGCTGGGGTTCGTCGGTGTTGGTGTTGACGACGTCCTCGCCGGCCTTAAGCGTGCCGGCCATTACCTTGACGAAAGACAGCTCGCCGATATGGGGCTCGTTGATGGTCTTGAAGACAAAGGCGACGGCCTCGTTGTCGTCAAGGCTGATAGTCACCTCTTCGTCGTCCCCGTTCTTGGCGATTGTTTCCTTATGGTCGTCCGGTGAGGAGGCGTACTTTGAGATGAAATCCATCAACCGTGCCACGCCGACGTTTGTCTCACTTGATGTAAAGAACACCGGGATAAAAATCTGGGATTGAAACGCCTGATGCAGCCCGCCGCGAAGCTCTTCCTCGGTGATGCCTGCATCAAAAAATTTTTCCAGCAGCGTGTCGTCCGACTCGGCCACAAGTTCAATCAACTGGGTGTGCAACTGCTCGACCTCTTCCGCCTCCGCGCCGGAGACCTTGGCTTCGTCGTATTTACCGCTGCCGTCCGTCTTGTAGGTGAGCTTCGACTTGCGGATCACATCCAGCGCCTCGTTGAAGCCTGGGCCGGGATTGGTCGGAATGTTGACCGGGAAGAACCGCTTGCCAAACGTGGCCTCCAGTTCCTCCAGGATCGGCTGGTACTGCGCATTCTCGGTGTCGATCCCGTTGACTACCACCATCTTGGCCAAGCCGAACTCCTCGGCGTACTCCCACACTTTTGAGGTGCCGATTTCGATGCCGTGCGTAGCGTGGACGACGATAAGTGCCAAATCGGCCACTTTCAGTGCCGCGCGGCTCTCGGCGATGAAATCCAGATAGCCCGGGGTGTCGATAATGTTGAAACGATTCTCCAGCCACTCGGCATGCAGCAGTGACGTGTGGATGGAAAACTGTCGATCCTGTTCCGCCTTGTGATAGTCCGATGCTGTGGTGCCCTCGATCACGCTACCGAGCCGGTTGATGTTGCCGGAGCAGGCTAGCATGCATTCGCCAAGCATGGTCTTGCCGGACGAAGCATGACCAACCAAGGCTACATTCCTCAGATTTGAATGGGTGTAGTTGTTCATTGATGTTAGGTAAAAAAGGGCGGGTAGTAGGCTCCGTAGCATTAGCATTTGCAAGCAAGAGATATTCACCGCAAGGCCGGTTCGTTTGGGTTGTTGATTCAAGTGTTTCGAACACAGCGTGTTAGGTTGATTTCTTGTTTTTTCGTCGCGCTTGGCCAAGCGCTCCCTTACCGTGCCGCGCCAATGGCGACCGTTAAGCCTTTTCAAGCTCTTTTGCCCGATTTTGGACGGGCTTCCGAAATTTGCGAACTCCCCTACGACGTCATGTCTGCCGCCGAGGCCAGGCAAATGGCCAAGGGGCGGCCGCAGAGCTTCCTGCGCGTGAGTCGGCCGGAAATCGATCTGCCCGAGGGAATCGCCCCGACCGACCCCAGCGTTTACGCCAAGGCCCGTGAAAACTTTGACCGCCTCATTGCCGGGGGCACGCTGCATAAGGATGACCAGGCGCACTATTATCTCTACCGACAAATCATGGGAGAGCATCGACAGCTTGGCCTTGTCGCCCTGGCCAACTGCGCCGAGTACGATGAAAACACCATCCGCAGGCACGAGTTCACTCGACCTGAAAAAGAGGACGATCGCGTCGCCCATCTCGAGGCACTCGACGCACAGACCGGTCCGGTGTTTTTGACCTACCCGGCCGATGCCGGGCTGGACGAGTTGTTAGATCGCATTGCCAGCGGTGAACCTGATATCGACTTCACCTCGCCCGACGGCGTGCAGCACACGTCGTGGACGCTGGTATCGGAATCGGACACCCAGTTCATCAAGAGTCGGTTCGATTCAATCCCGAACCTATACATCGCCGACGGGCATCACCGCAGCGCCGCGGCATCGCGGGTGGCCAAGCGACGATCCAGCAGCGGAAGCAGCGATCTTTTTTTGACTGTACTCTTCCCGCACGATCAAGTGCAAATACTGGCCTACAACCGTGCCGTGCGCGACCTCAACGGCCGGTCGCCGGAGGTGTTTCTCGGCGCGCTTGGCCAAGCGTTTGACATCGAGGATAGTGGCTTGGCCAAGCCAAACGGCAAACACGAAATCTGCCTCTATCTGGAGGGCCGGTGGCGTACGCTGCGGCCCAAGGCCAGTTCGATCGATCCGGACAATCCGATCAAGCAACTTGATGTCAGTATTTTACAGGATCACGCCCTGGGGCCGCTGCTGGGCATCGACGATCCGCGCCGCAGCGAACGTATCGCCTTCGTCGGCGGCATCCGGGGTACGGGAGAATTAGTGAAGTTGGTGGACGATGGGGAATTCGCCTGCGCGTTTTCTATGCGACCGACGAGCATCGAGGATCTGATGAGCATCGCCGATGACGGTGGTATCATGCCGCCGAAGAGCACTTGGTTTGAACCCAAGTTGCGCGACGGGATGTTTTGTCACCAGATCGGCTGATCATTTCCCAGCAGACGCCTCGCTCACCCGCTCAAGGATCACTTCCGCAAGGAATGGCTCGGTGCCGATGCTGGTCGAGTACCAGATGCGTTTGCCCTGTCGCTCGGTGGGATTCACCCAGGTCGGCTGGCCTTTGGCCAGGCGCTGTTGCACCCGTTTTTCTGGTTCGCCCAGCTTTATCGGGATGTCCTGGCACGAGTGCAGACCATCGCTGATAAAAAACGGCACGATGACGATGTTCCGCGTGGCGGCCAATTCGTAGCACGATTCAACGCGTGGCTTTTCCTCGAGAAACACCGCCCGCACATCGGCATACTCACGCTTGTTCCTAATCAATGCCACCTGCTGCTCGATGGCCTTTCGTGAGTTTTCATTTTTGGACGTGCCATGCCCGGCGATTAACAGCGTTGTGTCACACGGTTTTGGGCGTAGGGGAAACGGGTGTTTCTCCACGATCTCCCTGGCGCGAGACATCAATGCGCTGGTCATACTCGCGTGCGTGCCGACTACGCCGCAGTAGTATAGCGTCTGCCCGGCGTTTTGGCGGACACGCCCAAACGATCCGTCATCGCTTTTCTGGAAGCCAAGCTCGAGGGGCAAAACTTCCTCCGTGAAGTAACCCTCGCTGATGAACAGCGGCACGATGAAGACATGCCGGGCTGTGACGCTACGCAGCACGCCGTCCACAGCGGGTTGCTGCTTGAGGAAGCCTTCCCTCACCTCGGCGAACAGTTGACGCGAACGCAGTTCAGCGGCGTGCTGGCGTGCCGGCTTGGCTGAATCGGCGTTCAGCGTCGAGCCATGTGCCACTAAGACCAGTGCGCTGTCTGAAAAGTAGTCCGGCATGACCGTTGAAGAAATTGGTCGTCCAGTCACTCGCCTGTTGCAAGCCGGAACTTTGCGCTTGGCCAAGCGATCAAAAAAAACAGGCAGCGGAAACGCTGCCTGCCGTGAATTGTTAACTTAAGTCTGGGCTTATTCGCCCGGGTCGTCGTCGCCGCCATCGTCATTGGCGTCGATGACATCGTCACGCTTGTTCTTGAACTCCTCACGAATCTCCTTGAGCCGGGTGCGAACCTCTTCGCTGTTGCCCTTCATGCTCTCAACCCAATCGGCCCGCAGGCCCTTAAGCTGCTCGCGCAGGCCATCCTTATCCTCATCGGAGGCATCCTTTAGCTGTTTGTGCAGACCTTTGACCTTTTCGTGTTGTTCCTTTGCAGCTGCTTTGAAGGCATCGCGGAGCTCCTTGATTTTCTCGTCATCGCGAACCAGTTTCCCGAACGCACCGCCACCCTTGCGACCTTTCTTGCCACCTACCTTGTTACCTTTTTTCTTGGCGTCACCACGTTTCTTTTTGCGCTTGTCGAAGGCGGCCTTGAGGCGCTCCTTGACTTTTTCGGTATCGAATTTCGGGCGTTTCTTGCCGCCTTCCTTGGCGTCATCCTTGACATCTCCAACATCCGGCTTGACCGGCTTTGGATTCGCCTGTGCCTGCAATGACTCCGGCGTTGCCAACGCGATGCCGATGGCACTCACGATCAGTAGTGTTTTAATTTTCATAATCAGTTTCCTTTCAGTTTTTGTTAAATTGACGAGTCCCCCCTCGCCACTTGATCAATCGTAATGCAGAATATGTGCCACTTTCTGATTATATTTATAAGTCACTAATAATGAGTTGTTTAATCAATTTAGATTCGTTTGGCCAAGTGTCATATGAATATTAGTTGGGGATTATTCCCCAACTCTGGCGGCTCTCATTGGGGAATAATCCCCGATCGAGGAGCGGCTTGGCCAACCCATCAACTGTCCGTAGGCTTTCCGTCTATATGAAACAAAACAATCTGTATCGAGTCGCTTCAGTTCGCTTGGTCGGTGGAGTCATTGCTGTGGCTTTGGCAGTGACGCTTGGTCAAGCGCTGGCTGCGGCCAAGCCAAATATTGTGTTCGTGCTCGCCGACGACATGGGCTACGGCGATGTGCAGGCGCTTAACTCCCGTTCCACCGTGCCGACGCCGAATCTCAATCGCTTGGCTGGGCAGGGTATGACCTTCACCGATGCCCACTCGCCATCAGCGGTCTGCACGCCCACGCGCTACGGCACGCTCACCGGTCGATACTGCTGGCGCTCGCGGCTGAAGCGAGGGGTGCTCAATGGCTACAGTGCGCCGCTGCTTGAGCCCGGCAGGTTGACAGTCTCCGGAATGTTGCGCGCCAGCGGCTACCACACCAGCGTCGTTGGTAAGTGGCACTTGGGGCTTGGCTTCCAAAAGGGTGCTGACGAAAAGATTGACTATGCCAAGCCGATCACTGACGGGCCGAACGAACACGGCTTTGATTACTCGCACATCATCCCGGCGTCTCTCGACTTCCCGCCGTACGTGTACATTGAGAATGGCAGGATCATCGAGCTGCCGACGATCGACCAGCCTGCGGTGAGGTTCCCCGGCTTTCTGCGACAAGGCCCCCGCCAGCCCGGCCTGGTGATGGATGACTGCCTCGATGATCTCACGCGAAAGGCAACCGACGTCATCCGGCAACGTGCCAAAAAAGATCAGCCGTTTTTCCTCTACTTCCCGCTGTCCGCGCCACACAAGCCGGTCCAGCCGCATCCACGTTTCATCGGCAAGTCGAAGCTCGGCCTGTACGGCGATTTTGTGATGCAGGTGGATTGGACGGTTGGCCAAGTGATGAGGGCAATCCGCGAGGCGGGCATCGAGAAAAACACGTTGTTGATTTATACGAGCGACAACGGCTCATTCATGTATCGCCTCGGCGCCAACGAGAAGGAGGATCACCTCAGCGACCCGACGATCCAGGCGTACAACAAAACGCATCACACCGCTAACGGCGACCTGCGCGGCACCAAGGCGGATGTGTGGGAGGCCGGCCATCGGGTACCGTTTTTTGCTCGTTGGCCGGGGGTGATCGCGGCCGGCTCGAAATGCGAACGAACCACCGCCCATGTCGATCTGTTTGCGACCTGCGCCGAGATCGCCGGGGCCGAGCTGCCGGGCGACGCAGCGGAGGACAGTTTCAGTTGGCTACCTCTGTTCCGGGGCGGCGATTGGGCCAAGCCACGTGCGCCAGTGATCAACCACAGCGCGAGTGGCATGTTCGCACTGCGCAGCGGCCCGTGGAAGCTGGTGGCCGGCAATGGCTCCGGCGGGCGTGAAGTGCCCAAGGGCAAGCCGTTTGGCAAGCCGTACCGGCTGTTCAACCTGTCGAGCGACACCGGAGAGAGCAACGACTTGGCTGCGGCTAACCCGGACTTGGTCGGGAAGCTGACAAGGAAACTTGAGGCCATCCGCGCCAACGGCCGCAGCCGGTAGTGGCTAACTCAACGGAAGTTGATGGTCGAACCACGACGGGTCTCTTAAATATTCTGAACAAGGCCCTCGTGGCGAGGCGGAGCCTTCGTACTCGACCCGTGAAGGTCAAGGTTCCCGCTCTCCTGGTTCAGAGATCTGCAATGGCCTTGTTTTGGCTTGCACAGCCATGACCAAGCGGCCAGCCTGACCGGCCCGGCCGGAGCGCCAAAGGTCTCTCGTCGGTTAACCGAATTCAAATAAATCAGATTATCATGAAAAAGTTACTGACCGTATTGGCCATCGTTGGAATGGCATTCAGTGCCCAGGCCCAGGCATCACTCGCTGATCAAATCAGCGAAAACCAAACCGATTGGTTGCTGGGAGCTTGGGAGGCTGACATAGATGGAAACGCGCTCTCCTTATCCTATAAATGGGTTGTGAAGGATCACGTGGTGGCTTCCCATCTTAAAACCAACGACAACGAGTCGTATAGTCTCATAGGGTTAAACCCAAAAACAGGTGAGATCGAGCAAACCGGATATGACAGCCAAGGCAAGAAGAGCACCGGCAAATGGGGTCCAAAGGGGGATATGCCCATGCTTATTGTCACAAGCACGTCTGACACGGACGAAAAGCAAAGCATGGCCGTGGCTTTTCGCAAGATCGACGAGAACAACATCGAAGCTCAAATCTTCGAAGTTGATGCTTCCGGCAACACGGGCGACTTCTCCACTTTCAGTTTTGAAATGAAGCGTAAGAAAGAGAAGAAGTAATTCGTCACAATATCTTTCAAACAAAAAGGCTCCCGCGGCGGGAGCCTTTTTTTGTCGACTGAGAGCTTGGTTCAGACATCGAGTTCGCGGCCCAATTGACAGGCGGTTTTCTCAATCGTCGGGACCATGCAGATCACGTCTCCGTAGCGCTCGCTGCGCAGCAGGAACTCGGTCACCCAATCCGGCCCCCATATCCTCATCGGTCGAACCTCTCGACTGTTCCGAACCATGCATGTGGGTTGAGTTTGTTCCATGCTCAGCTGTGCGGTGGCGATTTAGATTTCGATCTGGCCGCTGAAAACGAATTCCGCCGGGCCGGTGAGTCGCACGTTGGTTAACGAGTCATCGTCCGGCTCAAACGCCACGTTCAAGTCTTCGCCGCCGAGCACGCGCACGCGGATCGGTGAACCACAGTCGTGCAGCTTGGCGGTGATCAATCCCGCCGCTGTCACGCCGGTGCCGCACGCGAGTGTCTCGCCGACACCGCGTTCGTAGGTGCGCACGCGTATCGAGTCTTCACCGGTGAGCTGAACAAAGTTCACATTTGTACCGTCCGGCGCGTAGCGTTCGTGATAGCGAATCTCTTTCCCGAGTTGGGAGACCATCGCCTGATCGGCGTCATCGACGAATAACACTGCGTGCGGCACGCCGGTGTTGACCGAGTGAATCTCTAACTCACCGGCCGAGGTGCTGATACGGTCGCCGATGCGAAAATCCTCCGGCGGCGTGAGGCTGATGGTGACGCTCTCGCCGTCGAGTCTAGCCTTGATTACGCCGGCCAACGTCTCGAATGAAACCTCCTCCTGTCCGTCGAGGTGACGCTGGGCGAAACGCGCGAAGCAGCGCGCGCCGTTGCCACACATCTCCGCCTCGCTGCCGTCTTTGTTGAAAAAGTCCCAGCCCAGGTCAGCGTCTCCCTTGGCCAAGCGTAGCAAAAGCACGCCGTCCGCGCCGATGCCGCGTTGGCGATGGCAGATTCTTTGAATCTGTTCCGGCGTGAGTTGAAGGCCAATTTCGCGGTTGTCGATCAGCACAAAATCGTTCCCGGCCCCGTTCATTTTTGTGAAGTCAACCAGCACGCACACAGTTTACCCAAGCTTGGCCAAGCCGGCAAGTAGGCCGATTATTACTGATAATGACTGCGGCGACTAATGACTTGGTCAATGTATCGGCGCGTCGAGGGGTAGTCGATGTTTCGGAGGAAGGCGGTGCTGTTGGTGTGGGCTGCCTCCTTGGCCCAGCGAACTACTCGGGCGCGCCCTGCGTTGTAGTCGGCCAAGGCGTACGGCAGCGGATTGTCGGCGTGCGGATAGCGGTCGAGCCGCGTCTTGAGGTAGTAGGTGCCAGCGAGGATGTTCGTGCGCGGATCGTAGACGTGCGAGTGCTCGAAGTCGTGCACGCCGTGGTTGTCGGCCCACTCGAACGCGGCCAGTTCCATCAACTGCATCAGCCCGATCTCTCCGGCCTTGCCCAAGGCGTTTTCCCGGAAACGACTCTCCTGCCAGATGACGGCCTTGATCAGTGCATACTCCACGTCGAACTCTTCCGCTGCAACTCGGATGATTGAATTGTAACGACGCTCCGCCTGGTTGTTCCACCACCAGTAAAATACCGCGGCATCGAGCACTGCCAACAACAGCAGCCAACGCAGCCAACGGCCTTTTGAGCGTCGTCGGCGCACTGTCAGTAATCCTTTCCGTCGGCGCTCGCTTGGCAGGAGGCGCGCCACGCCGCCAGCTCGCCGGTCAAGCGCTTGGCCAATCGCGGCATGGTCTTGGCCAAGTCGTTCTTCTCGGATGGATCAGCGACTAGATCGAACAGTTTGAACTTCGGCTGGCCATTCTTGGCTTTGCCGCTGGAATAAATCTTGTACTGGTCCCCAACCCAGGCCAATTGCCCTTTTGACTCAAACCCGATTGGCTTGCCGCGCTTGGCCAAGCTGCCGTCGATCAGTGGCACCAGGCTCATGCCGTCGATCGGCCGGTCGGCCACCGGCTTGGCGCCCACGAGGTCGAGAAGGGTCGGTAAATAGTCGCTCGTGACACAGGGGATGTCCGTTATGCGACCGGCTTTCACACGCGCGGGCCACTCGACGATACCCGGCACGCGGATGCCACCCTCGAGCAGCGAGCGTTTACGGCCGCTGAGATACCCGGCCGTTCCTGGCGCCTGGCCGGCTTGACCCTCGGGACCATTGTCGCTGCAAAAAAAGAGGAGCGTATTTTCAGCCACACCCAACGTGCGCAGTTCGGTCCGGAGTCGTCCGATCTGTTCATCGAGTGCGGTGATGCAGCCGTAGTAATGCTGTGCGTATTTCGGATACCCGGCGTACATTGCTGTGTGTCTTGGCCCGGCAACGACCGGCAGGTGCGGCGCGTGAAACCATACAACGCTGAAGAACGGCTGATCGCGTTTGGCTGCGCTGCGAATAAACGGGATCGCGCGATCCATGATCACGCGCGAGTTGTTGCCACGGGTGTTTTGTGTGACAGGTTCGCTGCGCTCGTTCCAGTAAGCCGTGCCGTACGGCTTGGTCTCGCTGGTGGCTGTAAGGGCATCCCACCACTTGTTGGAGTTGTTGCCCTTGGGCTGGAGCAGCGGGTCCCAGGTCGGTACCTTAGCCTCGGTCGAGAAACATACATCGAAGCCGTTGGCCTGTGGGGGCGAGAAATGCTTGGCACTGCGTGCCCCTCCACGGTTGGAGTCCTTCCCGGTTTTGGACAATGTACCGAGGTGCCACTTGCCAAAATGACCGGTGGAGTAGCCTTGTTTCTTGAGCAATTCCGCCAGCGTCAATTCCTCCGGCTTCATGTGGCCGCTGTTGGCGAACGGAATGCCGTAGCGATACGGATGCCGGCCGGTGATGCAGCTCCCGCGGGTCGGACTGCAAACCGGCGCCGCGGCATAAAAGCGGTTGAATTTCAGCCCCGCCTTGGCCATCGCATCCAAGTGCGGCGTGCGAATGGTTTTGTTCCCGTTAAACCCAACGTCCCCCCAGCCAAGATCATCGCACATGATGAGGATGATGTTGGGCTTTTCAGCGGCAAAGTTACCGACCAAACCGACAAAGAAGAGTAGAGAACAAAAAAATCGGCTCATGCGGACGACGATAGGCGGGAGACTTGCCGCTGGCAAAAACCTTTTGACGATCGACGCTGAGCTCAGTAGCGGCGGCCACCACGGCCGACTGTTGGGCGGCGGCCAGGCGACTTGATGCCGCTCCCGTAAATATCCCGCTCCATCATGGCGCGTCGTCGGCCGTAGCGGCCGTTGAGTTGGTTGACTTTTTTATCGTGCTCGGCCTTGGTGATTTCGCCGCTCTTCAGCGCGGCAGCATATTCCCCAAGCTGCGCCTGATAGGCGGACTCGAGTTTGCGCAATTCCTTGTCGGTGGCGCAGCCGATGAGAAGCAGTCCCGCAAAAAGGAGTGCAGCAATATTGAAAACCTGTTTCATGTCGCGCGCAGGGTTCGCCTGGCCAAGCGAGTTGTCAAGCGGCCAAGAGGTAATCTCTCTTGATTACGCCTGACCAAGGGCGCATGGGGCAAGGATAGCTTCGCTCATGCCGTGGATGATTTTTTTGTCGGCGGGACAGATTGTGGCTAGAACGCCGCCAAGCTTGGCCTTGGCCGTGTCAAATTCACCGTGGACGAAGTAGTACGGGCAAAGCCTGACGCGGCCCTGCATCGGTGCCGCTTGGCCAAGCTCGAAGTCGAACCATTCGGTCTTGACGCGGGTAGGGTGGTGGTAGCGTTGGAGTATCCGTGGAGACTTGTCGAAGTCGTCGATCGCCTGGTCGACTGCTCCCGCCCATTCTTCGCTTCGCAGGTCGCTACCGAGCCAGACACCGCGCGCCCCCCAGGCTTGTTCGGAGAAGCCGGAGATTTTCAGGACCAAGCTGCGCTCTTTTTGCGAGAGTTCCTTGAGCTGTTGCCAGTCGGTCAGGCCAAGGCCGGGAAAGGCGGCGTGCGGCGGAAGCGGTGCGGGATCGATCACCCACGTTTGTGGCAGGAGCGACTCGAGCGTGCGCTTGAAACTCTCGCCAAGCTGCTGCCGCCATGTCTCGGCGAGGTTGCGGTTGTGGAACAGTGCGAAGAGCATTTTCTCCTCAAGGAATGCTTTGGGTGGCGGTGTCACGCTAATGCGCTTGTCGGCCGCGGTGGCAAACAGTAGCTCGGCGGCGGGCACGTTTGGGAGGTCGAACAGTTCAAAAAAACGATAGACCGCATCGCCATCGCTCAAGTTGGTAAAACCCTGCCCGTGGACGCTGAAGCGATCGGGGTCGATCTGCTCGGCGAGCCATTTCATCTCCGGCTTGTAGGTGGAGGATTCGTCGGAGACAACTAAACGCACGTTAGCCGCATCGCCGAAGATGCCGGCGAAATTTTCAAGCATGCCGGTCGCGCCGCCGAGCACTTCGGCACCGGCACCGGCGTAGGCGTGGTTGAGCCAGGCGGTGAGGCCGATGCCCCCGGGGACGCTGTCCAGCTCGGTGATTTGTAGGCCGTCGTCGGTCAGCAAAATGTCAGGCCGGATTACACGCGGAAGCTCGGCTCGAAACGCTTTGCTGCGCTGGAGGTCGATGATTGACTGGGGCTTGCCGCGATCGAGCCAGGCGCTTGGCCAAGCGGGGAGTCTTCCCTCAGCACTCCAGTGATAAAGCATATTCGCGGCCTGATAGAACTTAAGCAGCACGCGGCCCAGTTGCTCAAGTTGCTTGACGGTTTTTTTGTCGAGCAGGAACGGTCGCGTGGCGATGCGCCACTGGTGCCCGGCGAAGAGTCCGTCGGCGGGCAGGCTTTGCCGGACATGTTGCGCGGTTTGTTCAGGCGAAAGTTGGGAATTGGTTCCCATCAGCTGGAGCCAACGTGAAGCCTCGCCCCATCGCGGGTCAAGTCCCCGGTGGAGGGGCGACCATCTCGCCGGAGAGAATTGTCACCGCTTGGCCGCCGAGGAGGACCCGGTCTCCGGCGAGTGTGCACCGGACAAAGCCGCCGCGTCTGGAGGCCTGAAAGCCAACGAGCTCGTTGCAACCAATCCGCTCGGCCCAGAATGGTGCGAGACAACAATGAGCCGAGCCAGTCACCGGATCCTCGTCGATGCCGAGTGAGGGGCAAAAAAACCTGGAGACAAAATCAGCTGGGCCGTTTTCTGAAATTGCAGTGACGATCACGCCGCGCGTTCCAAGCCTGGCCAAGCAGGCAAGGTCTGGAGCCAGGTTGCGAATCGCTTGTTCATTGGTGATTTGTACGAGGATGTCCATCCGGTTTTGGCCGCACCAAAGAATTTCCGAGCCAAGCGGCTTGGCCAGGTCGTCGGGCGGGGCACATTCGACAGCCGGTTCGGCGGGAAAATCCATCTCGATGAGTTGGTCGTTTTGCCTGGCAGTCAGTGTGCCGCTGCGGGTTTGAAAGATAGCCGGCTTGTCGTTATTCAGGCGCCTGGTTTCCCAGAGCGCATGAGCCGAGGCCAGGGTGGCGTGGCCGCAAAGATCTACCTCGTCAACTGGCGTAAACCACCGCAGCCCGAAGCCGTCACCGCTTGGCCAGGCGAATGCTGTCTCGGAGAGATTCATCTCGGCGGCGACCCGCTGCATCCAGTCGGCCGGCGGTTCGGTGTCGGGCAAGCAGACAGCGGCTGGGTTGCCGGTGAACGGCTTGTCGGCAAATGCGTCGACCTGCAAAACGGGCAATTTCGCTTGGCTTGGCACGCGGCGGGAATGATTGCTGGGCGTGGCTGCCGAACAAGTCTTTTTGCAAACTTGTTTCGGGGTGCGGCTGACGGCATTGTCTGCCGCCGCGAAGAAGGTACGATGGGCGATCCTGATTACAGATATGGCCGCAGCGGACAGGGCGGCGTGGTATGGCTTGTGTTGACGGCAGTGCTGGTGGGAGCGCTGGTGTATTTCCTGAATCGGGATGCCGATGATGGACAGGGCGGCGAGAAGACATTGGTCGTCTATTGTGCGGCTGGGGTTAAGAAGGCCGTCGAGGAGGCGGCCGGGAAATTTGAGCAGGAGACCGGTACGAAGATGTCCCTTGAGTACGGCAGCAGCGGTGTGCTGGCGAACAAGCTCAAGATAGACAAGGAGGGCGGTTTACCCCGGGCGGATGTCTATATTCCGGCGGACTACGTTTATGCCGAGCGCGCACGCGTCGACGGACTCACCGCCGAGTCACTGAAGATCGCCACTTGGAAGGTTGTGCTTGGTACCAAGCCGGGCAGCGACCTGACCCTGGACAACTGCGACGATGTGCTGGCGCAAAAACTTTCGTTCGTGATATGCGATCCACTTACCGGCGTTGGCAAGAAGACAAAAAAGATGCTCGAGCGATCCGGCCACTGGGCGGCGGTGGATGCGGCCAAGGCGGCTTCATTTCCGACCGTGACGGAGGCCGCATTGGCGGTGAAGGAAAATGCAGGCACACGGGCGGCGTTTGTATGGGACTCGGTCGCACGGCAGTTTGGGCTGCGGGTGGTCGAGTTGCCGGAGTTGGCGGCAAGCAAGGCGGACATTTCCGTGGCGGTCACGACAACGACCCAGCGTTCGGTCCTGGCGCTGAAGTTTGCCCGCTACCTTGCTGCGCAGACGAGGGGCGGGGCGGTATTTGCCAAGCACCACTACGTGCCAATACCCGGCGACGAGTGGGCCGATGCACCCACGTTGCGCATCGATTGTGGCGGTGTGAACCGTGAGGCGGTGGAGAAAACCATCCGCGAGTTTCAGAAGCGTGAAGGCGCGAGGATCGACGTGGTGTATGCCGGTTGCGGTACACTGGTCGGCAAGATGCAGACCAGCGAGCAGGGACTGCCGGATATTTTCATGACGTGCGACGCGTCATACCTCAACATGGCGCAAGCAAAGATGGGCAACCCGTTCGGTATCGATCTGAAGGTGTCTAGCACTCGCATCGTGATGCTCGTGGCCAAGGGCAACCCGCACGGCATCGGCTCGCTCGCCGATTTGGCCAAGCGCGGGCTGCGTGTCGGAACAACTGATCCCAAGGCGAGCACGCTTGGCGCGTTGAGCCACGAATTGTGCCGTGAGACCGGGCAGTTTGACACCATCAAGCAGAACATCGCAATGATGGCCGACACGGCGCACACGCTGGTACAAACGATGGAGGCAGGTCAAAAACTCGACGTGGCGCTCGTTTACGAGGCAAACATACAACACCTAATGGATCGGTTCGACGCCGTGCCGTTGCAGCCCAAGCGTGCACTCGCCGTACAAAACGTCGCCGCCCGAAAAACCACGCCTTACCCGCAGTTGGCCGGGCGGCTGATGGAGTGGTTGACGTCGCAGACATCGCGACGGCGGTTTGAGCAGCTTGGCTTCAGTTGGGAGGCCAACGGTCAGTGAGCGACCCGGCGCCACCCGGTTATCGTACCGCTTCCGACAAGCCGTTTCTTGTTGGATTGGCCGTGCTGGGCGGCAGCTATTTGCTTATTATCGGCGCAATGGTCTTGGCCGATTTGGTGTTTTTGAATTACAGCGATCGGCCGGTGCTTGGCCCGGAAATGGTGAAGCAGGGGCGATACACCGGCGGCGAAGTCACTGTCTCGGTTGAGCCCAGCCGGGGTTATTTTTTTCGGAAGGGCAAAAATGATGCGGGGCTGCAACTTGGCGAACAGCACATCGCCAGTGACGGCCTGTTCCGGGCGGCGGCCGGCCAAGCCGTCCTGCTACCGCGCGCTAGCGGCAGGCCGATTACGGCATCCCTGAGGCCGGAGGCGCGCGTGTTGCGCATCGCCGTCACGAATGATGTTGCCACCGTGACGACTGACGTGGCTCACGGGTTGTTGTGGGGCGAGTTCATCCGTGTGAGCGATGCAGGTGGGCCCGGGTGGGACGGCGTCCGCGAAATCACCGACACGACAACGAATCAAATTTCCTTCGCGGTGGCAAACGGCGCGCCGTCGGCGACGAAACTTTCGTTCTCCAAGCCCAACCCGCTCGTGCAGGCGCTGCGGAGTCGCGACATTCGTTTTTCGATCAAGCTTAGCCTCATCAGCTGCACGCTCACGACACTGTTGTCGTTGTGGGTTGCGGTGCCGATCGGATACTTGATGAGCCGGTTCGAGTTTCGCGGCAAACCGGTCATTGACACGCTGCTCGACATCCCGATCGTGCTGCCGCCGCTGGTGGTGGGCCTTAGCTTGCTCATCCTGTTTCGCTACATGCCGGAGTGGCTCAGCGACGCGGTGGTGTACAAATGGCCGGCGGTGGTGCTGGCGCAATTCATGGTGGCGTGCGCGTTTGCTGTGCGGACGATGCGCGTGACGTTCGACCAGATCCCGCAGCGTTTCGAGCAGGTTGCCCTCACTCTTGGCTGCAACAGGCGGCAGGCGTTTTGGCGTGTGATCATGCCGCAGGCCAGGGGCGGCCTGTTGGCAGCCGGCACGCTGGCGTGGGCGCGGGCGCTTGGCGAGTTCGGGCCTATTCTCGTCTTTGCCGGGGCCACACGGCAGAAAACAGAGGTGCTACCGACGAGTGCCTTTCTCGAGCTACAGGCCGGGCGCACCGAGGGGATGCTGGCGGTGTCACTCATCATGATCGCCGCCGCCGTCGTGGTATTCATCACCGCCCGAACCCTTGGTATGAAACGGATTTTCGCATGATTGCCCTTGAAAACATCGTGCTGCGGCAGGGCAGTTTTGAGCTGCGCAACATTGGCCTTGAACTGGCCGCTGGCGAGTATGGCGTACTGATGGGCGGCAGCGGCAGCGGCAAAACGACGCTGCTCGAGGCGATCTGCGGCTTGCGCAAAATTACCAGCGGTCGAATTACTCTTGGCGAGCGTGATGTCAGCCAACTGCCGCCAGCCGAGCGTGGGGTTGGCTATGTGCCGCAGGATCGGGCGTTGTTCCCGATGATGCTTGTACGTGAGCAACTGGCCTTCGGGCTTGTGCTGCGCGCGCTTAGCCAGGCGCAGATCGCCAAGCGAGTCAACGAACTGGCGGAGTTGCTCGGGATTACCGGCTTGCTCGACCGCATGCCGGACAAGATCAGTGGCGGTGAGGCGCAGCGCGTTGCCCTTGGTCGTGCGCTGGCCCATCGGCCGTCGGTGCTGTGCCTCGACGAACCGCTGGCCGCGCTTGATGAGGAGTTGCACGGGGAGATGTGTCGATTGCTCGAGCGTGTACACCGTGAAACCGGCGTGACGATTCTGCACATCACACACAGTCCAAGCGAAGCCAGGCGCTTGGGCGGCTGCCATTTCCGCCTGGCCGACGGACAGGTGCAGCGCGATGAGTAAGCCAAGCGATCTGCCGAAACTGACCGATGCTGAGCGCGAAGTTTACTCGTGGCAGACGACAGTCGCCGGCTTTGGCGAGGAGGGGCAGCGGCGTCTCAAGGCGGCCACGGTGATGGTAAGCCGCATTGGTGGCGTGGGCGGCCTGGTGGCTTATGAATTGGCGGCGGTCGGGGTGGGTCGGTTGGTGTTGGCCCATGCGGGAAAGCTTAAGCCAAGCGATTTGAACCGCCAGTTGCTTATGCGGCACGACGCGCTTGGCCAAGCGCGAATCGACACGGCCGTCGAGTCGCTGAAGGCACTGAACCCAAGGCTTGAGATCGTTGCCGTGCCAGGGAACGTCACCGAGGCCAACGCCGCCAAACTCGTCGGGCAGGCGGACGTGGTGGTGGATTGCGCGCCGTTGTTCGAGGAGCGCTTTGCGATGAATGCAGCTTGTGTGCGCCTAGCCAAGCCGATGGTCGAGTGTGCGATGTACGAGACGGAGGCGCACATTACCAGTTTTGCTCCAGGTAGAACCGGCTGTCTTCGGTGCCTGTATCCGGAGGAGCCGGACGATTGGAAGCGACGCTTCCCGGTGATCGGCGCAGTGTCGGGTGCGGTCGGTTGTTTCGGTGCGATGGAAGCAATTAAGATCATCACCGGGTTGGGCGAACCTCTTTTTAATCGACTCGTCACCTGTGATTTACGGGCAATGACTTTCAACTCGGTGCGGTTACAACAGAGGTCGGATTGTCCGATTTGTGGCAAATAGTGCCAATTTTTTAGCCAAAAAAATTGGTAATTTGTCGGAGCTGAGTCTAATTTTTCCGCTGCGAAAGAATGAATACGTTAATATCTCCGCAAAAAAAAAGGGGCTTCACTCTGATCGAATTATTGGTTGTGATCGCTATCATCGCGATTTTGGCTGCGTTATTGATGCCGGCCCTGGCCAGTGCGAAGGAAAGTGGACGCGCGATTAAGTGCCTCAGTAATATGCGGCAGGTCGGCCTCGGCATCTACATGTACAAGGATGATTATGGTGGGTTTTTACCCTTCGCTGGTTCGACCGACCGAAACTGGTATGAGGACTGGGTATGGGGCGGCCCGGGCGATGCAGTGCTGCAACGTAACAGGGACTGGAACAGGTATGATCCAAACATACCCTTCCATGCCGAGGCGGGATCGATATTCACCCATGTGACGGGTCAGGACATTATCCGCAAAAACAGGATGCCCAATACCCGCAACAAGACGGTTTACGGTGTTTATCGCTGCCCGAGCACGGGGGCGATCGGCCTGGCGCTACGAGTCAATTTCAGTATGACGAGTTTCATGAACGGTCAGACTAGTGGCGTGAATCCTGGTATCAAGTACACGGCTGTCAAGAGTCCGTCTGACAAGTTCCTGCTGCTCAATGAGGATCCGCACTCGATGCGCAACGCCAGTTTTCACCCGCATGGGACTGCTTTTGGAAACCGAGCAGGCCAGGCAGAGGGAGTCAATGCAATGGGAGAGAAAATTCACACCATGCACAAGACCGGCATCAACGCCGCCTACTTTGACGGCCACGCCGAGAGCATTCGGCATGAACGGATCATGGAAATACAGAATAGCCCGCAATTGATCGACAAGTATTTCAACCCGTTCAAGTGAGGGTCGCTTTGAATCAATATTTTTGGCAAAAAGGGCCGGGCTGAGACCCGGCTCTTTTTTTTTGGACAAACCCGAACAACCGAAATGAAACAAACTACTGAAGCGTTTTCAGAGAAAAAAAATTGTGTTACGCCAGCGAGCGCGATCCGCCGTTTCTTGGTCGTATGCATGGCTTTTAATCTTTCCGTTGCTCCGGCATTTGCACAGGAGTTAGCGAAGGAAGGTGGAATGTTCGATCAGGTGGATGCCATAGCCGGAACACTGGTGGGCTGGATCGCCTCAGCATTTTTCTTTCCCATTTACACTTCGTCATCAGGCACGGAAATTCCGCTGGTGGTTGCTTGGCTGGTCGTGGGGGCCATCTTCTTCACTATCCGGATGGGGTTCATCAACTTTCGCGGTTTCAAGCATGCGATCGATGTCGTCCGTGGCAAATACGACAACACCGACGACGAGGGCGAGGTCAGCCATTTTCAAGCGCTCTCCTCTGCGCTTTCGGCGACGGTTGGCCTGGGTAACATCGCCGGCGTGGCCATCGCCGTCAGCCTAGGTGGGCCGGGTGCGATTTTCTGGATGATCATCGCCGGCTTCCTCGGCATGTCGTCGAAGTTCACCGAGTGTACGCTCGGCCAAAAGTACCGTGAGACAAGGCCAGACGGCCGCGTCATGGGCGGGGCGATGTTTTATCTTACCAAGGGCATGGCTGAAAAGGGGTTCGGTGGGTTCGGCAAGGTGCTCGCCGTCCTGTTTGCCATCCTATGCATTGGCGGCTCGTTTGGCGGTGGCAACACGTTTCAGGTCAACCAGTCGCTGAATGCGGTGCAGGAGACGCTACCTTGGCTGGCGGATCACCGCTGGGTCTTTGGGCTGGTCATGGCGGTGCTCACCGGCCTGGTCATTATAGGTGGCATCAAGCGCATTGCGCTGACTGCCGAGAAGATTGTGCCGGCCATGTGCGGCATTTACCTGCTGACCTGCTTGGTGGTGTTGTTAAAGCACACTTCAGAAATTCCCGCTGCGTTTGCGACGATCATCGACAGTGCCTTCAACCCGGGAGCGGCCTGGGGCGGCTTCATCGGCGTGCTGGTGATAGGGTTCAAGCGGGCGGCGTTTTCCAATGAGGCCGGTGTTGGCTCGGCGGCGATTGCCCATTCGGCGGCCAGGACAAAGCATCCTGTCCGCGAGGGCATTGTGGCGCTGCTCGAGCCATTCATCGACACGATCATCGTCTGCACCATGACCGGCCTGGTGATCGTCATCACCGGGCACTATGAGGGCGGCTCGGCGGCTGAGGTGGCCAAGCCGTTTGCCGAGGCCAACAACGGTGCCGGCCTGACTTCGACCGTCTTCAAGTCTGAGATTACTTGGTTCCCCTATATCCTTTCGGCAGCCGTGGTTTTGTTCGCCTTCAGCACGATGATATCGTGGTCGTATTACGGCGAGCGTTGTTGGGCCTGGCTGTTTGGCGACGGTTCTTCGATGGTCTATCGGTGGCTGTTCCTGCTGATGGTTTTCCTTGGGTCGATCATCACCTCGACCAACGTCCTTGACTTCGGTGACCTAATGATACTTGGCATGGCATTTCCGAATGTGCTTGGCCTCTACTTCCTTGCCGGTGGCGTGAAGTCCGACTTGAACGACTACCTCGACAAGCTGAAAAAAGGCGAGTTTGAAAAAACACAGTAGGGCTTGGCCAAGTGCTGCCGGTTCACGGGTTGGCTTCAAACTTGAGACCGATAACTTGAAATTCCCAAGGTGAATCCCTTTCCCATCGTTGGTCGTGAGTTGCTGGTGGCTTCCCGCAGGCGAGAAACCCAGCTCATTCGTTTTATCACGGCGCTCACTGCCATTGTGGTTCTTGCTTGGATGTTAATTGTCATGCGGATGGATAACGCGCCGCCGCATCAATTCAGTCAGATTATTTTCGGCGTGATTGCCGGCTTTGCCTTTTTCTTCTGCAACCTGGCCGGCGTGCGGTTGACGGCCGACACGCTCAGCGAGGAGAAGCGCAATGGCACGCTCGGTCTACTGTTCCTCACGAATCTGCGCGGGCTCGACGTGGTGCTGGGCAAAATGAGTGCCTGCTCGTTGCAGGCGGTGTTTGGCCTGATGGCGGTTGCACCGGTGCTAATGGTGCCGCTGCTGATGGGTGGCGTGGATCCGGCGGAGGTGGGCAGGATGGTCGGGGTATTGTTTGCGGCGCTGTTCATGTCACTCTCGGTGGGTATGGCCTGCTCGGCACAGTTCAAGGTGACCAGGGCGGCGATCGGTATGACGCTTCTTATCATCCTCCTGCTCAACTTTGGGTTGCCGATGATCAGTATCGTGTTGGAAGCGTACAACCATATCGACAGTTCAGCGTCTCAGTTTTTGGCCTGTTTCAGTTCGGGGGCGATGTTCCCGCTCGCATTCAGTGGTAACTTCTCTGGAAACCCCCATTTTTTTTATCAGTCGCTCACGACAGCACTGGGCGTTGGCGTGGTGTCGCTTGGGTTTTCGGTTTGGCGGACGCCGCGTGCCTGGCAGGATCGGGAGACGAAGCCAAGCGCTGTCGACAAGCTGCGCCCGGCCGAGGCGATTTCACGCCGAACCAAGCTACTCAACGATAACCCGGCTTATTGGCTGGGAGCGCGGTGGCGTTTGCGGCCCTTGCTGGTTTGGGCGGCTTTGTTTGCTGGGTTTATGTTGTGGTTATGGGGATTGCTGGAAAATGGCAGATGGTGGCTGGATGACGGAGTGCACCTCACCACGCTATGGTGCACGTTTGCCTGTTTCAAATGTTGGATCGTCTTAGCGGTGTGTGATCGTTTCCGGGAGGATCGACAGCAGAGTTCGTTGGAACTGCTGCTGGCAACCCCGCTGAACTTTAGCGATTTCTCACTTGGTCAGGCGCGGCGACTTTTGTGGCAGTTTGGCTTACCGCTTGGCCTCGTGCTGGCCACCGTCCCGTTCATGATGTTTGACTCGGATAGGGACACTTGGCCCTACTATATCGTCGGACTGACGATATTGGCGATGGACATATGGGCAATGCACTTTGTTGGCATGCAGCTCAGTTTGACTTCCCGCAAACCATCCTTCAGTGCGAGTGGAGTGGCTTTACGCATCCTGTTCCTGCCATGGATTATATGGGCAGGAATGATGCTGTTCCTTGCTTTTGCTCTCTTTGGACCTGCTCAAACCGGACCGGATGAAGAATTTGTATTGGGACTCTGGTTTTTTATTTGCCTTGGCAACAATCTTTTTTGGGGGATGCGTGCCATGAACAATTTGAAAGCCAATTTTCGCCAAATGGCCGCTCGGGCCGCCGGTGCCTAGCTTGGAACCCGAGACATGATTAGCCTGCCCATCGTTGAGCGCGAACTTGGGATTGCCTCCCGTAACCTTGGCTCGTGGTTGTCGCGCTGGATCATCGCTATCGTGGCGGTGTGCTTCGGTGGTCTCTGGCTCGGAATGGCGTATTCGGTGGGCGGCATGATGAAGGGCGATGTGTTCTTCGCGATCCTCGCCTGGGCCTGTTTCGTTTACTGCCTGCTGGCCGGCCTGTGGACGACCTCTGACACGCTCACGCGCGAGAAAACCGATGGTACGCTTGGCCTACTGTTCCTGACCGACCTACGCGGGTACGATGTGGTGCTGGGCAAGATGATCACCGCGTCGCTCAAGTCGTTTTACGGCGTGCTGGCGGTGCTGCCGGTACTGGCGTTGCCACTGCTGATGGGTGGCGTGACGAACGATCAGTTCTGGCGGACGGCAGGCGCGCTACTGAACATCCTCATTTTTTCGCTTTCAATGGGGATGTTTTTCTCGGCGCTCAGTTTGAGTAGTGGCCGGGCGGTTTTCTGGACGTTCTTCTCTCTGTTCAGCGTGACGATGCTGCCGTTGATTCACCTGTGGTTGGGTGGCACTGCGAGCGCCTTGAATTTTGTCAGCCCCGGATTCGCCATGGCCAACGCCTCCGCCCCGGTGATAGGGACGCCCGCGGCTGGTTTCAGTGGGCATTGGGCTTGGTTGGGCAGCGGCCTGGCCGTCTCTGGAATGCTGCTCGTCTTGGCCTCATGGACTATCTCGCACCGCTGGCGCGAGACTAAGCTAAGACCACAGACCCCCAGCTTGGGCGAACGGACCGACGGTGACCGTTTACAGTCAAGTGCCGAGAGGCAGTCAGCGATACTGAACGCCAACCCGGTCGGCTGGTTGGTGTGGCGCGTGCGCTCCTTTCGCACCTCTCGACGGTTGCTGATGGCTTTGATGATCACAATTGGATTGGTGTTGCCGGGTTTCGTGGTCTTGGCTGGAGCCGGAATTGACGACTTGTGGATATTTATGGGCTCGTTGGTTTGGGTGGGCTCGTTTTGGATTCGGCTCGAGGTGGCACGCCACGCGGTGACGACCATCCACGAGGCCAAGGCCAGTGGCGCGCTTGAGCAGATTCTCGTGACACCGGTGGATGAGAAGGAGTTCCGGCGCGGTCACTTCGCCGCGATGGTGCGGTTTTGGATGTGGCCAGTGATCCTGCTGGCATCGCTCCCCATCGTGGCGGCTTTGTTTAGCATGTTTATGGAGGGCTGGATTTTTGATGACGCTCTATTTGGCGTTTCAATTATGGGATTGATGAGCGGCCTGATTGCCGTGGTGTTCTTTGGAGATCTTTTTGCATTGTACTACTCCGGCTGCTGGTTTGCGCTTCGTAGCAGCAACTACTCGGCGGCATTTTGGAAAACGTTCGGGTTTGTTTACCTGCTGCCGACCATTGGATCGGTGTTGTTCTGCTGGATGGGGCAGTTCATCTGGCTGATCACCGATATCATCTTCATCGTCTGGCCGCTCACCAGTTTGCAGGGCAACTTCCGCCGTGCTGTCTCCGGTGAATACGGCATCCGCTATGCGCGGCCGCTTCCTTCGCCCGCAACCGCGCCCACGCCGCCGGTCATCGACTCTCCCAACCGTTGATCTTGCCCAGGAAGGCGGGTAAGCTCCCGTTTATGCCGACACAGTTTCTGACACGGTTGAAACTTTTTTTCGCCGCCGCCTTTTTGGCCGGTACCGTTGCGCTTGGCCAAGCGAAAGAGGAGTTGGAAGCCGCCTTGGTCAAGGCCGGCGACAATCGTGCCGAGCTCGAGGCATTCATTTCCACAGCCGAAAAAACGCATAGCGATCTTGGCCAACGTGCCGCCGAGTTTCTTGTCGAGGGCATGCCCGAAAGAGACCTCACGTCGCTCAATCGCCAATTCCTCACTGAGAATCTCGATCTGGCGATGAAGGCGCGCGAGGAGTTCCCCTGGTGTGCTCAGTTGCCCGAGGCGCTTTTTTTTAACGAGGTGCTACCGTATGCCAGCCTCGACGAGACGCGTGAGCGTTGGCGGCCGGACTTTTACAAAAAATGCCGAGCCATCGTGGCCAAGTCATCGACCGCCACCGAGGCGGTGCAGGCGCTCAACAGCAAGATCTTTAACCTCATTAACGTCCACTACAACACCGGCCGAAAACAGCCGAACCAAAGTCCGGCTGAGTCGATCGCGCAGGGCAGGGCGACCTGCACCGGCTTGTCGATCATTCTCGTCGATGCCTGTCGCTCGGTGGGTATCGCATCGCGAGTCGCCGGAACGCCGCTGTGGACGAACAATCGCGGCAATCATACATGGTCGGAGATCTGGGACGAGGGCTGGCACTTCACAGGATCAGACGAATACAACGCCGCCGGGTTGAATCGTGGCTGGTTTGTCGGGGCTGCAGCAAAGGCCGACAAGTCCAACTGGCAGAACTCGATCTATGCGACATCGTGGAAAAAAACTGGCACGCGTTTTCCGATGGTTTGGGATATCGATGCCAAACAGGTCAACGCCATCAACGTCACCGATCGTTACACCGGCAAAAGCAGCAGGAGCAACGTCGAGGATGATTTATTGGTGCGCGTGCTTGAACGGCAGGGTGGCAAGCGACTCGAAGTGCAAGCCGATTTGCTCGACTCAAAAAACAAGGTGCTCGCCTCCCGAAAAACCAAGGCCGGTCGGGCTGATCTGAACGATATTACTGGCTTTACCTGTAATCCGAACACACCACTTTGGCTTCGGTTCACAAAGGGGAATAAGGTCAAACAAATCCCGATACGCCGAAGCAAGGGCGGTGAGGTGACGGTCGATGTTCAGTGGGACGAGTTGCCTGAACGGGTGGAGATTGAGAAGTCGCAACTCGCCGCCGTAACCGCTTGGTTGGCCGCTCCTTCCAATGTGCGCCCGGACACACTCCCTGGTGATTGGACCAAGGGCGACCTGTCCAAGGTAGACGCCAAAAAGGCGATCGAGCTGCTTTGGGCTGATCACTGCAAGCGCCTGGCCAAGCAGCGTGCCGCCGAGATCGAGGCCAAGTCTATCCAATTGGGGAACAAGAAACTACGCTATCTCGAGAAAGTTTTCGGCGATGCGCCGGAGGGTGGGCGTTCGTTGTGGATCTCGATGCACGGTGGTGGTGGTGCGCCGACCCGCGTGAATGACAGCCAATGGAAAAACCAGATTAAGCTCTATCAACCGGCCGAGGGAATTTATGTCGCACCGCGTGCGCCGACCGACACCTGGAACCTATGGCATCAGTCTCACATCGACGGCTTGTTTGATCGCTTGATTGAGAATTACGTGGCGACTCGCGGCGTAAACCCGAACCGTGTTTATCTGATGGGCTACTCTGCTGGGGGTGATGGCGTCTACCAACTTGCGCCGCGAATGGCGGATCGCTGGGCGGCGGCCTCGATGATGGCCGGGCATCCGAACGATGCCAAGCCGGACAACCTGCGAAACATCGGTTTCGGTTTGTTCATGGGTGGAAAGGACGGGGCCTACAATCGCAATAAGGTCGCCGAGAAATGGGAGGGCTTGTTGGCTGACCTGCGCAATGCCGACCCTGAGGGCTACGATCACTTGGTGCGTATTTACCCCGAGATGCAGCACTGGATGAAAGGAAAGGATGCCGAGTCTCTGCCGTGGATGGCCAAGTTCACCCGAAACCCATGGCCGAAAAAAATTATTTGGCGCCAGGCCAAGGGCATCACATCCCGGTTTTATTGGCTTCAGATTCCGGAGAAGCACTTGGTCAACGGGCAAAGAATGGAAGCAACGATCGATGGCCAGACGATCAACATCACCGCTGAGAAAACACCACGCTTGGTGGTTCGTTTGTCCGATCAATTGTTGAACCTCGATAAGCCTGTGATGATCACTGTCAACGGCGAGGAAAAGTTCAGCGGCAAGGTGAAGCGTTCGGCTCGGGAGATCATCAAGTCGCTGGAGCAGCGCGGCGACCTCGCGTCGATAGCCACGGCGACTGTGACGGTGAAGCTCTAAGTTTGCCGAGGCAAAGCGCTTGGATTTTTTCGACGACATTTCCGTTGCAACCTGGCTGATTGCCCTGTTTGGAGCGTTCAGTCTGGGTTTTTCCAAGACCGGTTTTCCCGGCTTGGCCATGGTCAACGTGCTGATTCTGGCTGAGCTGTTCGGGGCCAAGCAATCGGTTGGCATCATTGTTCCGCTCCTAGTTGCTTGTGATCTGACCGTCTATCCTCTGTTCCGCCAATACTCTTCTTGGAAGGAGGTGCTACCCTTATTGCCACCGATCTTTGTCGGTTTGGCCGCCGGTTATTTTTTATTGGACTATATCGAGGAAGCCACTGCCCGGAAGGGGATCGGTCTTATTGTCCTGTTGATGTTCGCCCTTCAATTGGTTCGGCTTCGGTTTGGCCAGGCGCTGGCCAGGCTACCGAAATCTATCGGGTTTAGATGGGGCAGCGGTATGATGATCGGTACCTCAACCATCATGGCCAACGCCGCGGGTCCGGTCTTTTCGATCTACGCGCTGGTTGAAAAAATGACCAAGGAAACGTTTCTCGGAGTGGGTGCCCGGTGTTTCCTTTTGGTGAATGTCATCAAGCTGCCACTTGTGGCCAGTATCGATCTGATCAATGCCAATTCGATCAAGATTAGTCTTCTCATTTTCCCCGGCATCTTCGCGGGCATTTTTGTTGGACGAAAAATCATTCAGCTCATCCAGCAAAAACTATTTGAGTTTTTGCTTTACGGCTTTTCGGTCATTGCCGGAGTGCGGCTCCTTTTTTTCTGAGGCCTACTGAGCTGTCCAGCCGCCGTCTACGCTGAGCATGGCACCGGTGGTGTAGCTGGAAGCGTCGCTCGCCAAATAAATCGCTGCGCCTTGAATTTCCTTCAGGTCACCCCAGCGTTTGAGCGCTGTTGCGCCAACGATAAACTTTTTACCCTCCTCCGTGTCCGCGATCGGGATATTCATCGGCGTAAGGAACGGGCCGGGACAAATTGCGTTTACCGTGATCCCGCTGCCGGCCAACTCCAGCGCCAACGCCCGCGTCAACTGCACCACACCTCCTTTGCTCGTTGCATACGGAGTGCGGTTTGGAATCGCAACCAGGCCAAGCGCACTGGCCATGTTGACGATGCGTCCGTATTGCCGCTGCTTCATGTGCGGCAACACCGCGCGGCAGGCCAGCCAAATGCCGTCCACATTGATCCGCTGCACTTCAGAGAACTGTTCGTAAGACAATTCATCAATTGGGCCGCGCGTGTTGATGCCGGCATTGTTGATGAGAATGTCCACCTGCCCTAGCGTATCAATTGCCTCTGCTACCATCGCCTCCATGTCGGCTTGCTTGGAGACATCTGCTGCAAAACCGATCGCCTTGCAGTCGTATTCCTTGGCGAGTTTTACTGCCTTGGCCTTGGCTTCAGCATCATTGCGACTGACCAGTATGAGGTTCGCACCTGCACTGGCCAAGCCGGCAGCCATCGCCTCGCCTAATCCTTTCGAGCCGCCTGTAATCACGGCGACTTTCCCATTCAAATCAAACTGTTTAATTCCCGGAAGCATTNTTCAACAAAGTGTTGTAGCCACAGATAGTGCCGCCCCAAACCCTCTTGGCCAAGCGTGGCTTGCGAACATTCTTGATGTTCGGTAAAATGAACCATGCCGCGCGTCGGCAAACGACCGCCAACCATATTTCTTCAACGATGCCGGTGTGGTGGAATTGGTAGACACGAGGGATTTAAAATCCCTTTCCTGCGAAGGAGTGCTGGTTCAAGTCCGGCCACCGGTACCAAATTATTCGCCGAAATCTTCTGGATAGTTGAGGGCTGGTTTTGTAACAATCCCTAAGGGCTATGGAACTTCTTGAGATCGTTCTAACGCTGGGAATGCTGGTGCTGCTGCAGGCGGTGCTGGGATTCGACAACCTGCTCTATATTTCGCTTGAGTCGAAGCGTGCTCCGGAGGCGCTGCAGTCGTCCGTTCGAAAATGGGGCATCGGCATTGCGGTCGGCCTGCGGGTCGTGCTGCTGTTTTTGCTGATCAAGATGATCAGCGCGTTTCAGGCGGAATGGTTTCCGATTTCGTGGAAGGGCGTCATTGAGGGGTCGTTCAACCTGCACAGCATTATCGTGCTGGTGGGCGGGGTGTTCATCCTGTACACGGCAATGAAGGAGATTTTCCACATGACCGTGGTGGAGGATTTTCAAACAGAGGTCAATCGGGACGCCTCTTCCGCCAAGTCGGTGGTGGCCAAGATCGTTTTCATGAACGCAGTGTTCTCGTTCGATTCCATCCTGAGCGCGATCGCGCTGGTGAGCGATTCCGGCGCTGAGGCGGGCGAGCGGATCAGCACCACGGGTTTCTGGATAATGGTGCTGGCCATCCTGTCCGGTGGAGGACTGATGATCTGGCTGGCGGATGGAGTCTCGACCTTCCTTCAGAAGAATCGCATGTATGAGGTGCTCGGTTTGTTCATCCTTTTCGTCGTGGGCATCATGTTGCTGACAGAAGGAGGACACCTTTCCGGGATGAAGCTCTTCGGTAGTGAGATCCACGCCATGAGCAAGACGACGTTCTACTTCGTGATCACCGTGCTGGTGTTGACCGAGGTGGTGCAGAGCCGTTACAAAAGGAAACTGCTGCAGCAGCAGAAGTCACAGCGGAACTGATTCACACTTTGGCCAGGCTTAGGCCTTGAGGCGCTCGCTCTTGGGGTCGTGGATCGGGAGGGTGACCTTGGCCGGGACGCGCTCGCCGAACAGCTCGATCTCCACCTGCATCCCCGGCTTGGCTAGGGGCAACGGCAGATAGCAGTAGGCGATGGATTTGTCGATGGTGTGGGCGTGGCCGGCACTACGCAAGCGCGAGACAATCTCGCCATTATGCCAGACCGACTCCGCGCCGTAGGCTGGAAAGGCGTTGCCCTCAAGCACGACGGTTCGCAGCCGCGATTGGAGCCCCTCCTTCTTGCGCTTGGCGAAGGCATCGCGCCCGATGAAGTCGCCTTTGGCCATGTCGGCGCAGAAGCCCAGTCCGGCTTCGAGCAGGTTGTCCTCAGGTGTCACATCGACGCCCCAGTAAACGTAGCCTTTCTCCATGCGCAACGAGTCGAGCGCCTTGTAGCCGGCTGGCCGGATGCCGTGTGCTTGGCCAAGCTCAAGCAACGAATCCCAAACAGTGTCCGCGTTGTCGTTGGCCAGGAGAAGTTCCCAGCCCAGTTCGCCGACGTAGCTGACGCGCTGTGCCCAGGCTGGTTTGCCAGCGACGGTGAGTTCCTGTGCGGTGAGGTAGGGAAAGGTATCGTTGCTGATGTCGTTATCAGTCGCTTGGTCAAGCACGTCTCGGGCATTTGGCCCCCACAGGCCAATGCAGGCCAAGTTGTCGGTTACGTCGCGTACCTCGACTGATCCGTCTTCAGGCGCGTGTTGACGGACCCACTCGAGATCGTTCGATAAAAAGGAGGTGCCGGTGATGACGCGGAACCGGTCGGTGGCCAGCCGACACACGGTCAGGTCGCTCTCAATGCCGCCATGTGCGTTGAGGAACTGCGTGTAAACGAGCGAGCCGACGGGGCGATCGACATTGTTGCAGGCGACGCGTTGCAGTAGGCCAAGCGCGCCGTCACCGTTGACCTCGAATTTGCCGAACGAGGTCATGTCGAACAACGCGACGCGCTCACGTGCGGCAAGGCATTCCGCCCGGACAAGGTCGTGGTAGGCTGGTCGGCCCCAGCCCCACTGGTGTTGGTCAGCTCCTGCTTGGCGAGACGGTTTGTCAGGGTTAAAAAAGTTGACTCGTTCCCAACCGTTTTTCTCGCTGAACTCTGCACCAAGCGACGTGAGTCGGTTGTACAGCGGGCTCTTGCGGTGGTTGCGGCCCCAGATGTTTTCATCTGCCGGATAGCGCAAGTGATAGTAGTAGTGGTATTCCTCACGCGCCTTCTCGGTGACGAAATCCATGTCGGCGTAGTGCGTGCCGAAGCGGCGGATGTTCATCTCGTGCAGGTCAAGCGACGGCTCGCCGTCTATGATCCACTCGGCCATCACCTTGCCCACGCCACCGGCCCCGGCGATGCCGTTAAGCGACATGCCGGCGGCAACGAAAAATCCGGGCACACCCGGTAGCGGGCCAAGACAGTAATGGCCGTCTGGTGTCATGGCATCGGGGCCGTTGACNAGCTTAATGACCTCGGCCTGTTCGAGTTGGGGTATGCGGCGCATTGCACCCTCCATCACCGGCTCGAACAGTTCCCAGTCCTCGGGCAGTAGTTGCTGGGTGAAGTCCCAGGCGACCCCGTCGGCAGCCCATGCCTTGGGCTCCAGTTCGAAACCACCGATCAGGTACCCGCCCACCTCCTCTCGAAAATAAAACAAGTTGTCGGGGTCTCGCACGACCGGCGTCTGCTCCGGCAACTCTTGGCCCGGGATGTGACGCGTGGTGAGGTACTGGTGCATGAGCGGCACCATTGGGGTGATCGCGCCAACCATTGCCGAGAGACGCGGTGCCCATTGCCCGGCGGCGTTGATGATAACCCCGGTCTGCACCGTGCCCTGGTCTGTTTCGACGTGGGTGACTGCGCCCGAGCCGTTGCGGCCGATGCCGGTAACGCGGCAGTTCGTCTCGATGGCGACGCCGAGTTCACGAGCGCGCTTGGCGAACTCAACCGTGATGCCGTTAGGATCCAGCCAGCCGTCGTCGGGAATGTGCACCGCTCCCTCGATGCCATCGGGCGAAAGAAACGGCGCGATATCAAGCGCCTCACTGGCAGTGATGGTGCCGACATCGAGCCCCAGTCCGCGCGCCCGGCTAACCTGCCGCTGCAGTGCCTTGAGCCGGTTGGGACTGGAGGCCAGGCGCAGGCTGCCGACCTTGTGCCAGCCGATATTGTTGGCGCCCTCATCCCTGAATTGGTCGTAAAGCCCTATGCTGTAATTCATCAGCCGCATTAGCGCGGGCGAGGTGCGGAATTGGCTGACCAGGCCGACAGAGTGAAATGTGGTGCCACTGGTCAACTCCCCTTTCTCAAGAAGCAACACATCGGTCCAGCCGCGCCGGGCCAGATGCCACGCGATACTGCAGCCGGTGATGCCGCCGCCGATGATGACGATTTTCGCCTGTTCTTTCATTGGCACGCGGAGATTGGCAAAGCGGTTCGTGGGCGACAATAGCTATTTCTGGGAATGCCGCTCGATGGCTTGCGCTTGTCCAAGGCAGTCGGCAACCTCCCGGCTTTGTTGACTGAAGAAACAGAAACAAAAAAGAGCCGCATTCACTGTTGGCTCGAGACGGCATCCGCCAAGTGGTTTGTCGCCTATGCGGCGTTTGCGGCGTTTGCGACATACTTTTGCATGTACGCCTTTCGCAAGCCGTTTGCGGCTGCAAAGTATGAGGGGCTTATGTTTCTCGGGACGGATGTGAACCTCAAGACGGTGCTGCTGATAAGCCAGATCATCGGCTATGCGGTCTCTAAGTATGCGGGGATCAAGGTTTGCACTGAGATTCATAGGACGCATTTGGCAAAGTTTCTCGTTGGACTGATTCTGTTTGCCGAGTTTGCGTTGCTGCTATTTGGCGTGGTGCCGGAGCAGTTCAAGGTGGCGGCCATTTTCTTGAACGGCATTCCGCTGGGCATGGTGTGGGGCTCGGTGTCGCGCTATCTCGAGGGGCGCCGGGCGTCGGAGGTTATGTTTGCTGGATTGAGTTGTTCGTACATTGTCTCGAGTAGCTCAGTGAAGGCGTTTGGTACGTGGCTGATGGAGCGGGGCATCGACCAGTTTTGGATGCCGGTTACGGCCGGGGTGTTTTTCCTGCCGCTCTTTATCGTCGCAGTTTATTTGCTCAACCAACTTCCACAGCCTAGTGAGGCGGATATTGCAAATCGCAGCAAACGCAGCGTGATGACTTCGAGCGAGCGCTGGGCGTTTTTCCGTACATTCCTGCCGGCAATGCTGATGCTGTTGCTGGTCTATTTTTTTCTCACGGCTTTCCGGGACTTCCGTGACAACTTCACGCCGGAAATCTTCAAGTCGTTGGGTTATGAGACTAAGCCAGAGCTGTTCCTCAAAGCGGACTGGCCAGTTGCATTTGCTGTGATGGCAGCGCTGGCCTGCCTAAACCTGTTCCGGGATCACCGTTACGGGCTGATTGCCGTGTTTGTAGTGATGTTAATCGGCATCGTGCTTATGGCCACTGCGACATTGCTGCACGATTTTAAAGTGATCAATGGTCTGTGGTGGATGATTCTAATTGGTATGGGTGCCTATCTGGCCTACGTACCGTATGGCGCAGTGTTGTTCGAGCGGGTGATGGCATCTACCAAGGTCGCTGGCACGGCGGTATTTGCCATCTATCTGCACGATGCGATCGGCTATACCGGTTCGATCACAGTCCAGCTCTACAAGGATCTTGGCCAGGATGAACTGAACTACTTCGAGTTCCTTCGCAGCTTCACTTGGCTGCTTTGCGGGTTGGGCTTTGTTTGTTTTATTGCCAGCTGTGTTTACTTCATGTCCAAGCATAAGCCAATTGAGGGTGAGCCGTGAGCAGGGCTAGTGGCCTTGCGTAGGGTCGGCGGTAGCTCCGGCCGATACTCACGAAACAGTGACACGCAAATCCTTGGGGCAGCCAAGCGCATCCGCAGCGTCGAGGTCACTTGGCCAAGCGGAATCAAGTCCGTGGAACAAGTCGCCAAACCAGCCCTGCTGCTGGAACTAGGGTTATAAATGCCAATTGACCGCCCTATAGCGCCTTGGCGGCGATGTCGGTGCGAGTGAAGGCACCCTTGAAATGGATTTTTGAGGCG
>JAKUOU010000239.1 GCA_022451065.1 Pedosphaera sp. | reverse complement strand
TTTTTTGGACAATCAGAAAGAATTCGCCCAAATCGATTTGGATGGGCATTCCAATAAAGTTACGCACAATAAATGTTATATTTACTTAATGTTTTTTCTTTTCTAGCTTGTGGCTGATCTTGCTCCCTCTTCAGCTCGGTTGCTAACGTTATCAAACGGACTCGAGGTTATCCTTGAATCAGACGATTCCGCCCCCGTTGTTTCGGTTCAGGCTTGGTGCCGCACTGGCAGTATCCACGAAGGCAAATGGCTGGGGGCTGGCATGTCCCATGTGCTCGAGCACATGCTTTTCAAGGGCACAAGCAGACGCACTGGGCTTGAGATCGACCATTCCATTCAAGGTGCGGGCGGCCACATGAACGCCTACACTTCTTTCGACCGCACCGTTTACCATGTTACCATTCCAGACACTGGTGCGAAACTCGCCACAGAGGTGATTTGTGACATAATGCAAAATGCGACCCTGCCCGAAGACGAGCTCCCAGGCGAACTTGATGTGATCCGCCGGGAAATGGAGATGGGTAACGACGACCCTTCCCGGCGGTCTGGCCGTCGTCTGTTCGAGGCCGCCTACACGAAAAGCCCCTACCGCCACACCGTCATCGGGTACCGGGATATTTTTGACAAACTGACTCGCAACGATCTTCTCGATTACTACCGTGAACGCTACACCCCGAACAACTGCTTCTTCGTCGTCGTCGGCGCGATCGATCCTGACGAAGTTTTGGGATGGATCAACGACGGTTACGCTGGTCAACCCGCACGCCCCCTGTCCCCTGTTATGCTGACAGATGAACCCCGCCAAGTCGCTGCCCGCGAAGTCATCGACGAAGGCCCGTTCGAGCACGCTCACTTTCATTTCGCATGGCATGTTCCCGATGTTCGGCACGACGACATCCCTGCGTTGGAGATACTCTCCACGCTGCTCGGCGGTGGACGCAGTTCGCGCCTCTACCGAGAGGTTCGCGACACCCAAGCACTGGTGCATTCCGTGGATGCGTGGACTTACACCGGCGAGCAAACTGGGTTGTTTGGCATGAGCGCTGTAGCCGATGCCGACAAACTTGAGCAAGCGAAAGAAGCCATGCTTAGCGAGTTGGCAAAATTCAAAAACAAACCAGCCGACGAATCGGAATTGACCAAGGCGATCAAGCAGTTTACCGCAGGGAACCTCTCCGCGCTCAAAACCATGCAGGGCCGCGCAGCCGACTTGGGCAGCAGTTGGCTTCACGCCGGTGATCTGGACTTTTCCCGCAAACAACTAGAGGCCGCCAGGACCGTCACTCCGGAGACGCTCCAAGCCGTGGCTGAGCGGTATTTGACCCTTGAAAACAAGACACTTTACACCCTCACGCCGACCGGCTCAAAACCCAAACAGAAACCCCGCTCTACGGCTCGGCGCACTGCGGAAATAGAAAAAATTGAACTACCAAACGGGCTTCGTTTGTTGCTAAAAAAAGACAGCCGACTTCCGTTTACAAACTTTCGAATTGGCCTCTTGGGCGGTGTGCTGAGTGAGGCACCTGGCAACAGCGGGCTTACGCGCCTGATGAGCCGCTCTATGCTCAAGGGAACGAGTAAGCGAACGGCCTCGGTGATCTCCTCCGAAATAGAGTCCGCCGGCGGCA
>JAKUOU010000238.1 GCA_022451065.1 Pedosphaera sp. | reverse complement strand
GGCCGCGCAGCGTGTGCCGGCCGGTGATCCGCAGCTCAGGCAAGGCGACACGATTTACCTCACCTCCGTGGACAAGGATCGCAACGTGGTGTCGCTCATCCAAAGCACGTACTACGGCTTCGGCTCCGGCCACGTGCCCGGCAACGTCGGATTCACCATGCAAAACCGGGGCACGCTGTTCGCGATGGATGACAAGCACCACAACCGTCTCGAGCCGTTCAAGCGGCCGTTCCACACGATCATTCCAGCGATGGTCACCAAGGACGGCAAGCCGGTGCTGTCGTTTGGCGTGATGGGCGGTGACATGCAGCCGCAGGGCCACGCGCAGGTGCTCGTCAACATGATCGACCACGGCATGAACGTGCAGGAGGCAACCGACGCCGCGCGCGTGCGACACGACGGATCCGATACGCCCACCGGCGACGTGATGACCGACGGCGGCCGGCTGATTCTCGAGAGCGGTGTCAGCGACGAGGTCGTTGCCGAATTGAAAAAACGCGGCCACAACGTCAGCCGCGGCGGTGCGGGCGGCGGCTACCAGGCCATCCGCATCGACCACGAGAACAGCCTGCTTCATGGCGGCTCCGAGGCGCGCAAGGACGGCGCGGCGATTGGCTACTGAGCCGGTCGCGTGTACGCTTGGCCCGCGATGAATGCGCGTGAAAAAATCGTGACGCTCGAACAACTGCCCGCCTGGCGCGAGCAACTCCGCGAGAACGGCAAACGGCTGGTGGTGACCAACGGCTGCTTCGACCTGCTCCACGCCGGGCACGTGAGCTACCTCGAGCAGGCGGCGGCGCACGGCGACGTGCTGCTGGTCGGCTGCAACGGCGACGAGTCAGTGCGCGAACTCAAGGGGCCAAGCCGGCCGCTCAACGCCGAGGGCGACCGTGCCCTCGTACTGGCCGCGCTCGCTTCGGTAGGGGCAGTGGCCATTTTCCCCGAGAAACGGGCGGTCAATTTTCTTCGCTTGGCCAAGCCGGACGTCTACGTGAAGGGAGGCGACTACACGCCGGAGACGCTGGACGCCGATGAGCGCGAGGCGGTCGAGTCGGCCGGCGGGGAGATCGCGATCATCCCGTTCGTGCCGGGCAAATCGACCACATCGATCATCGAGCGAATGAACGACTGAGCATCGAATGCATTCCTTTTTGAAACGCGGATGGACTTGGCTGGCCTGTGGCTTCGCCTGGTTTGCGCTTGGCCAAGCGCCCGGCCAAGCGGCGGAGTTTGACCAACCGCCGGAGTGGGCGCGGGAGGCGATCTGGTACCAGATTTTTGTCGAGCGATTCCGCAACGGCGATTCCACCAACGATCCCCGCCCCGAATACATGCAGGGAGCCTATCCGGGATTTGTGCCGGACGACTGGCAGATCACCCCGTGGCATCAGGATTGGTATGAGCAGGAGGATTGGGCCAAGGGCGAGGGGGAGAATTTTCATAAGCTAGCGGCAGCACGGCGTTTCGGTGGAGACCTACAGGGAGTGCTCGACAAGCTCGATTACATGCAGCATCTCGGGATCACGGCCATCTATTTCATTAATTCCAAATAATGGTAACCAAACCCAAAAGATTCCTCCTATAACAAATCAAATATGATCCGCCAGCTCAAAAGACTATGACAGCAAGG
>JAKUOU010000237.1 GCA_022451065.1 Pedosphaera sp. | reverse complement strand
ACTACCACCCTTTCATGCGAATGCTAGCTGGAAATTCACCTCCTGCGGAGCCGGTTTCCGCTGGGCGATGGGGAGGGACTGAAAGGAAGCGTTGGCTCAGGCAGCGTTGGGGTCCACGCACTTCGGCCCCTTGAGAGGCTCCTTGGCGTTAGGGATGACGGGATGGTTCTCGGCCTCCTTGTTGAGTTCAATCCACTCCTGCTGATCCTCCGGCACATTGTCCTCGGCGAAGATAGCCTCCACCGGGCACTCCGGCACACAGGCATCGCAGTCAATGCAGGTGTCCGGATTGATCAATAACCGATCAGGTGCCTCATGAAATGCCTCTACCGGGCAAACATCCACGCAACTGGTGTAAACACAATCTACGCAAGCTCCTGTTACTACAAATGCCATAATCTAATCGTTTTTCTTCTTTGATGACATTAATGCCAAAGCGGGCAGTATAGATTGCTTTTAAAGGGAGACAAGAAATCATTTTATAATGCAAACGGGTCTCAATATCAATTTATTGTGACTAATCGGCTAGTCGATGTAAACGAACTCGTTAGCGTTAAGCAGGACTCGGCATAAGCCGTTGAGGGCAGCGTCCGCGTCGGCCGCCTGTCCCAGCAAACGGCCGAAATACCGGGACTCCTCTGAAGTTGGCGGACGGCCAAGTACCAGCCGACAGGACAGGCGCACTTTTTCCTGCACGCTCCCCCCGGCCTCGCGCTGGATGCGCCTTGCCAGGGCGGCGGCTTCCTCGTTCACGAAATCGCCGTTGAACAGCGACAACGCCTGCAGCGGCGTGACGGAGGTGCGGCGGCGAGGCCGCGACTCGTCGCACACCGTCGAGTCGAACGCCTGCATGAACGGCATGTTCAGCGTGCGCTGCTGGTAGATATAAATACTGCGCTTGCGGCCGGCTTGCTCGAGCTGCGTGTCCCACTTGTTCTCTGAATACTTCACCGTCTCGGCGATGTCGCCCGGCAGCGGCGGGAAAATCGGCAGGCCATACAGCTCCGGGTTCAACCGGCCACTCACCGCGAGCACGCTGTCGCGGATCGCCTCGGCGTCGAGCCGCCGCCGCTCGTAGCGCCACCACAGGTGGTTCAACGGATCGATAGCTGCAGCCGCCTCGTTTTTCTTCATCGACGACTGGCGATAGGTGCTGGAGGTGACGAGCATGCGGTGCATTGATTTCAGGCTCCAGCCGCTGTCGACGAAGCGCGAGGCCAGCCAGTCGAGCAATTCCGGGTGCGTCGCGCCACCGCTGAGTTTCCCAAAGTCGCTCGGCGTCCGGACGATGCCGCGGCCAAAGTGCCGGTACCACAAGCGGTTCATCATCACGCGCGCCGTGAGCGGGTTGTCCCGGCTGGCGATCCACTGTGCCAATGCCATGCGGCGGCTGCGCGTGGGCCAACGTTTGAAGGGATCGAGCCGAATGGGAGCCGGATTCGAGTGGCCGGCGATGATGCCCGGGAACCCGGCCTTCACCACCGGGCCGTGGTTGTCGTACTCGCCGCGCAGCTTGACGGTGGTAACCGGCACACCCGGCTCGTACGGAGGCCCGAACGAATGCCGCAGCGACATGGCAACCGGCTTGAGCCGCTTGATGTGCTGCTTGACGAAGCGCTCCCGGTTCTCCAGCCGATAAAAGAGATCCCGCTCGTTCTTAGTGA
>JAKUOU010000236.1 GCA_022451065.1 Pedosphaera sp. | reverse complement strand
TCAAGGTTCATCAAGAGCTTTCGAATTCCCTCTGCACCCATTTCGGCTTCGAAACTACCGTCACCGTATTGCGCACGGGCCGCACGGTATTCCTCTTCGGTGAGCAGCTGCTGCGCTTCAAGTTCGGTAGTGCCCGGATCAACAACGACGTAGTCCTGGAAATAGATCACCTTCTCAAGGCTCGACGTCTTCATGTCAAGCAGATTACCGAGGCGACTCGGCATGGCCTTGAAAAACCAAATATGAACAATCGGCGCCGCAAGTTCGATGTGTCCCATTCGCTTGCGACGAACCCTTGAGTGTGTCACTTTGACACCGCAACGATCACAGATCATTCCCTTGTATTTCATGCCCCGGTATTTGCCACAGGCACACTCCCAGTCCTTTTCCGGGCCAAAAATCCGCTCGCAAAACAGACCATCCTTTTCCGGGCGATAAGTCCGGTAGTTGATCGTTTCCGGCTTTTTCACCTCACCGAACGACCAGCTGCGAATGTCGTGCGGCCTGGCCAGGCTGATCTTGACCGATGCGTAATCGTTAATGCGGTCGTAGGACGTGTCGCCACTGGTCATAGCCCTTGCTCCTTGCGAGTTCGGAAGCAATTCACACAAAAGGAAAAGCTGTACAGGACAACACGTGCGTCGACCTGGAACGGTTCTCCCCTGGAATTCTTGATTTTGCCGTTGATCTCAATCTCAACTCGTTGCGCTGGCGTAATTGGCGCCAGCAGTCGCTCAGGTCTACCCGGCGCAGACCCTGCCGATAAACTCTTAAATCCGCCGTTTTTCCAGTTGCATATTCAAAGCCAATCCTCGAATCTCATTGGTCAGAACATCAAAACTGGCTGGTGTTCCGGCTTCCAGTGTGTTCTCACCCTTGACCATCGATTCATAAATCTTGGTACGGCCTTCGACATCGTCGCTCTTGACCGTCAATAGCTCTTGCAGGATGTAGGCGGCACCATAAGCTTCCAGTGCCCATACTTCCATTTCGCCGAACCGCTGTCCACCAAATCGGGCCTTGCCACCGAGCGGTTGCTGGGTAATCAACGAATACGGACCCGTGCTCCGAGCGTGGACTTTTTCATCCACCAGGTGGTGCAGCTTGAGCATGTAGATGTAGCCAACGGTCACTTCCTGTTCCAATGGCTCACCCGTTCGTCCATCCAACAACTGGGACTTGCCGTACGATGCCAGGCCGGCATCTGCCAGACATTGATTGATTTCTTCTTCAGAGGCACCATTAAACACTGGCGTAACGGCCTGATACCCACCAGCGGCCGCAGCCCACCCCAGGTGCGTCTCCAGAATCTGTCCAACATTCATCCGGCTCGGAACACCGAGGGGGTTCAGCATAATCTGGATCGGTCTGCCATCTTCCAGATAGGGCATGTCCTCTTCGGGTAAGATCTTGGCGATCACACCCTTGTTACCATGGCGGCCAGCCATCTTATCGCCGACGGAAATAACACGCTTGGTGGCGATGTAAACCTTGACCATCTGCAACACGCCACTGCGAAGCTCATCGCCCCGCTTCATACTGTTCAGCGTCCGATCGCGGGCATCAATCGCCTCTTCGACTTCGGGCCATTTAGCGCGGTAGATCTGCTCAACATCCTTGATCTTGGCGGCACTGCGCATATTGCCTGTCACAGACTGCAACTGGAATCCCACTGCCCGCTCGGCAATAAATTTCGGATCTTGATCGCCCGCC
>JAKUOU010000235.1 GCA_022451065.1 Pedosphaera sp. | reverse complement strand
GTCGGCCCCAGTGAAGTAGCGCGTATGTTTTTCGCGGACGAAATCCTGCATACCCAGTGGCTTGGCCAGGCGCGACTCGAACTCCCGGTAAATCCCTCGCCCGGTTTGATTTTTAAAAATGGTGCCCAACGCGTTGAAGTCCCAGTTGTTGTAATACCAAAACGTGCCGGGCTCGTGGCTGCCGCGCTTGGGCCGCCGTGCCGCCATGCCTTTTGTCTCGTACAACGCAGGATGGTACACACCGGAGCGCGCCTTGAGCAGGTCAGCGACAGTGGCATTTTTCTCGGCGTCGGTCAGCGACGGCGCGTTGTCGTCGATGTCCAGTTCGCCGAGCGTACTGGTGCGTTTGATTTTGCCAGCCGCCACGTGCGGCCCGTACAACGCGCTGAGGATGCTCTTGCGCATTGAGTGGCACTTGAATGGCCGCTTGGTTTCGCCCCATTCATCGACGACTTGGCCGCCCTGCACAATAAATACTGCAGCGGTCTTTGTGGTGGTGGTGTATTTACGGGCGGTTTTCAACTTGGCCGCCGACCAGCCGGCAGCGCCCGGAGTAGGCCAGCGCGCCCACTCGCTGCCAGGGAAGACCTTGGCCTGGGCATACGGGAAGCGGTCAATTGCATGTACTTGGCCAAGGCCGAACACGAACAGCACCAGCAGACAAAGCGTGGCGGCTTGGCCTCGGGTAATGGGTTTACTTGGCATGCGTCCTATGATGGTCTTGCCGCAGCGTCCTGTTAAAGCCTCATGCCGTCAATTGGTTTAGCTATCACGCTCTTTTGCCTCAGCCTGCTGTTGGCCCTACCAGCCACGGCCGATCCGTTGGGCAAGCGTGTGGATCAAGCCATGCGTGATGAGTTGGCCAGCCAGGATCTGGTCGGCCTCGCAGTTGGCGTCATTCAAGATGGAGAAATCACCCACCTGAATGGCTACGGCATGGCCAACCGCGAGCAGCGCCTGCCGGTGACACGGCAGACGATGTTTCGCTGGGCGTCCATCTCCAAATCCCTCACTGCCGTCACGGCGATGCAACTGTGGGAACGCGGTGAACTGGACCTTGAGCGTGAGGCACACCATTACGTGCCAGAGTTCCCTGACAAGGGCACGGCGCTTCGTGTGCGGCACCTCCTCTGCCACCAGGGTGGCATCGTGCATTACACCAATGGCAAAGTCATCCGAACCGGGCGCGACTACCCGGTGGCGCACCCGTTTGAGAACGTGGTTTTTGCGCTGGACACTTTCAAGGAATCACCGCTCGTGAACGAGCCGGGCAAAAAGTACTCGTACACCACCCACGGCTACATCCTTCTGAGTGCGGTCGTGAAGCGGGCACACAAACAGAAGTTCGCCCACCAAGTGCGGGATCGAATCGCCAAGCCGCTAAAACTGGGAACGCTGCAGCCCGACTACCAGTGGGTGGAAATTCCCCATCGGGCCGTGGGCTACCGCCGGCGCGGCGACCAGGTGAGAGTCTCCACAAACACCGACGTGAGTTGGAAACTCGGCGGCGGCGGGTTTATCTCGAACATCGACGACTTGGCCAAGTTCGCCGCGGGCCTGCTAAACCACCGGCTCGTGAAACCGGCTACGCGCCAAAAAATGTGGACACGACAAAAGACCAACGACGGCAAGCTAACAGCGTATGCCCTGGGCTTCAGTTTCAAGCATTACCGGGACGGCGCGCTGCATAAATGGAGTGCCGACGGGACAGGTATC
>JAKUOU010000234.1 GCA_022451065.1 Pedosphaera sp. | reverse complement strand
CCGGCGTTCCGCAGGCACATGCCGGAGGAGCAGTGGGAGTGGCTCGACGAGTTCGCCCCGGCCACCATCGGCTGGCCCGACGATCAGCCCAAGCGATTGCAGTACCCGGAAGTCCCCGCCGACAAACACGGCAACGTGCACCCGGTGGAACTGCACGTCAAACTGCACGAATGCTTTCGGCTGAACGAGCATCCGGCCATCTGCGAAGGTAAACACATCGTACTGTTCAAGCTGTTGACCCCGAAAAACAAGAAGATCGATTTTTGCGACGACTGGCCGACGTTTAAGCAGCGGGAGTATCCGCGAATACGAAAAGATCTGCTGGCCAAGTTCCCCGGCGTAGGCTGGGTATGATTTAAAAATGATCAACGAAATCCGACGCATTGCGGCCGAGGCCGGCGACGCCATTATGAAAACCTACGATGACCCGGCCCAGGTGGAAACCAAAGAGGACGACTCGCCTCTCACTCAGGCCGATCGCGCCGCACACAACTGCATCGTCGCCGCGCTCACTGCGCTGACGCCGGACATCCCGGTTTTGTCCGAGGAATCGGAGGGCATCCCGACCGAAGAGCGGCTGGGCTGGAAACGCTTCTGGCTCGTCGACCCGCTCGACGGCACCAAGGAGTTCATCAAGAAAACCGGACAGTTCACCGTCAACATCGCGTTGATTGAGGACGGCGAGCCCACCCTCGGCGTCGTGCTCGCCCCGGCCTCCGGTCTTGAGTACTTCGCCAGTCGCAATAACGGTGTATTCAAGCGGCTTGGCCAAGAGGAGCCTGAGAAAATTCACGTCAGCGAAATCGACAAGGACAAACTTCGAATCGTGGCCAGCCGCGACCACGCCGGCCCGAAGGTCGCCACAATGCTGGAAAAGCTGCCAAGCGCCGAACTCGTCAGCATGGGCAGCTCACTCAAGTTCTGCCTCGTCGCCGAGGGTGCAGCCGACCTTTACCCGCGATTCGTGCCCACGATGGAATGGGACACCGGCGCCGCGCAATGCATCCTCGAGGAGGCCGGGGGCGCAGTCTGCACGCTCGACGGCTACCGCCTCGGCTACGGCAAGGAAGATCCACGCAACCCCTCCATCATCGCCGCCGGCCACCCCACCCTCGACTGGAAAGCATTGCTGCCAAACGACTAAGAATCGTTTTTTCTTGGCCAAGCGTTTGGTTTTCTTATTTAGAATTATTCCAAGTATTGACAGGCCACTTGGCCAATGGCAAATTGGGCGCATGGCGACGGACCGACTTCCTGTGTCCGGTGACTCCCTCAATCAACGACTTGCCGAGAAGGGGCTTCGATTCACTTCTCAACGGCGGCATGTCTATGAGGTTCTGATTGGCCAACGCGATCATCCCTCCGCCGAGGAGGTGTTCATGCGGGCCAAGCAGTCGAAACCGGAAATCTCCATGGCGACCGTTTACAACAGCCTCGACGCGCTCGTGAAATGCGGCGTAGTGCGGCAGGTAAACGTCGACCGTGGTGCCACAATGTATTGCTCCAACATGAACGAGCACGCGCACTTTTGCTGCGACGACTGCGGCAAGGTGTTCGACGTGAACCTGAAAAATTCGCCCCGCATGCCGGAGGTGGATGTGCCGGGCGAGTTCGAGGTGAGAACAATCGACATCGCGCTGCACGGTCGCTGCAACGGCACGTGCGAGGATTGCGGACGAAGGGAGACCCACGAATGAGCGCACACACGGACACGATCGGTGAGTTTGTCGCGAGCGACTACAA
>JAKUOU010000233.1 GCA_022451065.1 Pedosphaera sp. | reverse complement strand
TTTCGACGGCAAATCGTTGGAAGGCTGGAACGGCGATCCGAAATTCTGGAGCGTGCAGGACGGCGCGATTACCGGCAAGACCACCAAGGATAATCCGACCAAGGGCAATACCTTCATCATTTGGGACGGTGGCAAGACCGGCAACTTCGATTTGCGGCTAGACTACAAGATCATCGGCGGTAACAGCGGGATCCAATATCGCAGCTTCAAGGCCGACGGCCCGGACGAGTGGCGCATCGGCGGCTATCAGGCCGACTTCGAGGCCGGCGACACCTACTCCGGCATCTGCTACGGCGAACGCTTCCGGGGCATCCTGTCGCTGCGCGGCAAAAAAACTACGCTCACCATTGGCGACGACGGCAAGTTGAAAAAGGCTGTTGAGGAATTTGCCAAGGATGCCGACATCGCCAAGGCGATCAAAAAGGAGGAATGGAACGGATACCGAATCGTCGCGCGTGGCTTCAATATCTCCCACTACATCAACGGCGTAAAAACCACGCAGTTGATCGATCGCGACAAGAAATCGCGCCGTGCCGACGGCCTTCTCGCGTTGCAACTGCACGCCGGCCCGCCGATGACCGTCCAGTTCAAGAACATCCGCATCAAGAACTTGCCCAAGCGCGACAAAAAGAAAAAGTAAACTGACACCATGGAAAAAATTCTCTGCCTAACCGTGGCACTTGGCCTGGTCGCCGGTGCAGCGGCTGCGCCAAAGAAGGTCGTGATGATTGCCGGCAAGCCAAGCCACGGGCCGCTCTCGCACGAGCACAACGCCGGCATCCAACTCCTGGCCAAGTGCCTCAAGGAAGGCGCGGCCGACGCGGTGGCACCGGCAGTCACACTCAACGGCTGGCCAAGCGACGAGTCGATTTTCGACGGCGCGGATGCCATCGTGATTTACAGTGACGGCGGCGGCAGGCACCCGGCGTTGCAGGGCGGCAACTTGGCCAAGCTCGACAAGCTCATGGCCAAGGGCGTCGGGTTTCTCACGATTCACTACGCCGTCGAGCCGACCACCGCCAAGGGCAACAAGGAATTCCTCGACTGGCAGGGCGGTTGTTTCGAGACGCACTGGTCGGTCAACCCGCACTGGACCGCGAACTTCAACAAGCTGCCGAAGCACCCGATCACGAGCGGCGTGAAGCCGTTCAAGGCGAACGACGAGTGGTATTTTCACATGCGTTTTCGCGGCGACAACAAGGGCAAACTTATCCCGATCCTCAGCGATGTGCCGCCAAATGAAACCATGCGGCGCGGCGACGGCGCCCACAGTGGCAACCCGGCTGTGCGCAAGGCGGTGGCCGCTGGTGAGACGCAGCACGTTGCGTGGGCGTACCGGCGCGAGAACGGTGGCCGCGGCTTCGGTTTTACCGGTGGGCACAACCACCTCAACTGGGGCAACGACGATTTCCGCAAGACCGTCCTCAACGCCATCCTCTGGGTGGCCAAGGCCAAGGTGCCGATCTTTCATATTCATGGTGTTATGGACAGAGTGGTGCCTTTGGATAAAAATTCCGCCCTCATAAAGACCTCCAGTTGTTCTAACCAAAGTACCATCGACTGAAAAATCCTGCCAGTAGGCTGTCAATCCTATTCGAAGTCGAAATTTCTGTTCAAGTAATAATTTATACAGCCAACTCAACATCAGGGTTTTACGGCACATAAAACAATACTTTACCGTTGCTTCTTTCCAGACCTGGCGGGTTTCAAATATGATTTATTGCGTAAAGCTGAAAGTATCAACGTCGCTTT
>JAKUOU010000232.1 GCA_022451065.1 Pedosphaera sp. | reverse complement strand
TCTTTTCCCATGAAAATTTGCGATCTCAATCCTGGTCCCGGCATCGGTGCCAGCGCGTGGCACGTGGAAATGGATGACCATGGCCTGCTCATGGATGCCGGCACCCATCCCAAGTTAGAAGGCGCGCCGGCGTTGCCGCTGTACGACACAATTCGCGAACGCCCCGTTGACGCCATCGCCTTCACTCACTGCCATCACGACCACGTTGGCTCGCTGCCGGTGGCACTGCGGCTCTTCCCCCGAGCGCACGTGATGATGACCGAACTGAGCTACTTCATCATCGAGCGGGTGCTGCATAACTCGGTCAACGTGATGAAACGACAGGCCGACGAAAAGGGAATTGCCGAGTACCCGCTCTACACCCACCGCGAGGTGGATGAGCTCGCGCCGTTGTTCCAGGGCTATCGCTACAACAGGGAGATCGAGTGGGGTGCATTCGAGAAGGCGGCCAGGGGCCAGACTTCCCCTACACTCGAGTTCCATGACGCCGGCCACGCGCTTGGCTCGGCCGGCATCATGGTGCGCGGCAAAAAGGAGACCCTCTTTTACACTGGCGACGTCTGCCTGCACGACCAGACCATCCTCAAGGCCGCCCGGTTCGGGGAGGTGCAGGCCGACGTGATGATCATGGAAACCACCCGAGGCACCCGGGAAACGCCCGCCGGTTACTCACGCGCTACCGAAATCGATAAACTCTTGAACGCCATCGAGGCCACGTTTGAGCGCGGGGGCAGCGTGCTGATCCCCACCTTCGCGCTGGGCCGGACACAGGAAATGCTGGCCATCCTCGCCCTGCTCATGAAAGAGGAACGGCTTCGGGAGCAACCTGTTTTCATCGGTGGACTGGGCCGGGTGTTTACCGAGATTTACGATTTGCAATCTCACCGTGCCAATCGGCAGCACACCAATCTTCAATTGAACGAAGCGCTGGACCTGCAGGTGCTGGATCGCGATCACGCAGCCAAAATCAAGCTCAACAAGGGACGCTTATTCGTAATGACCGCCGGCATGCTGACCGAGAACACCACCGCTTACGAGTTGGCCAAGCGCATGGTCGAGGAGCCGAAACATAGCATCGTCTTTGTCGGCTACGCTGATCCTGCGACACCCGGAGGCCGGCTAAAGGCGGCGGCGGCCGGGGAGACATTCCATTTCAGCGACAGCGCAGGCGACTTAACCAAGCGCTGCGATGTGCGCGACTTAGACTTCACCGCGCACGCCAACCGCGAGGCGCTGCTGGAACTGGTCGGCCAAGTGGAGCCACGCACGCTGATCCTCGGACACGGCGACCCCGACGCACGCGCCTGGTTCGAGGAACAGGTTCGAAGCCGCTGGCCAAAAATAAAAATTCTCCAGCCCCAACCGGGCGAAGAGATCGAGGTTTAAATCCAAAAAACGGCGGTGAAGAGTCGCTTGCATGCCTCTTCACCGCCTGGAGAAACGCAGCCTGAGCAAACTGACAGCTTCCCCTCTAAGGAGGGTTCATAATTCCTCTTTTGGAATGAGGAACCACGACCCTAGTCCGCTGATCACAGAACTGGTTCCAGCGTTGTCATCCACCCATGAGCATGGGCAGAAAAAGAAACCCTTGGCCAAGTGGAAAAACACTTGACCAAGGGCACAAAAACGGTTTACGAGCTGTAACCTGCCTCGCCGTGACTGTTCAGATCAAGACCTTGATCCTCCTCGTCCTCACCAACACGGGCGCCACCCGTCACAAGATCAGCGATCTTGAAGGCAATCACCGAAACGACTCCGCTCCAGATGATCGTGACAACGACACCTTTT
>JAKUOU010000231.1 GCA_022451065.1 Pedosphaera sp. | reverse complement strand
GTGACTTACACTACGAGGTTCATCGGAACGCGCGAAAGCTTCAAGACCAGCCCCGATTTGGCCAAGCGCAACTTGCTTAAACCAAATGAAACTGGCATCGGCACAATCCTTGGCCAATCGCAGTCACTCGACCCAAGCTACACCTTCAAAGGGGATGAGCTGTACATTCGCGCTGAGATCGTGTCGTCCAAAAAGAAAGTAAACCCCTACGCTGCTGGCGAACACGAGCGCGCCTGGCTCCAGCCGGTTCGGTCAGAAAAGCCTTAAATTGCCTTGTCTTCGAGACTTTCGCCGTTCTTTGCTCTATTGGGTTTTGTGTTGCTTGTCCAAGCGGAGGTGCTGCTCAAGCGCGGCTCGGAATGGCGATATCTCAAGGGCTTGCAAACGCCCGGCGACTGGCTAGCTCCGGACTTCGACGACAGCAACTGGGTAAGAGGAGTCGCGCCGTTTCGCTATGGCGATGGGCAAGGCGGCACGGTCTTGTCGGATATGCCACGTCGATACTCCACCGTTTATCTGCGCCGGACTTTCAACGCTCAAAACGTCAGCCAATACAGCGTGCTCGACCTGCTCTCTGACTTCGACGACGGATTCTTGGTCTGGATCAACGGTAGACTGGTGACTGGGGCGAATCCACCCCGCAACACGTCATCGCTGCTCGCCTCCGGCACCCATGAGTCTGGCCAATTTGAGCCATTTGAGATCGATGAACTCGGTTTGTTTTTGAAAAACGGCACAAACACAATCGCTATTCAGGCTTTCAATCTAAGCCTGACGAGCAGCGACTTTATGATTGATGCCGAGTTGGTTGGCATCCTCAAGGACGTTGTGCCGCCGAGGATCGTGGACTTTTCGCCCAAACCGGGTCAGCTCGACCTGCTCAACCGAGTCACCTTGAGATTCAGCGAGCCGGTGCAAGGCATCGACGGAAGCGAGTTACGACTGAACGGCGGGCTGGCCATCGCAATCGACGGAGAGGCCGACACATGGACGTTTCAGTTTGAGGACGCCGACTACGGTGAGGCGGTACTGAACTGGAACGCCGACCACGGCATCAAGGATTTTGGCCGGCCGGCCAACTCGTTTGTCCCTGCTTCGGCCGAGTTGGCGCGTTACCGAGTGGCCGATGATGTGGCTCCTTCGCTTACGGAGATCATGCCGCGACCCAGCAGTACTGTGCGCGAACTCAAGCGGCTTCGACTGTTTTTTGATGAGCCGGTCAAAGGTATCAGTGTGGAGGACATTCGCATTAACGACGAGGTTCCAAGAAGTGTGACCGGTTTGTCCGCAGGCCCGTGGGAGGTGGAGTTCAGTAAAATCAAGAAAGGTGAGGTGACGGTCGCTTGGTCGGGTGCGCACGACATTACCGACCAGGCGGAGAGGCCGAACGCGTTCGTGGGGCGCGGGTGGTCTTACACGGTGAACCCTGACCACTCGCCCGGCAGCGTGGCGATCAATGAATTCCTAGCAAGCAACCAGACTGGCATCAGGGACGAGGACGACGAGGCGGTCGACTGGATTGAGCTTCAGAACACTGGGCGGAACGTAGTGAACCTCAGCGGTTGGTCATTGACGGATGACAAGCAGCGGCCTGGAAGGTGGACGTTCCCGAGAGTCGAGCTTGGCGCCGGTGAGTTTTTGGTTGTGTTTGCTTCCGGTAAAAACAGGCGTGTTGCTGGGGAGCAGCTGCACACGAACTTCAAGCTCAGCTCGGCCGGCGGTTACCTTGGGTTGTTCAGTCCCGAGCTGCCTCGCAAGTCGGTCGACAAGGTTCTCAACTATCCGGAGC
>JAKUOU010000230.1 GCA_022451065.1 Pedosphaera sp. | reverse complement strand
CACGACCCACGGTGTCACGCGGGCGCCCTCGGTCGCAAAGGGACGGGTGTCGTGTTGTTCCCTCAGTTTCTCGGTGATCTCGTCGACGATGGCGCGGAGGTGCGGCTCGTTGGTGCCGGTGACGATGACAAAGAAGTCGGCCACGGAGGAGAGTTCTCGGAGATCCAGCAGGGTGATGTTCTCGGCTTTTTTGTTGTCGGCAAGCCGGGCGCAGGTGAGTGCGAGCTCTTTGGATTCCATAAACGGGGGTTGGCGGAACCAAGCGCTTGGCCAAGGGCCGCCACACGGGTGGAGGCTAGTCCAATGCCGGTTTTTGTAAACCGCAAACTGGCCAAGCGAGGCAGCCGCCGCGCATTTCAGGCATTAATTGCGCGCGGCCTTGAGTTCCTCGCCCGTCTTGCCGCCGTGTTGGCGGAGCAACGCTTCGATGTCGGCACTCAAGGTCACGTCCAGCGGCGTGTTGCCCCACTTGTCGCGGGTGTTGGGGTCGGCGCCGTTTGTTTTTAGTGCGGATGGGGAATTGGCAGGACTATTGAATCTCAGCCAGCGAGACGGCGCGGTGTTCCCCGGTACTGCGGTAGGCGGCCTCGACGAGGGCCATGGTGTTGAGGTTGTCGCGTGCGCCGATGGCCGGTTCTTCGCCGGTCTCGAGTGCGATCAGCAATTGCGCCATGGTGCCGATGAAGGCGTCGGGGAACCAACTCTCTGGCCAAGTGGGTGAGTGGAACTCGGAGTCGCCCTTGGCCGCGTAGGTGATCGTCGACGGCGTGGTGTACGGATCTTGGCACCAGCCGATGTTGCCCTTGGCCAAGCCGTCAAGTCCCTCGATGCGCCACTCGATGCCGATGTCGGCCGGGGCACCTTCGCGGGCGGGGCCGGTCCAGGTGTCGTCAACAGCGATGGCGCGGAGGCCGCTTGCGTACTCAAGGATGTAGCTGGCGATCCCGTCGGTGTGCGTAAACTGGGTGCGCGGATCGGTTCGCACGGAGCAATAGATGCGCTCGGGATCGCCGAACCAGTAGCGGAAGGTGTCGATGTGGTGGATGGACATGATGCGCAGGGTGACCCAGCCTTGGCGTTCCTGCCACGGCATCCAGTGCGGGATGCCGCGCATGTCGATGGTGGCCAGCACCGGCTCACCGATGGTGCCATTGGCCAGCAACGTCTTGCCGGCGCGGACAGACTGGTCGTAACGCATGTTCTGGTTCACGGCCAACACGATCCCGGCCTGTTCGCAGACCTCGACCGCGGCGACGGCCTCGGCGTAATTCGCGCCCAGCGGTTTCTGTGCGAGGATGCCCTTGGCGGTGCCGCGAGCGCAGGCGGCTTGAATGATGGCGAGCTGATTGTCGGGCGGCACGGCGATGTCGAGCACTTCGACCGATGCGTCGTCGAGCAGTTGCTCGATCGAGTCGTGCACGGTCGGGATGCCGTGCTGCGCTGCGCACTTGGCGGCCTTGTCGCGGGTGCGGGAAGCGATGGCGACTGGGTTGAAACCGGCCTTACGGTAGGCAACCAGGTGGCAGTCGTTCATGATGAACCCGCTGCCGATGCAGCCGATGCGCCAGTCCAGCCGGGCCGGAAGTGGTGAATGGATGTTCAGTTGCATGGGCTCAACCTTTTTTAGTCCTTGCCGGTGCCTACTGTTTCGTCGTTTGCGGGATCCCAAAAGTCTGTCCCGGCTTCAAACAATCGTGAGCCCATCTCCCGAATCGCGCTGTCGGGGAGTTTTTCGAGTGGCTCATAGAAGGGGTGATGCGATTCCTTGTAGGGATTGTTGTGCTTGGTGTTGTAGCAGCAGAGCAGCGACCAGCGGG
>JAKUOU010000023.1 GCA_022451065.1 Pedosphaera sp. | reverse complement strand
GCCTCCGCCGCCGCCACCCCCGCCTCCGCCGCCCGAGGAAGAGGAGGATGAGGAAAAACCGGAACTGCAGGAGGAACAACAGATGCTGACTTTAAGTCAACTCGAGCTCGCGCTCAATCCAGGCGCGGGTGGTGTTGGCATCTATGCCGGGTTGAATCCGAAAGTCGCGACCGATGCCATCGCGGAGATGAAGATTTTCGACCTCTCGGAAGTGGACCGCGAGCCACGTCCGCTGGTGCGGATTCCACCGCAGTACCCGCCCAAGCTGTTATTGAACCGTATCAAGGGCAGGGTGGACGTATCAATCGTGATCGATGAGGAGGGGCGGGTGACGGATTACAAGATTCGCCGCTTCACCCATGACGAATTCAAACGCGAAGTAACGCGGGTGATTCGGCGATGGAAATTCAGTCCGGCAATCAAGGACGGCAGAAAGGTCGCTGTGAGAAAAATTCAACCCTTCTACTTCGGAAAACAATGATGAAGCCTACGAACAAAACACGCCGTGTCTGGCTTGGTTTGCTGCTGGCGCTTGGCCTGCTGGCTCCGGCGCTTGGCCGGGCGCAGCCTACTTTCGCCAGGACGTTGCAGTTTTGGAAAGACCCCGAGTTCATCAACAAGTTCATGGCCAGCTACGGCGTCAAGTCCGACGTGGAGCCGAAAATCAACGCCGACGAAAAGGAGCTGTTCGACGAGCTTATCCCGCAGATCCAGGCCGACCCCAAGCAGGCCATTGTCGTGCTGACCGAGGCCATCAAGCCAGAGTCAAGCGCGGCGCTGGACTTCACCCTGGCGAACCTGTACGTGCAGGCGACCAACTACTCGAGGGCGGTGGTGCATTACCGACTGGCAATCAAGAAGTTCCCGGACTTCCAGCGCGCTCACATGAACCTTGGCGTGGTGTTGGTCCAGTTGAACCGGCATGCGGAGGCGCAAAAGGAACTCGTGCGCACGCTCGAGTTGGGCGGTGAGGACGGCAACATTTACGGTCTCATCGGTTACTGCCATTTGATCGGTGAAAAATATCTCTCGGCCGAGGCGGCCTATCGCAAGGCATCCCTTTTCTCGCCGGACAAGATCGACTGGAAGCTCGGCATCGCCCAGTGCCAGTTGCAACAGCAGAAGTACGGCGAGTGCGTGACGTTGTTCGGCGAACTGATCCAAAAGGATCCGGACAACGCTGACTACTGGCTGCACCAGGCCAACGCGTACCTTGGGCTGGCTGAATCACAAAAAGCCGCGACCAATTACGAGATTGTCCGGCGCATGGGCAAGGCCGATGCCAAGGTGCTTAACCAGCTGGGCGACATTTACATCAACGAGAGCACCTACGACCTTGCATTTGAGGCGTACCGCGACGCAGCCATCGCCGACAAGGCCCGCGAGATCGCACCGCCGATTCAAGCGGCGGACATCCTGATCTCGGTCGGTGAATTCGAGCGCGGCAACACGCTGCTCGCGCAGATTCGATCGATCCACAAAAACCAGTTCAAGGAGGCCGACCGGCTGAAGATTCTGCAGCTGGAGGCTCGTGTGCAGCTGGCCAAGGGCGAGGAAACCAAGGCGGTGAGGACGCTTGAGCAGATTGTCGACAGGGATCCGCTAGACGGTGAGTCGCTGTTGCTGTTGGCCGACTACCATGGGCGCAGTGATGATGCCGAGAAGGCCGAGCTGTTTTTCCAGCGCGCCGAGCAACTGGATGACTTTGAAGTACGGGCCAAGGTTGCCCATGCCCAGTTTTTGGTGCATCGCAGCCAGTACGCCAAAGCCGTGCCGCTGCTCAAGTCGGCCCAGGCCAAGCGCCCGCGTGAGAGCGTGCAGCGATATCTCGACCAGGTCGAGAAATTGTCCCGCCTGGCCAAGCGCTGACCAACTTGGTCAAGCGCGCTTCAAAAACGCTTGGGACCGCAAAGTGCTGCCCTTAGAGTGGCGGCGCAGCATGGGTTCCATCCGTCTCCTTCCAGAAATCGTCGCCAATCAGATCGCCGCCGGTGAGGTGGTGGAGCGACCGGCCAGCGTTGTGAAGGAACTGGTCGAGAACGCGATCGATGCCGGGGCGACGCGCATCACCTTGGACATACAGTCCGGCGGACGTAGCCTCATTCGCGTGGCCGACAACGGTAGGGGCATGAACCGTGACGATGCCCTGCTTTGCCTCGAGAGGCACGCCACCAGCAAAATACAACAGGCGGAGGATCTAGCCTCGATCGGTACGATGGGCTTTCGCGGCGAGGCGATCCCCAGCATCGCCAGCGTGAGCCGTATGGCACTGACCACGCTGGCAAGCGACAACGAGACCGGCGAGGGGACGCGCATCGACATTCACGCTGGCAAGATCCGCTCAGTGGAATCTGCCGGGCACGCTGTCGGCACCACGATCGAGGTACGCTCGCTGTTTTACAACCTGCCGGCGAGACGCAAGTTCCTTCGCACGCCGGAAACCGAGCGCAGCCACATCCAGCATTTCATGACGCTGGCGGCGCTGGCCAACCCGGCAGTGGGTTTTGTGTTCAACAGCGACCAGCGCAAAGTGTGGGAGCTGCCGCCGTGCAGGTTGGATGACACTCCCGACTCCCAACTTTCCGCAGTGCGCGAGCGAATGGCAGCGTTGCACGGCGAGGGCATCAGCCTGTTGAATGTCGATTCCAGTGGCGACTACCGGGTGGCTAAGGCGATCCCGGACGACCCGGAGATAGGCATGCAATGGGACGGGCAGACAACGGTGCGTACCTGGGGGTTGATCGGGGCGCCAGGTGTGTCGCGATCGACTCGTGCCAACCAGCATCTGTTCGTGAACCGTCGGCCCATTGAGAATCTGAGCCTCAATCGTGCGCTCATGGAGGGCTATCACACCGCGCTGATGAAGGGGCAGTTTCCGGTATGCTGCCTGTTCATCGAGATCGCCCCGGCCGAGGTGGACGTCAACATCCACCCAGCCAAGCGCGAGGTGAAGTTTCATCACGAGCGGGATGTGAGGCGTCTGCTCACACAGGCCGTGCAGGAAACACTGCTGGCTTTTCACAACGAAAAACCTGCGTCTGTGTTCATGACGGCTGATGAGGCGGTGGATGTAACATCCAGCTCGCTGTCGGGGATTCCGAAGCAGCAAGAGCTTGGCAACGAGCCAGCACCAGCTGGGCTTGGTCAAGCGCAACCGATTGCACTCCAGAACGATTCTGTGCGGACTACGGCGCTGCCCGCTCCATCTGGACAGGCGGCTGAAGTGCCGTTGCCGCTGCTGCATGTGCCGCTGCGGCTTGTCGGCGTGGTTGGCAAGCTGTACGTCGTGCTCGAGTCGGACAAGGGGCTGGTGTTACTGGATCAGCATGCCGCACACGAGCGGGTGCTTTACGAGCAGATGCTCCGGCGCATGGAGACGGAAGGCCAGGCGGCGTCGCAAAAACTGCTGCTGCCGGAGACCGTGGAGCTGCCGCCAAGGGAGGCGCAGTTCTTAAGCGGGACAATGGAGACGCTCAACCGGCTGGGCGTGGGATTGAGCGGGTTTGGTGAACAGACATTTCTGCTCGATGCCCTGCCACCGTTCGTCAAGGCTTCCGACTCCCGCAAGTTCGTTCTCGAACTGGTGGACAAGTTGCAGGCGGCCGGCGAGGGGGTGAACGCGCTGCGGCTAGGCGAGGACGTGATCGCCAAGACTGTCTGCCGCCATGCGGTGAAGGCCAACGACGCGCTGCGGGAGGAGGAATTGCAGAATCTCGTGGACGACCTGCGGCGCTGTGAGATGCCGTACACCTGCCCGCATGGGCGGCCGACTATCATTGAGATGAACTATCTCGAGCTGGAAAAAAAATTCGGCCGGATCCAGTGAACGGATCTCCTTGGTGGGCTTGGTGCCTCAAATGAGTGCGCGAACTACCGGAAGCTATCAGAGTGAGTGAAGCAATTAATCTTGATGCAGACCACCAATACTATTCTGACTGGAAGAAGGGTTGTTTCGTGAGGTGGATCAGTCCACCGTCATCTTGAGCAGGAACTCGATGTTGTTCTCGGTTTTTTTCAGCTTGCCGAGTAGCAATTCCATGCCTTCAACCGGCGGAACACCGGTGAGTGCGCGGCGCAGCGTGACGATGCGTGGCAGTTCCTGCGGATGGTAGAGCAGTTCCTCCTTGCGGGTGCCTGACAACTCGACGTTGATGGAGGGGAAGATGCGGCGATCGACCAGCGAGCGGTCGAGGTGCACCTCCATGTTGCCTGTTCCCTTGAATTCCTCGAAAATGACCTCATCCATCCGCGAACCGGTGTCGACAAGGGCGGTGGCACAGATGGTGAGTGAGCCGCCTTCCTCGATGTTCCGGGCCGCACCGAAGAAGCGCTTGGGCTTGTGCAGGGCGTTGGCGTCCACGCCGCCGGAGAGAATTTTGCCGGAGTGGGGTTGGACAGTGTTGTAGGCGCGGGCTAGCCGGGTGATAGAGTCGAGCAGGATCATCACATGGTGCTTGTGCTCGACCATGCGCTTGGCCTTCTCGATGACCATCTCGGCCACCTGTACGTGGCGCTCGGGCGGCTCGTCGAAGGTGGAACTGACCACCTCGGCGGCCCTGCAGGTGCGGGTCATATCGGTGACCTCCTCCGGGCGCTCGTCGATCAGCAGGATGAACAGGTACACCTCGGGATTGTTCTTGATGACGGCGTTGGCCAGATTTTGCATCAGCACCGTCTTGCCGGTACGCGGCGGCGCGACAATCAGGCCGCGCGTGCCCTTGCCTATCGGGCAGACCAGGTCCATCACGCGGGTGGAATATTCCTCCGGGTCGTTCTCGAGGAGGAAGCGCTCCTCCGGGAAGAGAGGCGTGAGATTGTCGAAATGAATCTTGTCCTTGGCGGCCTCCGGTTCCTCGTGACCCACGGAGGCCACCTTGACGAGGGCAAAGAATCGTTCCCTGTCCTTCGGGCGCCGGATTTCCCCAGAGATGATATCGCCTGTCTGGAGGTCAAACCGGCGTATCTGTGACGGCGAAACGTAAACATCCTCTGGGCAGGGCAGGTAGTTGAAACTTTCGGACCGGAGAAAGCCGAACCCTTCCGGCAGGATCTCGAGGACCCCCTCGGTGTAGAGCACGCCGGTTTTCTCGGCGTTGCGTTGCAGGATTTGGAAGATCAATTCGTTCTTCTGCAACGAGCCGTAGTTGGGGATCTCCAGTTTCTTGGCCATCTTGTTCAGTTCAGGCATCTCGAGCGCCTGCAACTGGCTCATGTTCACGGAGTCTCCCTTTGGTTTTTCTGTTAAAGTGGATTCTTCCAATGTCTCGTCCTTGTCGTCGGGGGTGGATGTTTCTACTGGAGAGGGTGTTTCGCCATAGGCACGGAGGTACTTGTTACGAATGGCGGCGGCCTCGGTGGCGGCCAATCCGGTAGATTTTTTCTTGCGGGAGCCTTTACTCCCTCTGTTTTTATGACCTGTGTTTTTCATTTTTGGGCAAGAACCCTCCTATTGGACGACAGTCGAAATCCCCAACTAAATCATCGGGTATGCGTGGGATACTACGTCGGTTTTTCTATTCTTTGCCCTGTCCAAGGCAAATACCAACAATCCCACGGAGTGAAATCCAGCGGGGAACTTTTAATATACCAAGGGGAATCCTGCGGTCAGTTGCCGGACACGCTGCCTGACGGCGGCCTGTTTGTCAACATTATTTATGTCGAACAGCACCTCGCTAATCATATCAGCAATGTCGGCCATCTCGGGCTCGCCCATGCCGCGCGTGGTTACGGCGGGTGAACCAATCCGTATCCCACTGGCTTGGAAGGGGGAACGCGTCTCAAAGGGGATGGTATTCTTGTTGACTGTGATGCCGGCCTCGTCGAGCGCGCTCTGGCATTCCTTGCCGGTCATGTCACGGGAGCCGACGTCCACCAGCATCAGGTGGTTATCCGTGCCGCCGCTGACGAGCCGGAAACCGTTTTTGGCTAAGCCCTTGGCCAAGGCCGCTGCGTTGGTCACGACCTGGGCCTGATACACCGCGAAGGCTGGCTGGAGGGCCTCCTTGAAGCAAACCGCCTTCGCCGCGATGACGTGCATCAGCGGGCCGCCCTGAATGCCGGGGAAGGTCTGGGAGTCGATCGCCTTGGCGTGTTTCGCGCCGCAAAGAACGAGCCCGCCCCGGGGTCCGCGCAGGGTCTTGTGGGTGGTTGTGGTGACAAAGTCAGCATGGCCGACCGGGCTGGGGTGCAAGCCGGCGGCAACCAGTCCCGCAATGTGGGCAATGTCGGCCAGCAGCAGCGCACCCACCCCGCGGGCGATTTGCCCCATGCGATCGAAGTCGATGACGCGTGGGTAGGCACTGGCCCCGACCGTGATCATGGCCGGTTTTTCCTTGGCTGCTACTTTGGCCAGCTCGTCATAATCTATTTGTTCGGTTTCCTGGTTCACGCCGTAGTGGGTGACCGCGTAGAATCGTCCCGAGAAGTTGGCCTTGTTGCCGTGGGTGAGGTGTCCGCCGTGGGACAGGTCCATGGTCAGGATCTTGTCGCCCGGTTGGAGCGCGGAAAAGTAAACAGCCATATTGGCCCCGCTGCCGGAGTGGGGTTGCACGTTAGCGTGCTCGACGCCGAAAAGCTGTCGGGCGCGTTCGATGGCCAATTGCTCAGCGACATCTACGTGCTCGCAGCCGCCGTACCAGCGCTTGGCCGGGTAGCCCTCGGCGTATTTGTTGGTGAGCACCGAGCCCTGCGCCTGCATGACAGCCGGGCTGGTGAAATTTTCGCTCGCGATTAGCTCGATGTTTTCCTGTTGGCGGTCGGTCTCGGCGCGGATCACCTGAGCGATCTCGGCATCCACCGAGTGTAGCTGTCTGGCTGCCGAGTCGGCATCAGGCTCCATCTTGTTCACCCGCCGCTCGTGGCGGCCGCCGTCCTCGAACCGGGTCTCGATGAACGTGTCGAGGATGCTCTTGGCCAAGGCCTCATCCGTTGCGGCGGCCCCGAGGCAGAGGACGTTCGCGTTGTTGTGTTGGCGGGTGAGCCGGGCGGTTTGCTCGTCATGTGCGAGCGCGGCCCTTATGCCGGGCACCTTGTTGGCGCTCATGCTCATGCCGATGCCGGTGTTACAGATCAGCAGGCCAAGTCGGCTCTGCCCGTCGGCCACAGTTTGGGCCACCTCACGGGCGAAGTCTGGGTAGTCGGCTTTGTCCTCCGAGTTGCAACCGAAGTCGGTATACGCGATGCCTTTTTCCCCTAGGTAATTCCCCAGGATTTTCTTTAGCCCGTAGCCGGCGTGGTCTGCGCCGAGGGCCATTTCCACCATCGGTTGCGTCGAGCCGACAATCGGTCCATCGTTTTTCTGAATGAATTTCAAAAGCGAATCGATGCCTTCACGAATCTGGTCGCGGCATTGGCAGTAGATCTCGTAGGAACAGCCGATGGGGTCGGAGATTTCCCGCTCGTGCAGGGGCAGGGAGTCATCAAATTCTCGCAGCAGAAAGGTCTTTTCTGCCGTATGAGGAAACATGAGGTTGACCATCTCGATATGGCCGTGCGTCATGCCGATGATCATGTCGGCCTCGGAGGCCATTGCGGCAGTCATCATCATGCTACGCTGCGGGGAGATGTCGATATCGAGATCCTGCATGGCACGGATCGCGTTCTCGCTTGGCGGTTGGCCGTTCTGGGCGCCCACGCCGGCAGATATCACGATGAGGTCTGCCTTGTTTTGATCGACAAGATTCTTGAACAGGCCCTCGGCCATCGGGCTGCGGCAGACATTGCCAGTGCAGATGAACAAGATTGTATGCTGCATATAACCGGCGGCAGAGACTGCGGTTTTAGCTGGCAATGGTCAACGGTGGATGCTTTTGGGACAAAAAAAATGAAGCCAAGCGACTGTGCAAGCGCAAAAAAATCTGCCACTGCGAGCGGGCTTTTGGCGGGAATCAGCGTCCGACTTTTCGGGTGCTGTGCTCCATCATCCAGAGCAAGTCCTTGTTGTTCGCCATGGAGACGTTTAGCGGACGATCCGTCTTGCTCATCGGCGGTGTGGTTCGCTTGTCGAGCCATTTGTGGATTTCAGCGTGCCCATCAGCAAACGAGAATCCGGCCGCCCGGTTGTGGTAACTGGCAGGGTAGTCCACTAGCTTGATGGTTCGGTCAGGATAACCGGCCATATCCACGACGAAATAGCCGTCATTGATGCTGTCCTCCCGTTCATCGACCAGTACAAAAGTGTCCGATGGGCCGGGGTCCGTGAAGTCCGACAGGGTTGTGAATACTTTCCAGCCGCTCGAACTCTGTGGATACCACGACCCGGAGGCATTCCAGCCCGGGCCGCCGACCCAGTTGCTCATCGACATGCTGCGAATCCTGGGTACGGCTTTACCCTTATTATTGATGGCGGTGGTGTAGTCGGCGGGGCATTTCCAGATCGCGGTACTTTTGCCGCAATAGGGCCATAGGGGGCTTCTGTAGGTATAGGTGGAGTGGTTCCAGTTGTTGGGATCCCGTTTGTTGTTGAGCGTCAACCAACTCCCCCCGGTCCAGTTAGGAACCTGTCTTCCCTTAAAATTCCAAGAGGCGGCGCCGACTAGCCTGTCTTCATTGTCCTCCGCAAAAAAACGCCAGGCCAGCATCATTTGCTTGTTATTGTTCATGCAGCTGATGCCGTGTGCCTTGGCTTTAGCTTTAGCCAGGGCGGGCAGGAGCATGGCGGCCAGAATGGCGATGATCGCTATGACCACGAGCAGTTCAATCAGCGTAAATGCCTGTTTCCTTAATTTTTTCATAAAAATCAGTTCTCTGGCGATGTACTTTTAGCGGCTTGGACAACGCTGTTCTATTTGAAGGCATTTTTCTACAAAAAAATGCGGCAAACCCAAAAGGATTTGACTTAAATTGCTGAATTTTAATCAGGCTTACCCTCTATTTTCTTGGTGCAGCAGAACGTTCCTGATGCCACAACCAGTCTGCCTTGGCTCCGGCGCCCTTGGGTGACCAACCGCGACTGAAGGTTATGGCGCTCTTCATTTCGTGGTTCCATTTCTTAATTTCGGAATGGCCATCTGCAAAGCCGTACCCGGCGGCATTATTGTGCATTGTGCCAGGCAGATCCACGTAACTCGGGTTGGGGGTCGTCATGTTGGTGAAAAAGCAGCCATCGTTCATGCTGTCCGGATGCTCATCCACTACCACCCATTTGTTGGATGGATCAGTAATGTCACCCTCCTTCAGGTAAATTTGATGATACCGATCGCCATACCAAAGCTTATTGTTGCCTTGTCCCATGTTTGAGTTCATCGAGAAAGTCCGGACTCGCTTGGACCATCCCTTCTTCTTTTGCGTATTGCTGACATACTTGTCCGCCGGGCAGTGGACCAGGTTTTTGCTGTTTCCCTGATAGGGAGCAAGTTTGGCATAACGTTTATCAGTCACGTGGAGCACGTTGGTGTTGTCGGGACGCAGGCCCCAGTCCAGCCAGCCCATGATCCATTGGGCATATCGGGAGCGGGCATTGTTGCTTTGTGCTTCCCCACCGTGGGTGTTGTGTACCAATTCACCATTAAAGTCGCCGGAGTAGGAGATCCATGCCAGCATCAATTGCTTGCTGTTGCTGAGACATGAGATGCCGGTTGCCTTGCTCTTGGCCTTGGCCAGGGCAGGCAAAAGCATGCCGGCCAGAATGGCGATGATTGCGATGACGACTAACAGTTCAATCAGCGTAAACGCCTTTTTCTTGGATGTTTTCATGAAAATAAAGTGAGTTTAATATGCGCAAAAATTGACAGATAAGACCTACCTACTATTTCTATTGATTGAGCAGAAAGTTACAAATAATTATAAAATTCTGCAGAATGCTGGAGTCGGTGTCGGTATTGGGCCGTACTGAATCCAACAGACGCGGCAGAAACCTAGCTTATTGCAATCCTTTCGGAAACTAAAATGGCTCCCCAAATTCAGGCGTTTGCTGTGATTTTTGACTTTGAGTGAAGTGAAGTCTTTTTTTCACACAGCATGCTGCCCGTGACGCCAAGTCCATTCGGACTTGGCTCCTTTTCCCCCTGGTCGACTTACTGCGTGCCGAACTGGCAGGCTAAATTGGTAACGGCCTAGAGCTTCGATGTAGATCGCTCAATGACCCACCAGTAATCGTTGTATCCCCTACGCTTACCTGCGTTTGAAAAGCCGTTACGAGACGATTGGCGTACTGGTTCTGTCCTGGGGATTTTGTCCTTCCAAACCTTAATTTCGGCGTGGTTGTCGGCGAACGAATAACCACAGCCTCCGTTATGATAACTGGCAGGAAGGTCAACCCAGCTGCCATCACTGGTCGGATTCATAATGTTCCAGCCGTCGTTGATACTGTCGGGATGCTCGTCCACAAACACCCACAATTGTGACGGACTTGTAACGCCCTGGCCGAAGAGGCCGGCTTGGTTTTTGCCGGTGATATCAGCCAGTTTGTTGTAGGGCTTGTGCCCGCCGTACCAGGTGCTTCCGCGTGCGCCTCGTTGTCCTTTACCGCCCGTACCATAGGCTCCGCCCTCGATGAATCCGTTCATGGAATTACTGCGAACCCGTGGCAATATCTTTCTACCCATTTTACAGGTGTAGGTGTCCGCAGCGCATTTGTATATGCCAGCTGCCGTCGTGTATGGCCCAAGTTTGGGATACAATGGCCCAACTTGTTTTCTTGTTCCGACAAGCCATAGGATATTAGTGTTGTCCGATGCGTTGGAGTTAAAGGTAATCCAACCGTTTACCCAGCCTCGGGACCCTCCTCCGTTTTGGTTGGGCGGCATAAAACCGTCGAAGTCCTCACAGTACATCAACCAGGCCAAACCCATTTGTTTGTTGTTATTGAGGCAGTGGATGCCGGTTGCCTTGCTTTTGGCCTTGGCCAGGGCGGGCAGGAGCAGACTGGCCAAGATTGCGATGATCGCGATGACCACCAACAGTTCGATTAGCGTAAATGCCTGTTTATTGGATTTTTTCATATAAGTCTCAGTTTAAAATTCTAGTTGGATGATGAAAATCTTTTGCTTCGGGGAGAAGAATATTCTGAGGAATATCTCAATACAAACAAAAAATATCGCAAAATTAGGTTACTCAGAAGGTAGGGACGGAATACAACTGAGCAGAGCGGATAAAACCAGATTTAGTTGTTTTTTGGCGTTTTTATTTGGCGCAGCGAGCAGAACCAGCCCAATAGGCCGGATACGGTCAAGGACCAGATAAAGGGATTGAGTTCCAGTAGCTGGTAGGCAGTGAATTTGTCCTCGATCAAGTATCCTGCGATGTAAAGCAAGAGGTGGCAGCCCAAGCCACCTAACATCCCCGCGATGGCCCCCATCGCGCTCATCCGCGGCCAATAAAGGCCAAGCAGCACCGGCATCAGGAAACAGCCGGCCAAGCCGCTGGTGGCAAACACGATCAGGTCCTGCAGGTATTGAGGCGGATTTAGCACGGCCAGCATGGCTAGTGTCCCTACCACCGCCGTCACGAGGTAGGAGAGCCGTTTGAGTTGCCTTTCGCTGGCGCTGGGGTTCACCCGGTTTTGGTAAATATCCCGCACAACCGACGAGGAGACCATCAGAAGAAAGCTGTCCACGCTGGACATCACGGCGGCGAACGGCGCCGCGAGCAGTAGGCCGGCCAGCCAAGGCACGCCGGCGTTGCTGGTGACCTTGGCGGCGAGTTCCGGCATGATGCGATCCGAATCCACCTCCATGCCGGGCAGCAGGATCCGGCCGCAGCAGAAGATCACGACCAACAGCAGGTAGATGACCGTGTAGTAGATCGACACGGTGAGGATGGCGTTTCGCAGGATGTTGGTGCCCTTGAACGCCATCAGGCGAACCATGTTGCTCGGCTGTCCGGCGGAGCCGAAGGCCCAAAAGAAAAAGAAGCTGATCGCAACCCATACGTTGAGGAAACCGTCTTCACTCTCCGGATGCGGCCCCGGCGCACTGACGTAAACGCCCTTGCGCCCTCGGCCGTAGCCTTTGGTTTCGTCTGCCGTGAATATGGCACTGACGGGGAAAGCAAACTTGGTCGGCGGGATTCGTTCCACTTCAGCCGGTGTTGTGATCTTTAGCAGCTTGGCTTCGGCTTGAGTCTCACCTTTGGCCAGGCTGGCCTGCTCGGCTAACCGGGCGATGCCGCCGTCTGCCAGGCGCAGCCAGGCGCCTTTGGGCAGAGTGATCGTTTCGGTTTGACCTTGGCCAAGCGTGATGATGCCGACGCCGGTCTCGGGAGGTGTCATCTCTTTCAGTTGCTCGGTAGCATTCCTGAGTCCGCCCACTTGGCCAAGTGTAAGAAAAAGCAGGATGATCACCCCGATGCCCATGACGATGCCCTGCATGACGTCGGTCCATACCACCGCGCGAAAGCCTCCAAACGCCGTGTACACGATCACCGAGAACGCGAATACCAGCAGGCACAGCACGTAGTCCGGTTCTGCACTGCCGATCCATGGTAGTCCGTCGATCGTGCTGCCGACGGCGTTGACGGCCGATTGATAGATGGCGACGTCCTCAAGCAGGGTGGTCATGATTTTGCTGCCAGCCTTGAATTGGGCGAGTAGATAGAAGAACATGAAAAATAGCACCAGCAGTGTGGCAAGCATCCCGACAGTCTCGGATTTGAAACGCGCCTTAATCAGGTCGGGAATCGTTACTGCGCCGGACTGGCGTGCGAGCCGATTGACGCGTTTGCCCAGCAGCCCCATGCCGACGAGTGGCACCAGCATGTAGCTGGCAATCCACAGCGCCAGCACCCAGCCGTGTGTATAGATCAACGACGGAAAGCCCATGAAGCTGCCACCCGAGGCGCTGGTCGCCGCAAAGGTCAGCGCGAAGGCCCATAGGCCTAGGTTGCGGCTGCCGAGGAAATATTCACCCATAAATTCCCTTCTTCGCCGGACCCGGCTCGAAAGCCAGGCAAGGAAAAAGACGCCGAGCAGGTAGATCGCGAAGGTGATGAGAGCCGAGTTAGCGGTGCTGCTGACGGCGGCTTCGTTCATGGAGCTTCCTCCTCATCCTCGTCATTTTTCAGGAAGCGCAGGCAAAACCAGAAGGTGAAGATATTGGCGATCATCCAGGGTAGCACGACACCCCGGAACACCCAGTCGGGAAACCCCAGTATGGTGGAAACCTCTTCCGGTGAGAGGTTGTAACCATTGACGGAGCAGTAGCTGATTACCCAGATCGCGCACCCCAGCAAGGCCATGAGGATGAGCCACAACTCGCGGCGGCTTTGATGCAGGCTACGAGTCTCGGCGTTGGAGGAATCGCTCATCGGTTTTCAGTATGTCAGTTTGCGGGCGCGGGCGGTGACCTGCCATTGGTCGGCAAGTTTGCCGCCCCGGATCACATGCGCACGGTCGTAAAGCGCGACGGTCGGGCAGATGTGCCTCGGAATGCCGTATAGGCAGTCGCCGACTTTGAAGTCTGGAGCGTCTGTCGTGCGGAGGGTGAGGTGCTCTTCGCTGTGTACGAGCGCCTCGGCATTGTTGAGGCCGATGAATTGCACGCGTGGATGCGGATTTTCCGCCGCGACAGCCTTGTGGCCGAGGTCCAGCGTGATGCAGTCGCTGCCCGGTTTACTGATGACGCGGGTGAGCAACACGGCGGCATTGAGGTAGTCCAGGTCGTCGAAACTGTCGTGATAGCCGAAGTCCCAAAGCAGTGTCGTGCCGGGGCTGCACTCGTGGTCGGTGTGCTGCGCGTGAAATGGAAATGTCGGCGTGCCACCTCCAACCACAGCCGGCACTGGTAAGCCTGCGGTCTCGAGCTCGGTGCGGAACGAATGCACCTTGTCGATCATCATCTGCCACTTCGACAGGCGTTTGGCCGGGTCGCTATCGTGCAGGTGTCCGTCGTAAAGATGCAGCCCCGCCGGCTCGACTCCGGGTAGCTGGTCGATCAGCTTGTAGATCGTGATTGCCGCTTGGCCAAGCGGAATGCCGGTGCGGCCCATTCCCACATCGAGGTCGAGCCAGACCGGCAGGGTGATGCCGGTTGTCTGGGCAGCCTCGGCTAGGGAGCCAACGGCTCCCGCGTCGTCGGCGATGGTGGAAAAACGAACGTCGCGAAACCAGCCGGCCAAGCCAAGTAGCCGGCCGATATTTGGGCCGACCGGTTGATTGGCCAGTAGCACGTCTCTGGCTCCCGCCTGGCCAAGCATCTCCGCCTCGGCGATGGTGGCGCACTTGAACTTGCTGATGCCGGCCTTGGTTTGCATCTGCACCACCTCGGCCATCTTGTGTGTCTTGACATGGGTGCGCAGTCGTTCCGGTTGGCCAAGCGCGGTGACCATGCGGTGTATGTTTTCCCCGATGCGTTCCGGGTAAACCAGAAGGGCGGGCGAGGGGATCTCGTCCGGGCTGGCGAGTATGTGCCAGTCGTTTGCCATGCGGGCCTAGCCGATCTCGAAGATGGCCTCGATCTCGGACGGGATGTTGCCGGGAAGCGAGCCCATGCCGACGGCGCTGCGGGCGCCGACTCCGTTTTCCTCGCCCCAAACCTGCGCGAACAACTCGCTGCATCCGTTGATGACCTTGGGGTGGTCGGGGAAGTCGGGCGTACAGTTGACCATGCCGAGCACCTTGATGACGCGTTTGATGCGGTCGAGGCTGCCGAGGTTCGATTGGAGCGTGGCGAGCATTGTGAGGCCGACCTGCCGGGCGGATTGATACCCGGCATCAAGGTCGAGATCGTCGCCGACACGGCCGGTCATCAGCGTGCCGTCGAGCTGCACCGGGCCGTGGCCGGAGAGATAGGCGAGGCTGCCGGCGATGACAATCGGCTTGTACACGCCCATTGGCGCCGGGGCGGGCGGGAGTTCGATGCCGAGTTCCTGGATTTTAGCGTCTGCACTCATGTTGTCTTGTGACAGCTCGGGGTGCGGCAGCTTTATGGAAGCCCCGTGAATGGACAAGTTTTTTTGGGCAAGCGCTTTTGAGCGCCACCATAGTCGACAACGAAGTCCCAAGAGCCGTGCGCTGGGTCAGTCCTTCTTTTTATCGGCGAGCTTGCTGAGCTGGTCGCGCAGCTTGGCGGCGGCCTCGTAATCCTCCTGCTCAATGGCTTTGTTAAGCTTGTGCTGGAGTTTTTCGCCCTGGGTCACCGGCTTTTTATCGGCAGCTTCTTTCTCAACATCCTTTAGCCACTCGCACAGGGATTGAACCTCCATGCTATTGTCCACCATTTCCTCTCGACCCATTTCGGTGTAGAAGAGGTTGAGGTCGTTGATCGCGGCGGTGATTTCCTCGATGGCGGCCTCATAATTGTTTGCAGCGATCAATTCGGTGCCGACGGCTCGAACCTGCATCATGATTGTCTGAGGACGGAATTGCTGGAAGCTTTGACCGATCTCATCCTGCGAGGCGAAGTCTTGCACGAAGTCGAGCAACTCGAGGATGTGCTCCGTGTCGCGCTCGACGGCCTCGTAATCCTCAAGCTCGAAGTTGCAAATGCTGCGGTGATGATACTGGATGGCTTCCTGTTGGAGTTTGGCGCATTCGTCGGGGCTGATGGTGAAGTCGTCGTCCTCACCGCCGTTTTTCTCACGGTGCTTTTCGAGGCGGATCAGGAAGTGGTCCAGCAGGGTGGGGTGTCCAAACGGTCGCTTGCCGTCGGGGCGAAACTGGGCGTTCATCTGCAGCAGGCCGAGGTCGATCCGAAGCTGCAGCTTCTCCACGCCATCCTCATCTTTAACCCGGCGCGCATCCACCCTGCCGAGGCGGTAGTCCCAGTTTTCGAGGACTCTTGAGATGTCGTCATTCATCCGCCGGGATTGTGCCCAAAACCGGGTCCAAGTCAATGCCAGCGGCTTACTTGCTCTGAACCGAGACCGCGAGTGAGCCGTGGTCGGTGGCTAGGACCGCACCGGGCTTGATGCCGTTTTTGGCGAACCAGCCCTGGTTGACTTCCAGCGCGTACTGGACGCGGGCTGAGCGCGACTCGACCGGCTTGGTGTTGCCGGGTTGCATGTCGTGGATCTCGATCACGCGGCTGGCGGGGTCGATGTAGGCGATCGACAGCGGCACGATGGTGTTCTTCATCCAAAAGCCGCTCTGGTGAGGGTAGGGAAAAACGAAGAGCATGCCTTCGTTCTCCGGCATCGTCGTGCGGTGCATCATGCCGGCTTGGCGTTCGTGGTTTTCGTCGGCGATCTCGACGGTCAACTCGGCCGAGCCGAGGTAGAGTTTGATTGTCTTTAGCCGGGGCTGCGCCCGGCTATTCTCGGCGGTGGCGGGCGGATTAAGTACTGCAGTATTAAGGGGCATGTCTGGCTTTTCTTTTTCGCAACCGCCGGTCAGGAGTAGGGCGGCTAGCCCAAGCAACCGGGCAAATTTCGAGGTCAATGTGTGTTTCATTGCTTGGGGGTCAATTGTAGTCGAAAGAAAGCTGCAGATTTTTTGGGTTTGTCCGGGGCAGGGGCGAGCGGCCAGTCCAATAGCTGTTTCATTCCGGCCGCCGCTTGGCCTTCGTGTTTTTGCGCTTGGCCATACGCCTGGTACGGGCCGCTCACATGATCCGATGTGATGACCTGATAAGTGGCACCGGGGATGGCGCGCCAGTGCAGGCGAATGCCTTCAGCGCTCGAGTCGATAGTCAGGGTAAAGTAGGAGCGCCCGTCGAGCGGGTCGGTGCCGGCCGCCAGTTCATCGGCGCTGCTCATGCCATCGGCATCGGGGTCGAGCGCTAACGCCGCGTCTCCGCCGTGCTGGAGCGGGTCGAGGCCACGGGCTACCTCCCAGCCGTCCGGCAGCAGGTCGCCGTCGGTGTCGCGCTTGTCCGGATCAGTGCCGAGTTCCAGTTCGCGGGAGGTGAGCAACCCGTCGTTGTCCGGGTCGAGGTCGATGGACAGGCGCACTTTCAGGCCCTCGAGCCGGTAATAAACATTCTGGTCGACCGTCAGGTTTTTACCCAGGTATGTAGAGTCAAGTTGGCGGTGCTGGTAGAGCGGATGGGGATTGATGCCGGCCGTGCCGACGACCGCGCCGATCGTGATTTCGTCTCCCGGTTGCAGATCACCTAGGGCAGAGTAGGGGATGGCCAACTCGATGAAGTTGGCGTCGCTTTCATAGAAGTTGGCATCGGTCCACTCCCTTGGATGAGACAACTGCGGCGAACGATTGAACTGTTGGAAACGTGCAGCGGCCACGTCGCTGAAGTTTTCGTCCAGATTAAACATGCCCTGACCGAGCGGGAAGGGGACGATCCGGACAGTGTCATTCGGTGGGTCACCCTCGGAAATCCTGATCGTAAAGCCGGGCCGTGCGAAGAACCGTGCCTGGCTGTCCGCCTTTTCGTCGCCGAGGATCGCTGCAATACTTGGTTTGAAGTTGGTGAAGGTTAGGTTTTGAAGGAAGTCGAGCCCGTTGGCGCCCTCGCCGCTGAATTCCACCTTGCCGTTGCCGAGCCCCGCCAGGTTGGCGACACCGTCCTGCCTGGGTGACTCGATGAACAGGAAGATGTTTTGGTTGGGCCCAATCATCGCCTGCTCGAAGCCGATGTAGAGATGGGTGCGATCGTTGTTGACGCGAACCTGGCCAAGGTTGGCGTTTTCGCCGCTGATGGTGGGGATTGGTTCGCCGATCAGATCGAATATCTGCCCCTGAATATTTTTACCCTCATCATTATTTTGGGATGACTCGATCTGTGGCGAATGCCAAGCCGAGTCCCACCAGTCGCGCTCAGTTGGTTTTTTGTTTATCACGAGCCAGTCTATCACCTTGCCGTCAGGGTCTAGGCCATCGAGTTTGAGTTGATCACCGTTGATGGAAATACGCGCTACGAAGCTATTTGGGGTTCCCCAAAACTGTGAAGAACCAGGATAGAATCTGTAAAATGGATATCCTGCAGAACTCGAACCGCAGACGACCGAGATGCAGCCGGCGACCGGGTTGAATTTTTCAAACGTGTGGGAGTGCCCTGCCAGCATCATGTCCACTTTGTACTTGGAGACAATCGGGTAGATGGTGTTTCCGAAATCAATACTGTCAGGAAGCGCATTGGCGTTGTAATCGCTCCATCCGTGACTTGCCGAGGATGCGACCGGAAAGTGCCCAAGGAGTAGCTTCCACGGTTTTGAGGTGGTGGCCAGATCATTGGTCAGCCAGTGGAGTTGGTTGGTGTCCTTGGAAAAGTTGTGGTGTGCATACCACGGGTTATAAAGCACCGAGACGTGCACGTCGCCGACGTCGAACGAGTAGAAATGTTCCGTGCCAGAAAAAGGGTATTCCAGATTTGGAGGTTTCAAACCGAGGGAAGGCAGATTGTTTGTTGGCAGGTGGAATGTGTTTAGGTAGGCGGTATCGCCGTAGTAGAGTTCATGGTTTCCTATAGTTGTAAAGTAGGGCACAGATTTCATGTGCTCCTTATAGACGCTGAAATGGCGAAAATCTGGATAGTAATTTGGAGGGCCAGATTTGAAATCATAAACGATGTCACCGGCGTGCAGGATGGCGTCCGGTTGGTTGTCGCGGATCACCTCGGCAAACTTGTGTTGAAGAAGGTTGCCACTGCCAGAGTCGCCAAGCAGCATCAACCGGACGGGTCCGCTGGGCTTCAGGGTCTTGAACGATGTGGTTTTCGAGAAACGCGGGTTATCCTCGGCAACACCCCCGACCCGGTAATGGTAGGTTGTGTTCGGCTCGAGGCCGATGAGTTGCAGCACATGGTCGGTCGTCAGCATTTCACTCTCGATCTGCTGGCCAAGCGCTGTCGTCGGCCCGTACTCGACAACGGAGGTGGTGGGCTTGTGGGTTTGCCAGGCAATCTTGGTATCGGTCGTTGTGGTGCTTTCGATAAACGGACCGCGTACGATATTAGCCAATAACTCAACATGAAACGCAAACCCATAGGCGTTAACGGCGTTGTCGTGCGCCTGAACAGCGAGAATATTCTCTCCCCTCTCAAGGAGCATTTTGTATGGCTCGAGGTCGATCAATTCCGGGTTACCGCGGTAGTGAAGAGTTGCTAAGGCGTTGAATGGAACCGCTTGGCCGGGTTCACCAGCCAGGCCACGCCGAGCTATCTCGGTGCCGTTCAGATAGGCGACGAAACCATCGCGGTAATCGACCCGCATCACTAGCGACTTTATCCATTCGGTATCCTGCAGTTTGAATTTCTTACGTAGGAAAAGAGAGTGGTATTTTCCCGGCATTTCCCAAAGTGTCGTGGGGGCATCGTATCTACCATAGCCGATGCTGAAGCCGGAACGGCCCTCTTTCCAATGGGCGGCGTCGAAATCCGGCATCCGCCAGGCGTTGGGCGGGTTGGAAGCCTCCTTTGTGCCTCCAAGATATTTCCAGGTGGAATAATTGCCGACGAGGCTCTCCCCCTTGGTCGAAATGGCCACGAGAAGCAAACTACACAGTGTCAATTGCTTGAATTGCACGCGCGGAGTGTAGGATTCACCTGTCGGGGGTCAATATTGCGTTTTGGCTAGATGTGGGAAACAGTCGTCCTCGGTTTGGTCAAGCACGGGGGCAGGAACAGCCCGGAAATCCTAAAAAAACAGGATTAAAGTGCTTTACAACAAGGATTTTGCTGGTAGTTTGCCCCGCCTTTTCGAGAAGAGAAAAGAGGCAAAGAGATTGAAAGGAATGGAAGAGAAGGCCAACACAATCGAAGGATATCGCCTTCACGAGACGGACACCGGTTCGGCGGATGTCCAGATAGCGCTGTTGACAGAGCGCATCAACCACTTGACCGAGCACCTGAAGATCAACAAGAAGGATCACGCCTCACGGCGCGGCCTACTCATGATGGTGGGTCGCCGTCGTCGCCTGCTGGACTATGTCCACCGCCACGACGCGAACCGGTATCGCTCATTGACCCAGCGCCTCAAGCTGAGGCACTAGAGTTGCGCGGGTTAATTCGACCTTTCTTTTCAGCGAAATTTTTGGCAACGCCATGCCGGCGGAAATTATCCACCCGGCGGATTGGAAATCGCGGCCCGATCCCCTGTTGCCCTAGACTGAGCCGCATGAATCGTCGCGTTTGTTGGTTCTGAGCATTTCATTCAGCCCTCCGACCTCCCGGGAGTTTGAGTGAAGTTCTCCGTGCCAGCGGGCGTGACATTACGGAAAGATAAACATGTCACATAAAGTAACCGCCAACGTTGGCGGTGCAGAGATTCATATTGAATCCGGCAAAATAGCCAAACAAGCGGACGGCTCAGTAACCGTCCAACTCGGAGACACCATCGTTCTGGTGGCAGCCTGTGGATCGTCCAAGCCCCGTCCGGGCCTGGACTTTTTCCCGCTCACGGTCGATTACCGTGAAAAGGCCGCTGCTGCTGGTCGTTTTCCCGGCGGTTTCTTCAAACGCGAAGGCCGCCCCTCTGAGAAGGAAATCCTCACGTGTCGCGTCACGGATCGCCCGATTCGCCCACTGTTCCCCAAGGGGTATTTCAATGAGGTGCAGATCCAGACCCTGCTGCTCAGCGCAGACGGGGAAAACGACTCGGATATCCTGTCAATCAACGGCGCTTCAGCAGCGCTGATGATCAGCGACCTGCCGTTCGCCGGGCCGATCGGTGCGGTTCGCGTCGGACGAGTCGGCGGCGAGTTTGTGGCCAACCCGACCCATGAACAAATGGAGTTAAGCGACCTCGATCTGGTTTATGTCGGCAATGAGTCGAACATGGTCATGTTCGAGGGTTCTGCCGACGAAATCCCGGAAGCCGATTTTCTCGAGGCACTGAAGTTCGGCCAGGATTCGATCGCGCCGCTCATCGCGGCACAGAAGGAATTGTGCGCTGCGGTCGGGAAAGCCAAGCGCGAATTCACCCCCCGAGTGGTCGAGCCAGACGTGCAAGAGGAGGCGGAAGAGATCATCTCAGGCCGTATCACTGATGCGTTGCTTATTCAGGCCAAGTTGGAGCGCGAGGCTGCGTGCAACGCCCTCAAGGATGAGATGGAGGAAAAACTCATCGAGAAATTTGGCGATGAAAACATCACAGGCTTCATTGTCGGTGAGGCGTTTTACAGCATTCAAAAAGCTGCCGTGCGCAAGCTGGTGCTCGACGATGGCAAGCGACTCGACGGTCGCGGCTTTGATGACATGCGCCAACTCATTAGCGAGGCCGGCATGATCCCCCGCACCCACGGCTCGGGTCTTTTTGCCCGTGGTGAAACGCAGGGCTTGTCGCTGGTCACACTGGGCACGACCGATGATACGCAATCGTACGACGCCTACACCGGAGGCCCGAACGAGAAGCGGTTCATGTTGCACTACAACTTCCCGAACTTTTCCGTCGGGGAAACCGGTCGCATCATGGGACCTGGCCGTCGTGAGATTGGTCATGGCGCACTGGCCGAACGTTCCATTGCACCGGTCATCCCGAACATCGAGGATTTCCCGTATGCGGTGCGTATCACCGCGGAGATTATGGAGTCCAACGGTTCCACGTCGATGGCCGCCGTCTGCAGCGGCACATTGGCGCTGCTTGATGCAGGTGTCCCGTTGAAGCGTTCCGTGGCCGGCATCAGTATCGGCCTTTGCACGCGCACCAACGACAACAAGGAGATCGAGGCGTACAAGCTGCTCACAGACATCATCGGGTGGGAGGACGCATTCTGCGACATGGACTGCAAAATCGCTGGAACCGACCAGGGTATCACCGGATTCCAACTCGACCTCAAGCTGCACGGCATCCCACAGTCTATTATGGAGGAGGCCATCGCCAAGGCCAAGACGGCCCGCACCGAGATTCTCGCCAACATGGGCGGTTGTCTGGCCAAGGAGCGTGAAGAAATGAGCCCCTACGCGCCGCGAATTGTCACCATCCCTATCGACCCTTCGAAGATCGGCGAGTTGATCGGCCCAGGCGGCAAGAACATCAAGCGAATTGTCGAGGAGTCCGGTTGCGAGATCAACATCGAGGACGACGGCCGCGTTTTGGTATACTCCATGTCAGCCGAGGGATTGCAGGTGGCCAAGGATTGCATCGAAGGCATCACAGCCGAGGTAGAGGTTGGCAAGCTTTACCGGGGCAAGGTTGTTTCCATCAAGGACTTCGGCTGTTTTGTTGAGGTGTTGCCTGGCAAGGACGGTCTTGTGCACATCAGCGAGTTGGCTAACTTCCGCGTCAAGAAGACCGAGGATATCGTCAAGGACGGCGACGAGATCTGGGTCAAGTGCATCGGCGTGGACGACAAGGGTCGCGTCAAGCTCTCGCGCAAGGCTGCGATGGAGGAGCGCAAGGCCGAGTTCAGCGACGATGAAGAGGGTGGGGAAGGGCCGGACACCAACGACGACTCAGAAGAGTAAGTCACTAGGCGAACAAAACCATTTCAGGCGGGCCACTTGGCCCGCCTTTTTTGTGCCCTTGACCAAGCGCCTGGCCAAGGGCTATTGTCCTCCTTGTTCCGTTTGGCAGCTTGCAACCCGCTTGGTCGAGCGAATCAATAACCCCAAATCCCTTAACAAATGAATTCATCCATCCGTATCAAGCTTTCGATTATGATGTTCCTCCAGTTTTTTGTCTGGGGTACGTGGTTTACGACACTTGGATTGGCTTTATCAACTAATAATCTGAGTGATATCATAGGAGGTGCTTATTCAGCTGTTCCGCTTGCTGCGATCATTGCGCCGTTATTTCTTGGGTTGATTTCTGATCGCTTCTTCAATTGTGAGAAAACGATGGGCGTGCTGCATGTCGTTGGCGGTCTATTACTGTTTGTGGCACCGCAACTTATTGCCAATGGCAAGGGAGATGCATTGAGTTGGATTATTATGGCGCACATGTTGTGTTATATGCCGACGCTCGCCCTCAGTAACACAGTTGCGTTTGCAAACATTGATGATCGAAACAAATTTCCCGCACTTCGTGTTTGGGGAACGATTGGTTGGATTGTTGCCGGTTTGGTCGTTGGTGGTCTAGGCATGTCCAGTAGCCCTAAGATTTTCACCTTGGGTGCAGTTTCTGGAATTGTATTGGGAGTGCTTTGTTTCTTCATGCCGAAAACACCTCCTCCTGGCAGGGGGAAGCCAGTGGATGTTGGGACATTGTTTATGTTTGATGCATTTAAACTGCTTGGGAGCATTCCCTTTTTAATCTTTATCATTTGTTCTGCTTTGATCTGTGTTCCGTTGGCCTACTACTTTGCTTATACTTCAGTTTACCTTCCTCAAATAGGGTTCCAGGCTCCGGCCTCCACCATGGCACTTGGTCAAGTGTCTGAAATATTTTTTATGCTACTTGTCCCGTTTTTCTTCCGGAAATTGGGCGTGAAAATCATGATATTGATCGGAATGCTGGCATGGGTTGCCCGCTATGCGTTATTTGCCATGGGTGCACCGGATCAAGTCGTCTGGATGATTATGCTAGGAGTGGTGCTTCACGGTATTTGTTATGATTTTTTCTTTGTGACCGGCTTTATGTACACGGACAACAAGGCGCCAAAGGAGGTTCGAAGTCAGGCGCAGTCACTTTTGGTTTTCTTTACCCAGGGTGTGGGCATGTTTTTTGGCTATAAAATTGCCGGTGCCAAATTTGCCGCGGTTCAAGAAAGTTCCGATGCGCTTGCTGCTACGATTGAGACCCCGACTTTTGGATTTTGGGAGTCTTTCGGGAAAATGTTTCTAACAGAAAAACCAACAGCGACAGCTGGAATTGTTCAAGATGCTATGGCGAACTGGAAAACTTTCTGGATGTTTCCAAGTTTAATGGCGCTGGTGGTTGCTGTTATTTTTGCCTTTGCTTTTTGGGATAAGGTAAAACAGGAGAAGGCTTCTACAGAATAAAGTGCATAATTTTAATTAAATAACTATCATGATAAAAAAGATGAATCGACGTGAATTTGTGAAGCAGTCTTCGCTTGCCGTTGGTGCCATGGGTGCGGCGGCGGCGGTCGGTTGCCAAAGCTTGGCTGGCGGTAGCAGTAATTCGCTTTACGATATCTCGTTGGCGCAGTGGTCGCTGAACCGCCAGTTCTTCGGTGGGAAGCTAAACGCACTCGATTTTGCTAAGGTAACGAAGGAGGAGTTCGATCTTGATGCTATCGAGTATGTGAACCAGTTCTTCAAGGACAAGGCCAACGACGAATCCTACCTTGGCCAATTGAAATCGCGCGCGGCCGATCACGGTGTGAAGAGCCTGTTGATCATGGTCGATGGCGAAGGATCGCTTGGTCACGGGGACACTGCCGAGCGTAATAAGGCGGTGCTGAACCATCATAAATGGGTCGACGCGGCCAAATTTCTCGGTTGCCATTCCATCCGGGTCAACGCCGCCACAACCGGTAACGGCAGTTTTGAGGAGAAACAGAAGTTGGCTGCCGACGGCTTGCGTAGCTTGTCTGAGTATGGAGCCAAGCTTGGCCTGAACGTGATCGTGGAGAACCACGGGGGCCTGTCGTCTAACGGTGCCTGGCTCGCTGGCGTGATGAAAATCGTTAATCTGCCCAACTGCGGAACCTTGCCGGACTTTGGGAACTTCAACGTCGGCGACGGCAAGTGGTACGACCGTTATCAGGGAGTGACCGAGTTGATGCCATTTGCCAAGGCGGTCAGCGCCAAGTCTCACGAGTTCGATGAAAAAGGCGATGAGGTTCGGACCGACTATCGCCGGATGATGAACATTGTTCTCGCTGCCGGTTACCACGGCTACGTTGGGATCGAGTACGAGGGCAGCAAGGTCGATGCCTACACTGGCATCAAGAAAACCAAGCAGTTGCTCGAGACGGTTCGTGACGAACTGTCCTGAACCGACACCGAATCAATTCAATTGAAGGGGGCCCTAGTGGCTCTCTTTTTTTAGCGCCGATTGTGGTGCGGAGTGTTATCGAGGTTCCAGCGCTTGGCTGCAGCGTCTTTACGGGCTTGATCCCTGTTGCGTTGAGCGGCGAGGTCGATACGTCTTTCAGCTGTGACGTGGCCATCGACGAATAAAATTTCTGCCCGATCGCTGTGGAGGGGTAACGGCCATTGGCGTTCCTCGTACATGCCAATGAAGCCACTCCAGTCTCGGTCCCCCTTGCGCGTCAGATCCCAGTTGCTGTCACCAAGCGCGATCATCTCGCTGGGTACCTTGACTTGGTTGGGTTTGGTTTCACCCCAGTCGGGGTGCCCCTTGTAGACACCCATGCCCTGGTTTGGGATCATTCCCGCCCAGGCGCCCCAGACGTTATAGCCGTAACTCATGAAACTGCTCCCGCCGGGGATGAGTCGCACCTCGCCCTTGAGATAGCCATCCTCGGCCGGTTGGCTGCCCTTGAATTTCACTTTCCACTGGGCCTTGTCGGGGGCCGAGGGGCATTTGAAAAGCTCGGTGCTCTTGGCGCTGGCCCCACCGAGGTATTGGCGGATTTGCGACGGCCAAATCCACGTGGAACCGCGGTTGCCGTTGATGCCGACTGGATAGTGTCCGAAGTCATCCGAGAACGCGATGAGCCCGATGCCCATCTGCCGCAGGTTACTGGAACACTTGGCGCCGGTGGCCTTGCTTTTGGCCTTGGCCAATGCAGGTAGCAACATGCCGGCAAGGATCGCGATGATGGCGATCACCACCAGTAATTCAATGAGTGTGAAGCCAGACCGATTTTGCCGTACTGTTTGCATTGGGATGAACAGCGGTAGGCTGTTCCGCTTGGCCAAGTGGCGCAAGTCTTTTGGCTACTTCTCGATGATGAGGTTGTCCCTCAGTTTCCCATCAGTGTCGTAGGAGCGATACACGAGGCGGTTACCGCTGATCTGGATATCGAGTACTTGGAAAGTGGAGGTATTGGTCATGCCAAACTCGGTGTATTCGCGCTTGTCCTGCTCGTAGTATTTTGTGCCGGAGACGGAAACGATATACACGGTGCCTTCAGCAGTGCTGGCCACTTTTTTTTGATCCTTTATCGGGTAAGTGCGGAGGTAGGCGTGGTCGTGCCCCTGCAGGGCCATGTCGAGGTGATACTTGTCGAATAACGGCGTCCAGTGCTCGCGGATGCTGGGATTGTCCCGCTCCGGCTTGGAGGAGTAGGCGGGGTGGTGATACACGGCAAACTTCCACGTCGCCGTGCTGGCAGCGAGGGCTTTTTCCAGCCAGGCAGCTTGGCTTTCCATTGTCAGGTTGGTATCGAGCACGAAGAATTCGGCGTTGCTATAGCGGAAGGTGTACGCCCTTTCGGGCTCGATGCCTTCTGGGCCGTTTTTCGGAAGGTCGAACATCTGGAGGTACATGCCAGGGTGGCCGCCCTGGTTTTCGTGGTTGCCGATGGCAGGGACAACGGGGCAGTGGTCGTAGACACCCCGGGAACTGTGGAAAAAGCTGTCCCAGTCATCGCGCTCGTTGCCGCGATCGACTAGATCGCCGGCCATGATGCAAAATGCCACGTCGGGACGCTGGCGGTAGGCGCTTTGAACTAGGCTGCCCCAGCGCTCAAGCCCGTTTTGTGCGTCCCCCATGTACATAAACGAGAACGGCTCTGTTCGGCCCGGCGCGGTGGTGAACTCCGCCAACTCCGACCAGCCGTCGTCCGAGCCGTCACCGACAGAGTAAATGTAGGCCGTGCCCGGATCGAGGCCGGTGAGGGTGACCGTGTGTCGGTGGACGGCAGGATCGTTCAGCAGGTTAGCATTCTCCATCTTGAACGTCGTGGCTTTCGTCTGCTTGGGCTGGGCCGGTTGGAATCGGTTGTAGTCTGATTTTTTCACCCACTGCACTTCGCCTTTGGTGACACTTGGCCCGGTGCGCCATTGGATGGATTGGGTGGTCTTCGGGTCGCCGCTCCACGTAAGCACGACTTGGTCCGGCTTGGCCAAGGCGGGGTGATTTGTATTGCGGAACAGGTTGATCAGTTTGGCGTCATCACGGCTTTCGTTTTGAGTGCGGATCACCGCCAGCCCGGAGAGCACGCCGGGCAGCACAGGGAGCTTCGGCATCGCCTCGGGACGATCGACGAATGGCTGAAGGCCGTCCTTGAGTGCGCCTACGCGGAGTTGGCCGGGATATAGTTCGGTGACCTCCAGCTTTGTCTCTTTCTTGAGCGGCATCAGTGCCGCTATGTAATGCGAGTTACCGCCGGTGAGCGAGTTGACACCGAGGCCGATTCGGCCGGCCTCGAAATCCTTCATCCAAAAATCCACTTCTGTACCCTGTAAGGTGATTTTGAATCCCATCGGAGTGAATCCGCTATCCTTCAGCCAGAATGGTTTGTCTCCCATGGCTGTCTCGCGGATGATAATCACTTTCACCGGCACGTTGACACGGAAGGTGATGTGTTCTGTTGCCAAAATGTGCAGTTCCTTTTCCGTTAGCAGCGACTTGGCCTTGGAAGCATCCATCGCGTTGAGTTCCTTTAGCGACATGGTCTTGCTGAAACGGTCGATAATGCCGGCCACCGTGTCGTGAACAGAGGGATGTTCCCCTACATGCGCTTGGCCAAGCGCTGTGGAGAGTAGTAGGGCGGCCAGGGCCAGGCGTGCAGATCGTTTTTGAAACTGATTTAACATTGTTGGTCATTGGGCCGTTACGGCGACTGTAGGGCCACCGCGTTGTCGGCGGCCGGGGACGCTATGCGAATTGGTCAGGTGATGCACGACCAAAGCGCCAAGTGGGTAGGACCAAGCGGGCGGGAAAATGGGGTTGCATTGATTGACCAAGAGGGCAACATCCGCGTGGACCGGAGGTGGCTGCCCATGACACATGCCGCCACCGGAAGCAGGGAGCGATGCTGAGTATCTACGGTAATTCTTCCGGGCGATTTTGTGATGGCGTTAGCCGGCGCAATTTCCTTAGGATTGGCGGCTTGGGCATGGGCGGACTGGCGTTGCCGGAGTTGCTGCGTGCTTCCGAGACCTCGAGCGGCGGCAAGCGCGAAAAATCCATCATCATGATTTACCTGCCCGGCGGCCCGCCTCATCAGGACATGTATGACCTGAAGTTGGATGCGCCGAGGGAAATTCGCGGGGAGTTCAAGCCGATTCGCACCACCGTGCCCGGCATCCAGATTAGCGAGATGCTGCCGCTGATCGCCAAGCAAATGCACCGTGCGACGCCGATCCGGTCCATTGTCGGGGCGCGTGACGAGCACTCCAATCACATTTGCTTTACCGGCCACACGCTCAACTCACAGAAACCGTCCGGAGGCTGGCCCACATTTGGCGCGGTGATCTCCAAGCTGCAGGGTGCGCGCAATCCCGCGTTACCGCCGTTCGTCGGCCTAGAGCCAAGGATGAAACACAGTCCTTACAACGCCGCCACGCCCGGTTTTTGCGGCGTGGCACACAAGTCGTTCCGGCCCGAGGGCGACGGCAAGGCGGACATGACTCTCAAGGGGATCAGCCTCGATCGGCTGAAGGACCGGATGGGGCTATTGAAAAGCTTCGACCAATTTCGTCGCGACGTGGACGCCGCCGGCTTGATGGAAGGGATGGACTCTTTCAATCAGCAGGCGTTTGGCATTCTGACCTCAAGCCGCCTGGCTAAGGCGCTCGATCACACCCGCGAGCCCAAGCGCACGATTGAGATGTACGGCAAGGGCGACACCGGTATCCGCGGTGACGCGGCCCCGCGCATCCTAGAGCAATTCCTCGTCGCCCGCCGGCTCGTCGAGGCTGGCGTGAGGGTGGTTACGGTGGCGTTCAGTTTTTGGGATTGGCACGGCAACAACTACGGCAATGCCCGCAGTGACATGCCGATGTTCGATCAGGGGGTTTCAGCGCTCATCCGGGATTTGCATGATCGCGGTCTGGACAAGGACGTGGCCGTCTGTGCTTGGGGCGAGTTCGGCCGCACGCCGAAAATCAACAAGGATGGCGGCCGCGATCACTGGCCGCGCGTCTCATGCGCGCTGCTGTCCGGTGGCGGCATGAAGCACGGGCAGGTGATTGGCGCGACCGATCGTCTGGGAGGCGAGGCATCTGAGCGGCCGGTACATTTCATGGAGGTGCTGGCTACGCTGTACCATCACGTCGGCATCGACACCGACACGGCGACTCTACCGGACCTCACCGGTCGGCCCCACTATATCACCGACGGCCACAAGCCAATCCACGAGCTCATCTGACCCCGATTGGCAAGCGTCTGACCAAGGTTACCACCACTTGTAACCGGGATCCGGCTTTGGCCCGGTATAGTTCCAGTTATACGCCTCCTTGGGGAATTCGAAAAACTCGGTGTGACCGTCTCCCCAAAGGACATTGAATCGATATTGGTCGTGGTAGTTGTGCCACTGACTCCTGAGGTGGGTCTTCTTGCGGTCCGCCCACCATGGCCAGTCGCCGGTTACCAGCTTGTTCGACGGGCTGCGACTCATCTCGGACGCTTTCATTGGGCGGCGGGAACTGCGCAGCCCGTGATTTGAGTCGCCGGTGACGTGTTGGATGCGCAGCGTTTCGACCGACCACACGGTCAGATAGCTGTTACCCCAGCCGTCGTAGCAGCTCCGGATTCTTTTCGGGAACTTGTCGGTGTGCAGCGAGTCGCCTTTGTCGGCCGGACAATGGAATACGCCAAACGACGGCGCATAGGCGTTTAGCGGCCGTTTCTCAGGCGAAACCAAACCGCCGTGCAGGCTCATCTCTCCCTTTTTGCCGCCCAGTGTTCCCCACTGTGAGTAGGCAGGGTAGTAATCCTCGTTATCATCGACATACATTGCGAACGCGAGCGCGTGCTGATGCAGGTTGCTACTGCATCGGGCGGCTTTACTTTTCTCCTTTGCACGGCCAAGCGCTGGCAGGAGCAGTGAGGCGAGGATAGCGATGATCGCGATCACGACCAGCAACTCGATCAAGGTGAAGCCATTCCGTCGTGAACCCGCATCTTCCATTGGGACAAGCCGCCAATCTATGGGGCCAGTTGCAGGGTGACAAGCTGCAAACCGGCTACGTTTGATCAAGGGCAACGTGCCGATTGACAATGGCTGTTTTAGCAAGGAGATTACCCGGCTTTTGGAGATGCAAACCAAGGTAAACCGATTATTACTGACAGTTGCCACGCTGGCCTTGCTTGGCGGCTTGGCCAAGGCCGAGGTGTCGTTTGAGAAGCAGGTTCAGCCAGTGCTAGCATCAGCCTGCCTGAGTTGTCACGGCGAGAAAAAGCCCAAGGGCGAACTGCAGCTGCACACCCATGCCGGTCTGCTTGAAGGAAGTGAGTACGGCAAGGTCGTCGTTCCTGGCAATCCACAAAAAAGCACCCTCTATACGACTACCATCCTGCCGCCGGATGACGACGACATCATGCCGCCCAAGGGTGATCCGCTCACCAGAGACCAGGCCAACGTGCTCAAGGAATGGATTGCCGCCGGGGCCAAGTGGCCGGAGGGGTTGGTGATCCAGCAGGTGCGCCGCATCGACTTCGTCAAGGATATCAAGCCGATCCTGGAGGCGTCCTGCGTTAGTTGCCATCGCGATGGGCACGACAAGGGGGACCTGCGCCTTGACGAGCGACAGTACGCCTTCGAGGCCGGCGAATACGGCGCGGCGGTGGTGCCGTTTGATCTCGAAAACAGCACGTTATACCAGACCGTGACGCTGCCAGCTGACGATGATGACCTGATGCCGCCATCCAACAAGGGCGGCCCGCTGCCACAGGAGCAACTCGACCTGTTGCGTGACTGGATCGTGCAGGGTGCCTCCTGGCCGGAGGGGCTGAAACTCGAGCCGACCCGCCGCGATACTGGCGAACAACCTAAGGTCGATGAGAGCCTCGCCACGGCGCCAAAGGTGGTTGTCGATATTCGCAATAAGGCGATCGAAAAACTTATCGACCAACTCGAGCCGACCATGAAGCCGTTCGAGGAGGAGATTAGCGGAACCGGTATCAAGTTTGAAATGATCCCGATCCCAAGCGGCGAATTCTTGATGGGCAGTCCCGCCGGTGAACCTGGTAGAAAGGAGACCGAGGGACCACAGCACAAGGTGAAGATCGCGCCGTTTTGGATGGCCAAGACCGAGACCACGTGGAACGCCTACACGTTGTTTATCTACGAGGAGGAGGAAAAAATGGTGATGAAAATTCGAGGTTACAAGCCCGAACTCGACGCCGTCTCCGATGCCGTGGCGCGCCCGACCACGCCGTATGTCGAGATGAGCTTCGGGATGGGCACAGAAGGATTCCCGGCCATCAGCATGACCCAGCATGCAGCCAACACCTATTGCAAATGGCTCACCGCCAGGACCGGCCACTACTACCGCCTGCCGACCGAGGCCGAGTGGGAATATGCCTGCCGCGCCGGCACCACCACAAGGTACAGTTTCGGTGACGATCCAGCATTGATCGATGAGTATGCATGGCACGATGGCAACAGCGACTTCAAGTACCAGAAGGTCGGCACGAAAAAACCCAACGCTTGGGGCCTGCACGATATGCACGGCAACGTGTCCGAGTGGACCCTCGACCAGTTCGTTCCGGATATTTACACGACGTTCAAGGATACCGTTTCCAATCCCTTCGAGTACGGTAAGTCGTTGTACCCTCGCGTTGCTAGGGGTGGCTCATGGATGGACAAGCCGGAGGGCTTGCGAAGCGCCGCCAGGATCGCGTCCTCGGCCGCTTGGAAATTTCAGGATCCGCAGTTGCCTAAGAGTATCTGGTATCACACTGACGCCCAATTTCTCGGGTTTCGCGTGATTCGACCGCTGATCGTTCCTTCGGCGCAGGATATGCATAAGTATTGGACAACAGAGGGCGAGCCAGACTAGAGTGCCGCCGGTTCCTATACACTTTTGAAACTAATATCGTCTAATGAAACAAAGCAAAAACACTCAAAAAAACGACTCACGGCTGGATCGTCGTGGTTTCCTAAAGTCCAGTTCAACGATCGTCGGCAGTGCAGCGGCATTGGGCAGCCTTTCCGTCGAGCGCGGCGCGTTTGCCCAGGCTAGTGACACCGTCAAGATGGCGCTGGTCGGTTGCGGCGGCCGGGGGTCCGGTGCCGCTAATCAGGCACTCAGTACCGCTGGCGACGTCAAGCTCGTGGCCATGGCCGATGCCTTTAAAGACCGCATGGATGGCAGTCTCAATGGTCTTAAAAAAAATCACGGCTTGAAAGCGGACGTGAAGGAGGAAAACAAGTTCATCGGTTTCGACGCTTACAAGAAGGCCATTAGCATGGCCGACGTGGTCGTCTTGGCGACGCCTCCAGGCTTTCGGCCGATTCATTTTGCCGAGGCAATCAAACAGGGCAAGCACGTATTCATGGAGAAGCCGGTTGCCGTCGATGGGCAGGGCGTTCGCCAGGTGCTGGCTGCTGCGCGGGAGGCAAACAAGAAAAATCTCAAGGTAGGCGTTGGTCTCCAGCGCCACCATCAGCTTGGTTATCAGGAAGTCATCAAACGCATACAGGACGGTGCCATCGGTGATATCGTCTCCGCGCGTGCTTATTGGAACGGCGGCGGCGTCTGGGTGCGCGACCGCAAGAGCTTCGAGCAGAGGGCCGGACGTAAACTCACCGAGATGGAATACCAGATGCGCAACTGGTACTACTTCGTCTGGCTATGCGGCGACCACATCGATGAACAGCACATCCACAATCTCGACGTTATCAACTGGGTCAAGGGCACTCATCCGGCGAGTTGCCAGGGAATGGGCGGTCGCGAGGTTCGTACAGGTATCGACCATGGTGAAATTTTTGACCATCACGCCGTCGAGTACAAATATGGCGACGGTAGCTATATGTTCAGCCAGTGCCGCCACATCCGTGGCTGCTGGAACAGCGTTTCTGAGCACGTGCAGGGGACCAAGGGCCGGGCGAGCGTGAGCGGCCCTCATGCGTTGGCCGATAATGACGGGAAGCAAACGTGGCGCTTTCCGGGCGGTGGCAAAAACCCATACCAGCAGGAACACGATGACCTGTTCGACGCTATCCGCAACAACAAGCCTTACAACGAGGCATTTTATGGCGCACACAGCACGCTGACCGCCGTGATGGGTCGTATGGCTACCTATTCTGGCAAAATGATCACGGCTGAGGATGCGTTGAACTCCAACGAAAACACAATGCCTGAAGTCCTCGGTTGGGAAGCGGCTCCGCCGACTCTGCCGGACGAGGACGGCCGTTATGCCATCCCCATCCCGGGTAAAACCCGCTTCGCCTAGGCCAGTTCTAGGGCACCCTTTCAACTCAAAAGCTCGTCCACAACTGGACGGGCTTTTTGTTGCTTAACCAAAGCTAGCGTCTGGCCAAGCGTGCGTCTAACCGGCCACTGGCAGAAGGATGCTGAAGGTAGTGCCACCGTCGCTTGGCTTGATCTTGATACGGCCTCTGTGGGACTCGATGATGCGGCCGACGATGGCCAGGCCGAGACCGGTGCCTCCTGGTTTGCCGGTGTTTAGCAGCGAGGTGAAGGCGCGTTCGCGTGTTGCGGTATCCATCCCATATCCCGTATCGGTGAACTCGATCCGGACGTGCGTCGGCGTCGGTGCTGACCTTGGTAGACGGATCGCCCGTGTCTCGATCGTCAGGCGACCGCCATCTGGCATGGCCTCGAGCGCGTTGAGGGTGAGGTTTAAAAAAACCTGGCTCAGTTGCGGCGCATCGGCACGAACCTGCGGCAGAGTCTTCTCAAAGCGCGCTTCCAACTTAACATTTTGCTGCGCGATTTTTCGACGAACAAGCAGGCGCAGATCGTCAATAAGCTTGTTGACGTCGGTGGGCTGTAGTTGTGGTTCGGCGTTGCGCGCGAAGGTGAGGATCTGCTCGACGATTGTATTTAAGTGATCCATTTTTTCGCCCATGATCCGCACGTCCTCTGCGCGAGGATCGTCCGCCGGAAACTCAAGGCCAAGCGAGTGGTAAAGCATCTTGAGGACAGTGAGCGGGTTGCGGATCTCGTGCGCCACCTCGCCGGCGAGCAGTCCCAGCGCGGAGAGTTTTTCGTTTTGCCGCAGATGTTCCTCCGACTCGACGATGTGCTCTAACAGTCGCGCCTTTTCAATCGCGATGGCAGACAACTCGGCCAGTGCCATGGCAATCCGAATCTCGTCGTTGGAGAATACATAGGCGTCAGCCTTGTAAATATTCAGCGTGCCAATGGCACTTCCACCGAAAACCAGCGGTACACTCAGCAGGGCGACGAGTCCCTCCTCCTGCGCCATGTTCTGCTGCTGGTAGGTATTGGAGGTTTGGATGTTCTCGATCTGCAGCGGTCTCATACGGTGCACCACCGAGCCTAGGAAGCTATCGGACACCACGACATCCGGCTTGTTTAGGTAGGCCTCACCGGCACCATGCGAGGCCACGAGGGTCAACCGGTCACCGCTGTTGTCGAGGAGTTGCAGCGCGCTGGTTCGGGCGCTCATCAGGCTACATGCCTCGCGGGTAATAGCGGCCAGGGCGTCATCAAGATCAACAGCGGAGTTGATCGCCTGGCCAACGGTGATGAGCGATTCGAATAGGTTGGCCCGAATGCGCGATCGCTCGTAGAGGAAGGCGTTGTGAATGACAATGGCCGCCTGGCTGGCCAATTCGCTCAGCAGCGCCTGGTCGGTCTCGGAAAAGGCGTTTAGCTGGTCGGAATCCACGTTGATCACGCCGCAAACGGAACCGTTGACCTCGAGAGGGATCGCCAACTCCGAGAGGGTGTGATTGTGCACCTTGACGTAGCGGGCGTCTTTACGAACGTCGGGCACGAGAGCCGGTTTACCGTGCTGGGCCACCCAGCCGGTGATGCCCTCGCCCATGCGCAGCTTGAGGCGCGAGGAGCCCTCCGACAGCCCGTGCGCGGCCTGTATTTCAAGCAACCTGTCAGTGGGGTTGATGAGCACGACCGAGCCGGTGGTGGCGTTGACGAGGCCAACCGCCTCGCGCACGATCAACTCGAGCGCCTTCTGTTGGTCGAGGACCGAGTGGATGACCTTGCTGACCTGATAGAGCCGCTGAAGCTGGGCAGGCTTGATGGCCGGGTGAATGTTGGCGTGGTCGCTCACTGCTTGGCCAATGATGGAAGCTAGGCAGTCATTTCACAAGGCTGCGTCGTTGACACGGCCGCGGGCATGGTGTAGCACCGCCCGGTCAGTTCTGTATAATGATAAACCTCTGGATGTCGTATTAACTAATGAAAATAAAAACTCAATCCATTCTATTCATTATGGTGGCTGCGTTGGTCACTGTCGGCTGCGGACACCATAGTCATCATCGGGATCAAGAGAGTCTTACAGGTAAAGTGATCAAGTATCCCTTCCGGATGACCGGTTACGTCATTGGGGCTCCGTTTCACCCGTTCGAGTCCACCCGCAAGGCATTTAACGCTACGATAGACATTCCCGAAAAAGCGGTGTCGTCGACCTCTGACGCATTGTTTGGTCATGACCATGATCACGACGGTGATCGCCACCGAGATGACCGGGACCGAGATGACCGGGACCGAGATGACCGGGACCGAGATGACCGGGACCGAGATGACGATGACAGGAAGTCCAAGCGTAAGCGGGATTAATAAGGCAAGAAAGCCTTAGAAGTTCATCCGAATGTAAGGCTAATGCGGATTGGAGCAGCTGCGCCAAGCGCACGCCTACTCGTACCGAAGCGCCTCAATAGGATTCAATTGGGAAGCTTTGTAAGCTGGGAACAAACCAGCAATCATCCCCGTAAGGACACTGAATGTGAGTCCTATTAACAGGGCTGCCGATGTGATGATGGGCACGTTCTGCTGAGGAATCAATTGAGTGAGCAGCCAAATCGATCCGAACGAAGTGGGTAGGCCTGCCAATCCACCCATAATGGCAAGAGTAGAACTTTCCATCATAATTTGAAAAAAAATAGAGAGGTTAGTAGCTCCTAGGGCTTTGAAAGTGCCGATCTCACGGATTCGTTCGTTGATGCTGGCAAGCATGATGTTCATGATCCCGATACCACCAACGAATAGGCTCAACGCTGAGATAATGAGCCCAATCAGGTTTGCACTTTTTATGCGTTTCTCAGCACTGGCAATGCGACTGGCATAAGTGGAGAATTCAAAATCCTCAACTCCTTTGTGAGTATGCAGGAGGATATTACGAGCCTGATCCAGAGCTTTCTCCATGTGGTTCAAGTCCGCCACCTTGATATCGATATCTGTCAAGTTGGGTTCTGGGGTATCATCGGTTCCACTGGAGACTTTGAATCTCATCCACATGGTGTTGATCGGGATATAAACCACATTATTTTTGTGATAAAAGCCGTCTCGACGGGAACGGTATCCGGTATGACGCTTGGGTCCGGTCTGGTCTTTGCGTTTCTGTCTCTCGAGTTCCCTTCGTTTCCGCTCGGCATCGGTCATATACTCGGTGAACATTCCGATCACGGTGAACGGCTGCCGGTTAATCTGGATGATTTTGCCCACCGGATTGATCTCTTGATCGGTTAAATTCGGATCTCCGAACAGTCGGTTGCGGATGTGGGCGCCGATAACGCAAACCGATTTTGCGCCTCGCTCGTCCAGTTCGTTAAAAAACCGTCCGTACTGAAGAGTATGTCGATTCATTTCCAGCACGACCGGCCAGGCCCCGATGAACTCGGAAGGATAGCAGCTACGCCGTTGGTATGTGATGCGGGCACGGTGCCCCATCTCCGGGGAAACATGAGAAAGCAGTGTAGTCCCTCGTTTGAGCGCATAGACGTCATTGAGTGTCTTGCCAGGTGAAGTGTCGGCAATGTGCTCCTGATAGTCTGGCGGATCGCTATCGCGAATGAGTACTTTGTTCAGGCCACCATAAATAATAATATTGTCCCGCATGCTTTTTTCGAGTCCTTCCACGATGGCGGACATGGTTACCACACTGGCTACGCCAAGAATAACCCCGAGCATGGTTAGCACTGATCGAAACCAGTGCGTGTAGACTTCCCGAAAGCCGAGGATGAACAGGTTAAAATAAGTCATTAGACGGCTGCAGCGGGTGGCGAGGCAGCATCTTAAAACACAGTGAAAGATTTCCCTGTGAAATGGCCGCTACTCGTATCGGAGAGCTTCAATAGGATCCAGTCTAGAGGCCTTGAAGGCGGGGAAAAGTCCAGCCATGAGACCAACGCAACCACTGAAAGCGATGCCAATGGCGAGCACTTCGGCGGTTATTTGGGGAGTATTCTCTGTGGGGACCATTTGGGTCAGCAGCCAAACTGAACCATATGAAGCTGGGATACCAAACAATCCACCGAGGAGGGCCAAGGAGAGACTTTCCATAATAATCTGTAGAAACACGACAGACCCCGTAGCGCCCATGGCCTTGAATGTGCCGATTTCCCGAATGCGTTCATTGATGCTGGCAAGCATGATGTTCATGATGCCTATCCCTCCTACTATCAGGCTTAATGCGGCAATAATGCCCCTGATAATTTGGGCGCTGTTCAAGCGTTTATTGATATTGGTTAATACACTTTCCTGTGTCCGAAATGAGAAATCTTCAATTCCATTATGGGAGCGAACCATTACATTTCGAATTTGCCCCATGGCCTTGTCCAGAACATCCACATTTAGTGCTTTAACATCGAAATCACTGAGTTTGGGATCTGGGGCAAAGACTTCGGGTTCTGAGGATCCGCTGGTGGAAAACCTACCCTTAATGGAACCGGAAGCACTGGAGGTTGCCATACGAAACTTCATCCACATTGTATTCAATGGAATATGTGCAACGTTGTTTCTATGCCAAAAACGGTCGCGGTTGGAATAGCGACCAGACGATCTGCCGCGGGCTGGGCCGCCGCGGGATTGTTGTTGCTGTAACTGGTATTCCCGTTTTTTGCGGTCTGCTTCACTTTCCAGTTTTTTGTACATACCGACAATCTGGAACGGTATATAGTTGATATTGATCTTTTTACCAACCGGGTCAAGTGGTGTGCCATCCGGATTAGTGGGTCCGAATAATCGATCGCGAATATCGGCTCCGATTACGCAAACATTCTTTGCAATATGATCCTCATAGGAACTGAAAAAACGGCCATGCTCAATTTCATAACCTTCCATGTCCATAATATCCGGCCAGACACCCACAAAAGAGGAAAGATAGGTCCGTTTGTCCTGGTAGCTTGCGCGCCCATATGACCAGCGCATCTCTGGAGAAATGCATTGAAGCAGCGTGGCATTTTTCTTTAGTGCATAGGCATCCTGGACGGTGATGCCCGGGGAGTAATCTTGTTTGTGTTCCTGGTAACTGGGTGGCTCATCCTCATCGATGTTGATCTTATCCGCTCCGCCGTAAACGACCATTTGTTCCTTCATCGCATTCTCCATTCCCTTTACAATTGCGGACATGGTCACCAGGCTGACGATCCCGAGCACCACCCCTAGGATTGTCAACGTGGAGCGAAACCAGTGGGATCCGATTTCCCTCAGTCCAATCATGAGTGTGTTTAAAAAGATCATCCTCCGATTGGATTAATCGTAGCGTAATGCCTGGATAGGATCGAGTTTCGCTGCCTTGATGGCAGGGAAAAGACCGGCCAGACTACCGGTGATCACACTGAAGCCGAATGCGACTGCCATTGCAAAGGCCGTCATTACAGGGGGGGTGGTGCCGTCGGCAAAACTTGCCAGTGTGTTGACCAGAATTGGAGAGAGCATTATCCCAGCCAACCCGCCAGCAACGGCAATGACAATACTCTCCGTCAAAATCTGCAGAAAAACATCCATATTTGTCGCTCCTATAGATTTTCGGATGCCAATTTCCCGGACGCGTTCTGAGATACTGGAAAGCATGATGTTTATAATACCAATGCCGCCAACCAGTAGGCAGATGCCCGCTATGAACATCCCGCTGATTCGTTCATTTTGGATCGATAGGTTAATGTCGCCAGCGAAACCCTCCTGCGTTTCAAACTCAAAGTCCTCCAACCCTTTGTGGGTTTGCATCAGAACATTGCGAACCTGTTGCAGTGATTTTTCGAGCGTCGATACGTCGTAAATATTCATTGCCACCTTGGACAAGGAACGGTCCATGTTGCTTCCCCTGTCATAATCTGAATCAAGCTTCGAAACCAATGTATTGATGGGAATCATAACGGTTGAATTCTTCATGCTGTAAATTCTCATCGCTGTGCCAGATTGGCGGTCGCCGGACATGTAAGCTGCTCTAAAATCACGTCGTGCCACCGTTTGACCAGCGGCGCGGGCTTCTTCTTTCTTTTTTCGATCCTCCTCGCTCATGTATTGCTTGAACATTCCTATGATCTTGAATGGAATATAATTGATCATGATTTTCTCACCAATGGGAATGATTTCCTCCCCCTGGTTGTCGTATTCCCCAAAAAGATCATTTCGAATTTGGGTTCCAATGATGCAGACGGGATTGGCTAGCAGATCATCCATGTCCGAGAAAACGCGTCCGTGTTCCAGTTCGTGCTCTTCAATTTCCAGCAGACTTGGCCAGGTTCCCTTTACTGATGCGTAGCGGACTCTTTTGCCTTTTCTGCTGACACGAAGCGATCCACGGTAGCTTCTTTTTTCAATCACGGGGGTGACGTTATAAACTAGTGGTGCATTTTTTTGTAAGGCGTAAACATCTTTTAATGTCATTCCATTAGCTTCGTCTTCAAGATGTTTTTGGTAATCAGGCAGATCATCGTTGTCATCCACAACGATTCGTTCCAGTCCTCCGGATTCGGCCAGGGAATCCTTAAGTAGGTTTTCCTTTCCTTTAACAAAGGAGGACATGGTCACCAGGCTGGCCACACCCAGGATAATCCCGAACATTGTGAGCAGCGACCGGAACCAGTGTGCCCAGATTTCCTTGAATCCACTTTCGATGATCGAACCCAAATTCATGAAGTCATGTCAGTTTTTTAGATTTAACGTCTTTGAACTGGTCGAACTTTGGGACTTCTCCGGCCAGTTTCGGGTCAATTTCGTTGGCAATCTTTCCATCACGAATCTCGATCCGGCGCGGCGTGACCGCCGCAATTTCAGGATCATGCGTTACGAGCATGACAGTTCGCCCCTCCTGGTGCAGTTTATCAAACATCTCAAGGATCAACACGCCGGTGTTTGAGTCAAGGTTTCCAGTTGGTTCGTCGGCAAAGATGATTCGAGGGTCATTCACCAAAGCCCGGGCGATGGCTGCACGTTGCTGTTGTCCTCCGGACAACTGGGAGGGGCGATGCTTGCTGCGATCCTCCATATTGACCGAACTCAATGAATTCATCGCTCTCTCTCGGCGTTCTTTGCCGCTGAGTCCACTGTAAATCATCGGCAGTTCCACGTTTTGACGAACGGTCAACTTGGGCAAAAGATTGAAAAACTGAAAAACAAACCCAATCTTCTTGTTTCGAATGGCAGCCAACTGGCGTGCAGAGGCATCATGAATCATCATCCCATCGAGGTTAATGGTTCCAGAAGTGGGCGTGTCTAAACATCCCAGGATATGCATCAATGTGGATTTACCGCTGCCAGATGGCCCAATAATGGAGATAAATTCACCAGAATCTATATCTAGAGATACTCCATCCAGAGCACGAATGGTTTCGCCACCTAGATGATACGTTTTGTGGATGTCCCTGAGTTCCAGAAGGGGCATGAAAAATCCTCTAATTTGGTTTCCGCACTGAAATATTAGGGACGCCTTTTACTGCCGCCACCTGGCCCTCGACCTTTGCCGCCTCCACCACCAGGCCCACGGCCTCCAAAACGTTCACGCATTTTATCAATCATTTTTGTCCTTTCTTCATCTGACATTTTCGTGAATGCCGCTGTTCTCTCCTCTCGACTTAATTCGCCGTCGCCGTCTGTATCGTATTTGGCAACCATGGGGTCAACCTTCTCTTCCTCCTTGGCCTTGGTTTCTCCGGTAAGGGTGACGGTTTCCCCGATCAGTTCGTCATCTGGCTTTTCCAAGGAAACCTCATCATCGACACTTAGCCCCTTCAATACTTCAACGAAGTCAAGGTCGTTAACGCCCACATCAACCATCTGTTTAACATATTTTTTTTCCTCCTGCTTGACGTAAGCATAGGTTTCGGTTCGTTGTTCGACATCGTTCCTTTCCGTGAAAATGGAAGCCAGTGGTGCTGCCACGACATCCTTGGAATTGGCGACAGGAATGTTGATGGTCGCTGTCATGCCTGGAATGATGGATGGGTCAGCGTTCAGCAATCTGATACGGGTTGAAAAACCCTTGATGCCACTTCTAATTGTTGCCTGCGGGGCAATTCTTTCAACAATGCCATCTATAATCAGGTCTGCCACCGCTTCAATTTCAATCTTCACCTGCTGATTTTTGCCCATGCGCGAGACATCGGCCTGATTGACATGGGATAAGATGATCAGGTTTTTCAAATCTGCAATCTCCATCACTTCGGTGCCGCTACTTTGACCGCCCGTGCCGGAAACCGCCTGGCCAATCGATACAGGTCGGGACAGAACCGTGCAGTCAAAAGGGGCTAGAACGCTGGTCTTCGAGAGTTTCTCCTGAGAGAGGTCAAAATCGTTCTGGGCACGGTCACGTGAAATTTGAGCCACCTCGTATCTGGTTCTGATATTTTGGTAGGCCTCCTCAGATATAAGACTGTCATTAAACAGTTTTTTTGAACGTTCGTATTCACTCTTGGACTGTTCAAGTTGGAGATTGGCGCTGTCGATTTGTTTTTTACGGGTATCAATTTCTATTTTAAGGTCCTTGTCATCCAGTCTAAACAACAGTTCTCCCTTGGCCACTCTGTCAGAGATGTCGACGGGCAGTTCGGCAATCTTTCCATGAACCTCCGGGCGAACGCTCACTTTTTCAGCAGGACTTATTTCACCCGCCACGGTTACAGAGAAGTTGATATCCCTTGTCTTAATAACCGCAGAGGTCTTGCGGTTTTTAAGTTTCGCTTGACCCTGATTATTGGCATTCTGGCCATCTTGCCATTTTTCGTAACCGATATAGCCAACGACCAACACCAGTAGTGCGATGATAATGATATTTTTCATAAAAAATAGAGGTCGGAAATGCTAAAGAGAAACTTAAGTGCGTTCAATCCTTACCTTTACAGAGCTCACCAGCCTCTTTCCGATTGCCAAACCGTTGTTAATACGCAACAAACCTCGCCAAGTTTCAAAAAATTGCATTTAAGTTTGCCCCTTGGCATTGTGTGCGCTGTTCTAGCTGGAGGGAAGAGAGGCGTGGAATCACAAGCTGCTGGGTGCAATTTATTTATAACATTCTATTTGAGGCCTGTTTTATCCTTTCAGCGCCATATTATTTTTTGCGAATGAGACGCCGAGGGGGCTGGCGGCGGGGTTTTGGGGAGCGGTTGGGCCGTTATTCCACCGAGTTCAAGCAAGCCATCAGCAACCGGGATGTCATCTGGCTGCATGCGGTCAGTGTTGGCGAGGCGAACATCTGTGTGCAGTTGATCAAGGTTCTCCAGCCGCGACTGCCCAACATCAAGCTGGTCGTCTCCACAACCACCTCCACGGCGATGAACGAGTTACGAAAAAAACTCCCCGTAGAGGTGAGTAGGATTTACTACCCGATCGACCGTCGTGGATTTGTTCGGCGTGCCCTAGCCACCATCCGGCCCAGGGCGGTGGTGCTTGTTGAGGCCGAGATATGGCCAAATTTCCTCTGGGGGCTGCAGGCTCGGCGGATCCCGCACTTTCTGGTGAACACCCGCATCTCCGGGAAGTCGCACCGAGGGTATTGCCGGTTTCGCTTTTTGTTCCGCAGGTTTTTTGCCGGGTTCACCGGCGTGGGGGCCCAGAGCGAACCCGATGCCAAGCGGCTGGTGGAACTCGGCTGCAACAACAAGGTGGTTCGCGTGTTTGGCAGTTGCAAGTTTGATGGAACAGGGATCAGCCGGGATCGGCTTTTGGACGTCCCCAACTTACTGCAAAGCCTGGGCGTCCCCGAGGGCGCGCCGTTACTCGTCGGTGGCAGCACGCATAACGGCGAGGAGGAAATCCTGGCCCGTGTGGCCAAGCGACTGCGCAAGAAACATCCCAACCTGTTTCTAGTGTTGGTGCCGCGCCATGCCGAGCGTGGGCGTGAAGTGGGCGAAGCCCTGTCCGGGCTGGGTGTCCGTTTTGTTTATCGCAACGAGATCGGCGGCAACACATCTCGTCGGGAACGAGGGAGTTTGGACTGTCTGCTCGTCAATACCACAGGAGAGTTGAAGTACTTTTACGAGGAAGCCGCCGTCGTGTTCATCGGCAAAAGTCTGGCGACACAGGGCGGCCAAAACCCGATCGAACCGGCCGGCTTGGCCAAGGCGATCGTGGTTGGCCCGCACATGGAAAATTTCGAGGAAATTACCGCCAAGTTTTTATCTCAGGACGCGGCGATTCAAGTTCAAGACGAGGCCGCTCTTGAGTCGGCGATCGACGATCTGCTCAGTGATAAAGCCAAGCGGGAGGCGCTTGGCCAGGCGGCACAAAAAGTGGTTCAAAGCAATGAAGGTGCCGTCGAGCGAACAGTCGAAATGATCCTTTCCGGCACCGAAACTGCTGAAATGGTACAGAAATACTGAGCGAACTACGCCATATTCAGCTAAAAAAATTACTAAAAACCTTTGACATAAGAGCGAATTAGCATAATCTCAACCAAGCCTATCGGGTTTAGGTAATTTTATTGAAATCTACTGTTACAACGCTGAAACCGTTCAAAAAGGTATTCTACCTAGGAGTCGTATTTGGGCGAATGTTTTGGTTAGTGTGAGATGCAACCTAGGAAGACTAATAACTCAAACTCCTATCAGCCATGACACCGGAAGATATTATCCAAGCTAACGAGGCGCTACGCGACAAATCGCCGCTTGAGGTGGTTAGGTGGGCCATTACAAAGGCTAATGGGCGGGCAATTGTTTCTACCAACTTTCGCCCATATGAGGCGGTAATTCTGCATCTAGCCAATGAGGAGCAGCCTGATATCCCTGTCCTGTGGGTTGACCACGGCTACAACCGTGCCGCCACCTACACTCATGCCGAGGAGTTGAAGTCGCTGCTTAAACTAAACATTAAGGCCTATCTTCCCAAGTTCACCGCGGCTCATTATGAAGCCTTGCATGGTGGCATGCCTGAACCGACCAGGGAAAACGAGGAAGCAATTAAGGCCTTTAGCACAATTATGAAACTGGAGCCTTTTCAGCGTGGCATGAAAGAGTTGGCTCCCACAGTTTGGATTACCGCCCTGCGCAAAGTGCAGAATCCAAATCGTGCCGGATTGGACATTGTAAGCTCCGATGAAAATTTCAATTCGATAAAAGTTAGCCCGGTGTTTCATTGGAGTGATGATGATATGGAGGCCTATCTTAAGGAACACAATCTGCCCAACGAGTGGGATTACTTTGACCCTGCGAAGGGAGACGAGAAACGTGAGTGTGGACTACACGCCAGTTGGGGTGGGGAGGCGATTGCGGAAAAATGAGTTCCTATCACCTTGACCATCTTGAGTATCTCGAAGCCGAGGCAATTCATGTGTTGCGTGAGGTCGCCGCAGAGTTTGAACGACCGGCAATCCTATTTTCCGGCGGCAAAGATTCCATCTGCATTCTGCGACTCGCTGAGAAGGCTTTTCGACCATCCGAAATTCCGATGCCATTTCTTAATGTCGAGACGGGTCATGAGTTTCCAGAGTTGATTAAGTTTCGTGATTATCGTGCGGAGGAACTTGGTGCCAGACTGATTGTTCGTACTGTCGACGAAGCGATAGAAAGTGGGGCTGCGGTGTCCACTCCTGGTCAAGTCAGTCGTAACCAGATGCAAATCCCTGTGTTGCTTGGTGCCATTGAAGAGTTTCAGTTCGATTGCTGTATCGGTGGCGCGCGAAGGGATGAGGAAAAGGCCCGAGCAAAGGAACGTTTCTTTAGTTTTCGCGATGCATTTGGGCAATGGGATCCAAAGAATCAGCGACCGGAAATATGGAATCTCTACAATGCGCGCCTAAATTCAGGTGAAAATATGCGTGTTTTCCCGTTATCAAATTGGACGGAGATGGATGTGTGGGAGTATATCAAGAAGGAGAATTTAGCTGTACCGGGGATTTATTTTAGTCACGAGAGGGAATGTTTTCATCGTGGCGCTCAATGGTTACCGGTACCACCCCCACATTCCGAAAACAACAAACCCGATCCATACGCCAATGCGCGCCCGACAGGGAAGGAGGAGCGTCGCATGATGATCTGCAGGGTACGCACGATCGCTGACATGATCAGTACGGGTATGGTTGAAAGCCCGGCAAATAATATTGATGACATCATTGCGGAGATTGCTGCCGCGCGTGTGACCGAGAGGGGTTCTCGTGCAGACGACAAAGCCAGCGAGGCTGCGATGGAAGATCGCAAGAAGGTCGGATATTTTTAATCAATTCCCGTGAATCAATCCCAACATCCAGTTGATCTACTGCGCTTCAATACTTGCGGCTCTGTCGACGATGGCAAGTCTACGCTCATTGGCCGTTTGCTGTATGATTCCAAGTCAATCATGGAGGACCAGATGGATGCGTTGGAGCGATCGGCCGACATTACCGGCGGTGGAAAGGTGAATCTGGCCAACCTTACCGATGGCCTTCGTGCTGAACGGGAGCAGGGAATTACAATCGATGTGGCCTACCGGTACTTTGCTACGCCCAAGCGGAAGTTCATAGTTGCCGATACGCCGGGCCATGAGCAGTACACGCGCAATATGGTCACTGGCGCGAGCACGGCACATCTTTCCGTCGTGCTCGTGGATGCACGAAATGGTGTCATTGAGCAGACGCGTAGGCACAGCTATCTCTCTGCGCTGTTGGGTATTCCGCACATCCTATTTGCAATCAATAAAATGGACCTCGTAGGTTGGAGCGAGGATTGCTATCGCAATATTCGCGCTGAAATTGAGGGTTTTCTTCCCAAGCTGGATATGTTCAAGGATGTGAAGTTTATACCGATTAGTGCATTGGAGGGGGACAATGTTGTCACTCCCTCCCGGCATTCGCCGTGGTATGAAGGAACGACGCTGCTTGGCCACCTGGAATCCGTGCACAACGCTAGTGATTGGAATCTAAATGCTTTTCGTTTTCCTGTTCAGTGGGTAAACCGTCCAAACAACCCGAAAGATAAAACTTTGCACGATTTTCGTGGTTTTTCCGGTCAGATTACTGGTGGCATTGTGAAAATCGGCCAAGAAGTGCTAATTTTACCGAGCGGCCTTAAGAGCAAAATCAGGGAAATCTGGACTTACGATGGGACACTGGAAGAGGCCTTTTCACCGCAGTCCGTCACGCTTCTACTTGAGGATGATATCGATGTCAGCCGGGGTGATACGATCGTGGGTCTTGACCCATTGCCTGGCTATTGTGCAGATCTCTCAGCACAGCTGTGTTGGATGGATTCGCGGCCACTGAAGCGTAACCGGAAATATTATCTAAAACACGGTGCACAAACCGTGCAGGCCATGGTCGGGAGCTTGGACAGTCGCGTTAATATTAACACTTACGAAACGGAACCCGAGCCGGATCAGTTGGCCTTGAACGATATTGGTGAGGTCAGCCTGCGCACAGCCAAGCCGCTGGTCTTTGATGGCTACACGACCAACCGACTCACCGGTTCTTTTGTTCTCGTTGACCCAGAAACCAATGCCACTGTCGCTGCCGGAATGCTTCGGCCTCCATCCCAGCTTTATCGACCTGAGTACACCGACTTTTCGATTTAAAGTCTTTCCTGTTGACACGCCCAAAAACAATGTCAGATGCTGATCACAGTTCGTGAGTAATTTAACACAAGTCAGTAGCAAAGTTTCACTCGCTGAGCGCAATAAGCGAAACGGTCACCTTGGTCAGGTCATATGGCTGACAGGCTTGAGCGGTTCAGGAAAAAGTACCATTGCCATGGCTTTGGAGCGAAAGTTGTTTGATGCTGGCCGTCAGGTATTTGTCCTTGACGGCGACATTATTCGTACAGGTTTGTGTCAGGACTTGGGTTTTTCATCCAAGGATCGAACTGAGAATATTCGGCGCATTGGTGAAGTCGCTCGTATCATGGCCAACTCGGGCCTGTGCGTGATAGTAGCCTTCATTTCGCCATTTCGGGTAGACAGAGATCGAGTTAGAGATGCGATGCTCGAGAGCTGTTTCATTGAAGTGTACGTCAATGCGCCTCTGCAAGTATGCGAGAAGCGAGATACCAAGGGGCTCTATGCCCGTGCCATTAGGGGTGAAATAGCAGATTTTACCGGCATCTCTTCGCCCTACGAACCACCGGTATCGCCCGAGGTTGAACTGAATACAGACCGATTGAGCGTGGCTGAAGCGGTTGATAGTGTTTTGTCGTTCTTGAGCCAATAAACAAGGCGACGCTATTTGAGTCACTTTAGGTTAAATTTTATCAGGATTTAACCTTTGAAGGCCCAGTTTGACATTGGCAATCATTGCCTCGCTCTAGAGAGTAGCTCTTGTCAGTAGTGTCACGTCACGCATGAAAGGTGTCCGCGACATTCACGGCGACAAGAACGAGGCCTTTGCATTGATACCGTTGACTGTAACACTTCATGATTGAAACCGAAATCAGTCGTGGTCAGGGATTGTCAGGCAGAATCCAGCGAAGCATCGTTTCGTAGCAACATTGGTGATGTAAGTGATGAATCGTATCGTCTTGACTAACAACTATCGCCGAGGGCACAATGCTTGGAAGAGCAGCTTTGTTCTGCAGGACTCCGCTACGCTTCATCCTGAAAAAAACAGTCCCACCGTGGAACCTGGATTTTCTAATTCACAGTGGTCCAACAATTTGGAGTAGGTTAATTCGTTTTAAATGGTTATTTTTCATAAACAATTAGAGAGAAGATATGACGACTGAAAGCAAGTGCCCAGTATTGGGCGGATCTCACAGACACACGGCGGTAGGGGCCACGGCGAATCAACATTGGTGGCCAAATCAATTGAACCTGAAGATTCTCCACCAGAACCCTCCCATGTCAGATCCAATGGGCAAGGAGTTCAACTACGCCGAGGAGTTCAAGAAACTCGACCTGGATGCCCTGAAAAAGGACATCGAAGCGGTGATGACAACGTCGCAGGACTGGTGGCCGGCCGACTATGGCCACTATGGACCGCTCTTCATTCGGATGGCGTGGCACAGCGCAGGTACGTACCGGATCGGCGATGGCCGTGGCGGTGCAAGCTCCGGCACACTCCGCTTTGCGCCTCTCAACAGTTGGCCCGACAATGTGAACCTCGACAAGGCGCGCCGGTTGCTCTGGCCGATTAAGCAGAAGTACGGTCGGAAAATTTCGTGGGCCGACCTGATGGTCCTTACCGGTAACTGCGCCCTAGAGTCGATGGGATTAAAGACCCTCGGTTTCGCCGGCGGGCGTGAGGACGTCTGGGAGCCTGAAGAGGACATTTATTGGGGACCTGAGGACACGTGGCTCGGAGACGAGCGCTACAGCGGTGACAGGGACCTTGATAATCCACTCGGCGCCGTTCAGATGGGCCTAATCTACGTCAATCCGCAGGGGCCGAACGGTAACCCAGATCCGGTCGCTGCAGCCAAAGACATTCGAGAGACGTTCGGTCGCATGGCGATGAATGACGAGGAAACGGTTGCACTGATTGCCGGCGGTCATACGTTCGGTAAAGCCCATGGTGCTGCCGATGCGGACAAATATGTCGGTCCCGAACCGGAGGGTGCCAGCCTTGAGGAGCAAGGACTCGGCTGGAAGAACACTTTTGGCAGTGGCAAAGCCGGCGATACGATCACCAGCGGATTGGAGGGGGCATGGACCACCGACCCGGTGAAGTGGGACAACAACTTTTTCGACAACCTGTTCGGCTATGAGTGGAAGCTGGTGAAGGGCCCGGGCGGCGCGGCGCAGTGGACTCCCGAGGATACATCGGCGCAAGACACAGTGCCAGATGCTCACGATCCCTCGAAGAAGCATGCTCCCATGATGTTCACAACGGACCTTTCATTGAAGATGGATCCGATCTATGCGCCGATCTCGAAGCGATTCCACGAAAATCCCGACGAGTTCGCGGACGCCTTTGCCAAGGCGTGGTATAAACTGACGCACCGCGACATGGGGCCCCGCTCGCGTTGTCTCGGCCCGTTGGTTCCTGCGGAGCCGCAGTTATGGCAAGACCCTGTTCCAGATGTCGGTCATGAATTGATCGGGGAGCAAGACATCGCGAATCTCAAGGGCAAGATCCTCGCATCAGGACTGTCCATTTCCCAACTGGTCTCGACCGCATGGGCGTCGGCCGCCACCTTCCGCGGTACCGACAAACGTGGGGGAGCAAACGGTGCACGCATCCGTCTTGCTCCGCAGAAGGACTGGGAAGTCAACAATCCAGCTGAACTGGGGAAGGTGCTGAAGAACCTGGAGCAGATCCAGAATGACTTCAACAGCTCGCAGTCTGACGGCAAAATGGTCTCACTCGCTGATGTGATCGTTCTGGGCGGTTGCGCGGCCGTCGAAGGAGCTGCGAAGAATGCCGGGCATGATTTGCAGGTTCCTTTCTCGCCGGGGCGCACGGACGCGTTGCAGGAGCAAACCGATGTGGATTCGTTTGCCGTTCTCGAACCGACAGCAGACGGATTCCGTAACTACCTTCGAAACGGACATAAGCGACCGGCGGAGGAACTGCTGGTGGATCGGGCGCAGATGCTGACGCTTTCCGCTCCCGAGATGACGGTGCTTGTCGGCGGCCTGCGCGTCTTGAATGCAAATGTCGGGCAGTCCGAACTTGGAGTCTTCACCAAGCGACCCGAGACCTTGACCAATGATTTCTTCGTGACCTTGCTTGGCATGAACACGGAGTGGAAGAAGTCCCCCAAGTGCGAGCACGTGTTCGAGGGGCGCGATCAGGGAACGGACGAGCTCAAGTGGATGGGAACCGCTGTCGATCTCGTCTTTGGTTCGAATTCCCAGCTTCGAGCTATCGCGGAAGTCTACGCATGTGACGACTCGCAACAGGCATTTGTGCGCGACTTCGTGGCTGCGTGGGACAAGGTGATGAATCTCGATCGCTTTGACATTGATCCAAGCCTGCGGAATGGATCATAGCGCCCTCGCACGCTCTATGGCTTAAAGGCCCTTTTCGATCATCAACTTGAGCAGGTCCCCGACGCGGTTGGAGTAGCCCCACTCGTTGTCGTACCAACTCACCAGCTTGAAGAAGTTCTCGTTCAACTCCATGCCGGCGCCCTGGTCGTAAATGCTCGAGTCGGCGCAGTGGATGAAGTCGGTGCTGACCACGGCATCTTCGGTGTAACCGAGAATGTTTTTCAGGTAAGTTTCGCTGGCATTCTTCATCGCGGCGGAGATTTTGTCGTAGCTGGTGCTCTTTTCTGTCTTGAAGGTCAGGTCCACCACAGAACTCGTCGGGGTCGGGACGCGGAACGCCATGCCGCTCAACTTGCCCTTTACCTCCGGACAAACGAGGCTCACTGCCTTGGCGGCGCCGGTGCTGGCCGGGATGATGTTGGTGGCGGCGGCGCGGCCGTCACGCCATGCTTTACGGCTTGGGCCGTCCACGGTCTTCTGCGTGGCGGTGTAGGCGTGTATGGTTGTCATCAGGCCCTCGGCGATGCCAAAACCTTCCTTGAGCAGCACATGCACGACCGGCGCGAGACAGTTGGTGGTGCAGGAGGCGTTGGAGACGATGTGGTGGTTTGCTGCGTCGTACAGGTCGTCGTTGACGCCCATAACGACAGTCAGATCTTCGCCCTTGGCCGGTGCGGAGATGATGACCTTCTTGGCGCCTGCCTCGATATGGCCCTTGGCTTTCTCGCCCTGGGTAAACAGACCGGTGGATTCAATCACAACATCCACGCCGAGTTCCTTCCAAGGCAGGCCGCTGGGTTCGCGGGCGCTGACGACTTTCATTTCATCACCGTTGACGATTAGAGTGTCGTCTCCTTGGTGAGTTACCTCGCCAGGGAACGAGCCTTGTGTGGAGTCGTATTTCACCAGGTAGGCGAGGTTGTCCGCCGGGACGATGTCGCCCACGGCCACCACGTCGATCGCGTTGCCGACGAGGCCCTGTTCCACCATCGCACGGTAAGCCAACCGGCCGATTCGGCCGAATCCATTGATTGCCACTTTTACTGCCATATCAAAATTTAGATTTAGTAAGGTTGTTACCCGGAAATCGGGGCAGGCATGGTAACTACGTTCGCCCAACCGTCAATGGGTTTTTTTGTTGCGTGCGGGTCGTTTGGCCAGGTGATTGGCCGATTGGAGTCAGCGATAGCGCCGTTTTAGCTGTTTAATTGCACGCAACTCGGGCACGTCTGTGAAGCGCAGTCGAATGAGACCGAGGAACTGGTAATGCCGTTCGTAGGCACCTCCGAGCAATGTGCCGGAGGAAAAAACATGTTCCCGAGAGTCGGCATGGTAGGCCACTAGGGCGACCTTGGTCAAAGAGACGATGTTTTGCTTCTTGAAGAAGGCCAACTCGGGCAGGGCAATTGGGGCACCGGTGACTGGATTAGGGAGTGCCTGATCCTCGGCGATACCGGCGGTGACCGCTGCCGAATCCAGCGAATTGGCGCCACTTCGTATCTCGACAATCATCTCCGCCTGGGCGATGTCATCAACCACCAACACGCCGCTGGAAAGAAGCAGGTCGCGGAGCGAGCCTATGAGGTACTCTTGGTCGAGCGTCTGCAAGTAAACTGTCGAAAGGTAAACCTTGAAACCCTTCAGACGGCCGATAGCCTCCAAGTCTAGTTCCGAGAGTGCCCGGTCGATGGAGTTGCTGAGCAGCAACTGTTCGCCGACACTACGGATCGGCTCGGTCATTCGTTGTTTGTTTACGCAACCGGCGGCCGAGCCGAGCAACAAAACCAGGCCAAGCCAATTTGAAAGGGTTGTCGTCAGGAATCTGCGCATGGAAAATCAGTGTTTGGCCTTGTTGTGCAGGATCGCTGCCTCGAGGCCGAGGATGTAGGAGGAGGCGCCGAAGCCGTTGATGCTGCCGATGCAGGCCTGGGCAATCATTGACTTTCGCCGGTAGGCCTCGCGGGCGTGGACGTTGGTGAGGTGAATCTCGATGGCACTTACACCGGAGCCGACAATGGCATCCTTGAGCGCGATGCTCGTGTGGGTATACGCCGCCGCGTTCAGGATCACATAGTCGTAGTCACCGGCTGACTGTTGCACTTGTGTCACTAGTTCGCCCTCGTGGTTGGATTGGTGAAACACGACCTCGACATTGTGCCGGTCGGCGTGTTCACGAACCATGTCCTCGATATCCGTCAGCGTCATGCTGCCGTAAATCTCCGGTTCGCGCTGGCCCAGCAGGTTTAGGTTGGGGCCGTTGAGGAATAATACCTTCACATCCGGGAGGATTATTATTCAGTTACCGTGCTTTTGTCGAACCGATTTGTCGGCAACGCCAGTAGCCAGCCCAGCATCAGCCAGGCCGGCCAGGCGAGCGCCGGGATGTACAGCCCGAACTCGACGAACCCCTGCAGTAGCCAGGCCAGTAGGCCGAGTTGCACGGCGATCAGCAGCGGATCGTCCAGACGCCGCCTGGCCAGCACCCATCCCGCACCACCGATGAACGCCGCGTAAAGGGCAAACCCCGGCCACCCGGAGTCGCTCGCCTGCTGCAGGTAGTCATTGTGTGTGAGCCGTGTCGGTTCCGCGTCCGGTGTGCGATGCCGCTTGTACGCAAGCTGAAACGTTCCTGGACCAGTGCCCAGCAGGGGTTTCTCAGTCGCTGACTGCACAGCGGCACCCCAGTAGCCAAACCGAGCCCCGACACTCGTCGCTCCGCGGTCAAAGTAGTCGGCGTACTTCACGGCAAACCCGGTCAGGCCCAGCACCATCGCCGCACTGGCCAAACCCAGTTTCAGTTTCCTCGACAATGGCAAATACAGAAACCAGGTACCGAGCAGCACCAGTGCAATCAGCCAGCCCGCCTTCGAGCCGGACCAGTAAAGGCAGGCCAAGCCGACCGCTCCCAAGCCAGTTGCAAGCGAGATGCGGAGCGCATGCCAGCGCCCTTGGCCGACAAGCAGTGCGATCGACACCGGTAGCAGGAGCAGGATTACCCCGGCCAGTGCATTTGGGTAAAACATGTGCCCGTAGAGGCGAGTGCTGTACATGCGCTTGACCAACTCGATCGGAAGCTGCCGAATCTTGGCCGCAGTCTCAGGCGGGAGTTGGGCGATCTGTTGTTCGATTTCGAGTGGGATGATTTTCCCTTCTCCGCCTGCTTGGATGCGAATTTTCGGCGGGTCGATTTCTCTGGATTCGAGTTTCTCGATGATGTTGTTACGCGTCAACTCGAGTCCGCCAAACTTTTCGACGCAGGCGTCCACGAGGTTGAAAATTAAACCAAGCGCTGCACCCCAAAGCGCCAGCTTGGCCAGGCGCATTCGGCTCAGCACAAACAGTCCCAGGTAAAACGCCGCCAAGCATGAAGTAAAATGGATCACCGTCGCCAGCGACATCGCATGGTCTTCTGTTTGGCTATATGACAGCAGTTGCCATCCCAACCAGGCGACTGGCAGCCAGGCAAGCCACTTGGGCACGCCCGATGGCAACTGCAACTTCGGCTTGGTCAAGCGCGAAAAACCCAGTACGCACGCAAGGCCAAGCACGGCGAGGATGCCAAGGTACGGCCGGACGTTGGAGTTGTTCTGAGCCGGCAAATCCAGCAAGTTGGCGGAGAAACCGATACTCTTGGGCGAATGCAAATAATCGAGAATAACCGGGTTGCCGAACAGGAACAGGGCGGTGAACAACCAAACACCGGTGAGGATCAAAAAGACACGATCCTTTTGTTCTGGGGTGTCGGCGAACATTGGGCGCTGTCAGAGTTTGAGTTTAAGCAACCCGACTTCGAGTGCGAGTGCCTCCTGCACATTGGTCGTCTCGAGCAGGCGCTGGGTGGCCTCGATCGATTGCAGGTTCTCGAGCGCCTGCCCGGGGGTCAGTCTTTGGCCGATGGCCTCCGAAGTGTCGGCCCATTCCTGAAAATGCAACAGTTCCCGGCTCTGCCGAAGCGCTGCCAACCACACATCGCGTAGCCACCACTGGAGCCCGGCAAGAAACTGCCCGCGTTGTCGTCGGTACTCCGCCTCAATTGCAGCATTGAGTTCCTCTTTTAATTTCTCCCGGAGCGCCGGCTCGATATCGTTGTGCTGGTTCAGCGGTGACGCTTCCTCCTGAATTTCCTCAATGGTTTCGTGTTTGGCCGCCAAGTGTTCCATCAGGTTGCCGAGAAGCCGATAGCGCCCCATGAGTCCTGCGTCGGTCTCGGCGGTCATCCCGACGAACGACTTCAGCCAGGCCGCATCGTTGCATTCAAGTTGCACGTCGGCCTTTCCCCCGAAATTCACCCTCATGCACCGGGAGCGGACTGTCTCCCCGAGTTGATCCGGGCGTACGCTCAACAGAATGAAGATTGTTCGCTCTGGCGGTTCCTCCAATGTCTTGAGGAAGGCGTTAAACGTGGGGCCAGGCATGCGATCTGCGCCGGTAATGATCGCCACCTTGTAACGTCCCTCGGTTGGCTTGAGGGATACTTTACGCGTGAGGTTGCGGATTTGCTCAATGCTGATGATGCGTGATTTTTTCTCCGGGCGGATGAAGTCGAGGTCGGGGAAGTTGCCCGAATCCACCTTGCGGCATGAGATGCAGTCGCCGCAGGGCTCGAGTGGGATGCCTGTTTCGCCGGTCGCTGGCGGCGACTGGCAGTTGAGCGTCCTCGCCAGCGCGGTTGCGTGGGCCTCGAGCGACTCGATCGTGCCTCCGGCGAACAAATACGCATGGCCAAGCCGACCGTTGGCCAGGCTGCGCCGGAGCAGGTCGGTGGCGTGGGTGGCTGTCGGTTGCGGTTCGTCAGGCACGGGCGCGTTATACGGCCTGTGCTTGGCCAAGGCTATTCCGTAATTCGTTTTGAACCGCCTGGCCGAGTGCGTTTCTTGCCTCTGCCGCTATCGCTTGGCATGCTGCCCGCGCATGAACCGCATCGAAGAACGGTTTCAACGCCTGAAAGAGGAGGGCCAAAAAGGATTTGTGGTATACATTGGCGCGGGAGACCCCGACCTCGACGTGACGCACGATCTGGCACTGGCGTTCGACGAGATTGGGGTGGATGTGCTGGAACTCGGCGTGCCGTTCAGCGATCCGTTAGCCGATGGCTTGGTCAACCAACTGGCAGCGCAGAGAGGGCTCGATTCTGACACCACACCGGGCAAAGTGCTGGAGACCATTTCGCGAATCCGCGTGTCGTCCGGTATCCCGATCGTCCTCTACGTCTATTTCAACCTGCTGCACAAGCACGGACTCGCCGAGTTCGTGCAGGCCGCCGCCGTCGCGGGAGTCGATGGGTTGCTCGTGCTCGATCTCCCGCCGGAGGAGTCGGGAAACTACGAGTCGCTGATGGCCGCTGCCGGCCTGTGTCCGATTTATCTCGTCGCGCCAACCACACCGCCGGATCGGGTGGAACTGATCGTCAAGCGTGGCAAAGGTTTCATTTATTATGTGTCGCGTGAGGGTGTCACCGGCATGCAGCAAACCGTCTCGGACACGATCGGGCCGATGACCAGGATTATCCGTGAGCACACCGACATCCCGATCGCCGTCGGCTTTGGCATCTCGAACCCGGAACAGGCCGCCGAGGTCGCGAAAAACGCCGAGGCGATCGTGGTCGGCAGCGCGATCGTCAATCAAATCGCCGACAAAGGCCGCGCCGCCGATCTCGTGCAGACCGTCAAGTCGTTCACGGCGAACCTTATCAACGGCATCCGCTGATTTAACCTGTCAATGCAACGCAAAGATCGCTACATTATCATCATGGCCGGCGGCCGCGGCGAACGTTTTTGGCCGGTCAGCCGCGAGCGTAAGCCGAAACAATTGATCACCCTGTTGGGAGATCGGTCATTTCTGCAGCAGACGGTCGACCGCGTGAAGCCGGTTGTGCCGATCGAGAATATTTTCATCATCACCAATGCCGTGCAGGCCGCCGCCGTGCGCAGGCAATTACCCGAGTTGCCCAGGCGTAACATCATCGGCGAGCCGTGCGGTCGCGACACCTGTGCCGCGGTGGCACTGGGTGCGGCGCTGGTCGGCGCCCGGTCCGCGAACGGCGTGATGGCTGTGTTGCCGGCCGACCATGTCATTCCGGACGAGGTCAAGTTTCGCCGCGTGCTGATCGACTCGATGATCCTGGCCAAGCGCGAGTCGGCGCTCGTCACCATCGGCATCGAGCCGCACGAGCCGGCCACCGGCTACGGCTATATTCAGGTTGGCAACAAGCTGGCCAAGGCCTCGACCAAGTCACTCAAGTCCACTTTTTTTGCCGCGAAAAAATTTGTAGAAAAGCCGAATCTCGCCATGGCCAAGCGCTACCTCAAGAGTGGCCGCTACCGTTGGAACGCTGGGATGTTTATCTGGTCGCACGAGACCATTGCCGCAGAGTTGCTTCGACAGCAGCCCATGTTATCCGCCGCGGCTGAGCAATGGCGTGGCATCCGCGGCTTGGCCAAGCTCAATGCAGCCTTGGCCAGGGACTATCCCAAGCTGGAAAAAATATCGGTGGATTATGCCATCATGGAGAACGCGCAAAACATTGTCTGTGCCGACGGCGTGTTCGGCTGGGACGACCTCGGCTCGTGGCCGGCCTTGGCGCGGCACCTCAAGCCGGATGCGGCGGGCAATTGCGCCGTCGGCGACCTCGTACAAATCGACTCCGCGAACAACGTGGTCTTCGACGCCCGGACACGAAAACGCGGGCCGATTGCCATCGTTGGCATCAGTGACATGGTCGTCGTGCAGACCGACGATGCCACCATGGTCGCCCACCAGTCCGAGTCACAGAAGATTAAGCAAATCGTCGCTCGCCTAGCCAGGAACAACCGTTTCGCACACTTGGTTTGACTCGTGCCTCCAATCCTGATTTGTTCGCTCTGACACGATGACTTCCACGCTGCACTACGACAACGCCCGGATCGCCCAGCAGCTTTTCAACAACAACCCGAAGAACCTCCAGATGCTCGAGGCGCGTTTCGGCGTCAAGGCGACCAGCCGCGACGGCTGGATCAAGCTCGACGGCGGGGAGGATGACGTCGCGAGGGCGACCGGGTTGTTCCAGTCGCTCGAGAGCGCGGTCAAGGCCGGTGTCGCGATCCGCAACCGTGACTTTAGCTATGCGGTGAACACCGTGGCGAGCAACGGTCCGGAGGCGTTAAATGGACTTTACTCGGTCACACTGCAAACCTCCGCTCGTAAGCCGCCGGTTAACCCCAAGACGCTCGGGCAGAAGCACTACATTGAGGCGATCCAGAATCACGATATCACCATCGGCATGGGGCCGGCCGGCACCGGCAAGACGTTCCTCGCGATGACCCTGGCCGTCATTGCGCTTAAGGAGGAAAAGGTGTCGCGTATCATTCTCACTCGACCGGCGGTTGAGGCAGGTGAGGCGCTTGGTTTCCTGCCGGGCGACCTTTACGAGAAACTGGCGCCGTACCTGCGGCCGCTGCACGACGCATTGCAGGACCTGCTGCCGATGGAGGAGGTGCAGAAACATATGGATCGCGGCATGATCGAGATCGCGCCGCTGGCCTACATGCGCGGCCGTACGCTCAACAACGCCTTCATTATTCTCGACGAGGCGCAGAATTCCACTGCCGAGCAGATGCTGATGTTCCTAACGCGGCTGGGCTTTAACTCCAAGGCGGTCATCACCGGCGACCCGACACAGATCGACCTACCGCCAAACAAGACCTCCGGCATCGTCGAGGCAAAAAAGGCTTTGGCCGAGATCGAGGGGATTGCCATTTGCAACTTCGAAAAGCGTGACGTAGTCCGTCATCCGCTCGTCCAGCGGATCGTTCAGGCGTACGATGACTTCCGTAAAGGTGGGGAGTGACACCAGTGCCTAGCCAAGCCGAACCTGCCGATGCCACTGACCATCCGTAGCCGCCAAAAGACCCATCCTGCCGATCCATGGCTGTTGCGCCGCTTGGCCAAGTGGGTGTTGGCAGAGACCGAGCCAGGCCAAGTGGTCGAGCCGGGAGCGCATGAGCTTGGGGTTTACCTCGTCGGCCCGGACGAGATGACCAAGGTCAACTGGGAATATCTACGGCACGTGGGGGCGACTGACGTGATCACCTTCGACTACGGAAAGTCGGGTGGTGTGCCCAGGCCAGGGCCGATCCTCGGTGATATTTTCATCTGTCCGGCAGTCGCGGAAGAGTTTGCGCAGAAATTCAAAACCTCATGGGAAAATGAGCTGGCGCGTTACTTGATCCATGGGATATTGCATCTTCGAGGGTACGACGACTCAAGGCCGGAGCTGCGTCGAATTATGAAGCGGAAGGAGAACCACCTGATAAAGTTAGCGTCAAAGCGCTTTCCCTTGAGTCAGTTGGCGAGAGCGACTAAAACGGTTGGCAGATGAGCAAGCAGCAGAAAACTAGGTTAGGGCGCGCCCGCCGCAATTTTTTCACCGGCCTTGCCGTTGTTCTACCGGTGATCATCTCGATCATCGTTGCGCTTTGGCTGTTCGAAAAGGCTGGAAATGTTTCCAAAATTCTTCTCTTTCCTTTCAAATACATTCCCGGGATTGATGCGGACAGTTTTAAAAATGGGGATGAACTGGTCTGGTATTGGGGAGTAGTGGCCATTTTTGAGGCTATCGTGCTGACCGGCTTGCTTGGATTTCTGACGCGTTATTATGTCGGTAAAAAATTGGTTCAACTCATGGACTATGTGCTGCTCAATGTTCCGCTTCTCGGCAAAATTTACGGTACGGTCAAGCAGGTCAACCAGGCGTTCGCCTCCGATAAAAAATCCAATTTTCAGCAGGTTGTAATGGTCGAGTTTCCGCGCAAGGGGCTGTACTCGATCGGGTTCATGACGGCCGAGCAGGTTCGCACTGACGAGGGTGAGAGTATCATCAGTATTTTCGTGCCCACCACGCCAAACCCGACCACCGGTTTTCTGCTGGTATTGCCGCAGAGCAAGGTGATCAAGCTAGATATGTCGGTCGCGGATGGCATCAAATACATTGTTAGCCTCGGTGCCGTGGCGCCAGAAAACGCGGGCGGCGTGCAGGCGGCGTTCAAGGCCGAGGCGGCAAGAATGCTGGCTGATGGATGAGCGTGCCACCGGCCTGGTCCTGCGGCTTTTTCCTTTGACGGAAACCAGTCTTGTCGTCCATTGGCTTAGCCCCGAGGCTGGCCGTATCGGCACCGTGGCCAAGGGGGCGCGCCGGCCTAGGTCGGCGTTCCGGGGCAAGCTCGACCTGTTTCATCTGGCGGAGTTTAGCTTCCGCCGCAGTCGGCGTTCCGACCTGCACACGCTTTGCGAGGTCGTGCTGAAAGAGCCGTTCCCCAATCTCCGTACCGACGTGAACCTGCTCGACTGCCTCGCCCGGGCGACCAGGCTGCTTGCGCGGTGCACCGAGGAGCAGACGCCGCTTCGGGCCGAGTTCAGCTTGTTGCTGGAACTGGTGACTCGGCTCAACACCGGGGGAGCGGGGGAGTTTTGGCTCGGCGTGTTTGAAGTGAAGCTTCTCGCCGCCCAGGGGCAGGAGCCGGATTGGGCCAAGGCCAAGCTCGACGATGGCACACGCGCCGTTGCCGCAACAATGGCCACAACCGACTGGGACAGCTTGGCCAAGCTGCGGCCGAGCGAGGAGCAGCTTCGCCGCTTGGCCGTTTATCTCGATCAATTCATCGGCCTCCACATCGGTCCGGTCAAGCGCTTGGCCAAACAAGCGGGCTGAGATCGGCTTACGCTTCGAAGGCCAGTTCGTCGTTTGCCAGGCGCACGCGAATGTGGTCGCCCGGCTTGAACTCTTCGTCAAGCAGTCGCGCGGCCAGCGGGTTGAGCAACTGCTCCTGCACGGTGCGCTTGAGCGGCCGTGCGCCGAACTGCGGATCGTAGCCTTCCCGTGCCAAGTGCTGCCTGGCCTCGTTGTTGACCTCAAACGTGAGTTGCTGCGTTTCGAGCCGCCTGGCCACCTCCCTCAACTGGATGTCGATGATCACCGCCAGTTGCTCCTCGTCAAGGCTGTGAAACACGATCGTGTCGTCGATGCGGTTGAGGAATTCCGGTCGGAAGTGTGCCTTCAACTCAGCCTCGACTTTTTGCTCCATGTCCAGCCGGTCGGTACCGCTTGTTTTACCGTCGAGAAAATATTCCTGGATGATGTGCGAGCCGATGTTACTAGTCATGATAACGATGGTGTTGCGGAAATCGACCGTGCGTCCCTGACCGTCGGTGAGGCGGCCGTCGTCGAGCACCTGGAGGAAGACATTGAAGACGTCTGGGTGCGCCTTCTCGATTTCGTCGAAGAGCACCACGCTGTACGGCTTGCGGCGGACAGTCTCGCTGAGTTGGCCGCCCTCCTCGTGGCCGACGTAGCCCGGCGGCGCGCCGATGAGCCGCGCAACGGTGTGTTTCTCCATGTATTCGCTCATGTCGATACGCACCAGCGCCGACTCGTCATCGAACAAAAACTCAGCCAACGCGCGGGCCAGCTCGGTCTTACCGACGCCGGTCGGGCCCATAAAAATGAAAGAGCCGACCGGCTGGTTCGGATCCTGCAAACCGCTCCGGGCACGGCGCACTGAATCGGCGACGGCTTGGATGGCCTCGGCCTGGCCGACGACTCGTTCACCGATACGCTCCTCCATGTGGACGAGTTTTTGGCGTTCACCCTCGAGCATCTTGGCCACGGGAATGCCGGTCCACGCAGCGACGACCTCGGCGATGTTTTCATCGGTGACTTCCTCCTGCAACAGCCGCTTGGTTTGCCCTGACTGCTTCAACGACTCTTGCATCTCGGCTAGTTTCTTCTCGAGGCCGGGGATCGTCTCGTATCGAATTTGCGCCGCTTGGTTGAGGTCGCCGTCGCGTTCGGCTTTTTCCTGTTCGCGGTGCGCCTCCTCGAGTTGGCTGTTGACGATGCTGGCGGCGTTGATGGATGCCTTCTCGTCCTGCCAGCTTGTTTTTAATGTGTTGGTTTCCTCCTTCAGCTTGGCCAGGGTTTCCTCGAGTTTGACCAGGCGCTTCTTGCTGGCGGCGTCCTTCTCCTTCTTCAATGCCGTGCGCTCGATCTCGAACTGCATGATCTGTCGCTCGAGTTGGTCGATCTCGGTCGGCATCGAGTCGAGTTCCATCCGCAGTCGAGCCGCCGCCTCGTCGATGAGGTCGATCGCCTTGTCAGGCAGGAAGCGGTCGGTGATGTACCGGTGGGAGAGGGTGGCGGCGGACACAAGCGCGGTGTCCTGGATGCGGATGCCGTGGTGCACCTCGTAGCGTTCCTTTAGTCCGCGCAAAATGGCGATGGAGGCTTCGACGGTCGGCTCGTCTACTTTAACCGGTTGGAAACGGCGCTCGAGGGCGGGGTCTTTCTCGATGTGTTTGCGGTACTCGTCGAGTGTGGTTGCGCCGATGCAGCGTAGTTCACCGCGGGCGAGTTGCGGCTTGAGCATGTTGGCGGCATCGGTCGCGCCTTCGGCGGCTCCGGCACCGACGAGTGTGTGCAGTTCGTCGATGAACAAAATGATCTGACCGTCACTGGCTGTGATCTCCTTGATGAAGGCCTTGAGGCGATCCTCAAATTCGCCGCGGTACTTTGCGCCGGCGATCATCGCGCTGAGATCCATCGCGATCAATGTCTTGTTGTTGAGCGACTCCGGGACGTCGCCACTAACGATGCGCCGGGCCAGACCCTCGGCGATGGCGGTCTTGCCAACGCCCGGCTCGCCGATGAGCACAGGGTTGTTCTTCGTGCGGCGGCTGAGCACCTGCATCACGCGGCGGATTTCCTCGTCTCGCCCGATGATGGGATCGATTTTACCCTGCCTGGCTAGGGCGGTGAGGTCGCGGCCGTATTTTTCCAGCGCCTGGAACTTGTCCTCCGGATTGGGGTCGGTGACACGCTGGTTGCCGCGCACTTGGCCAAGCGCATCAAGCAGGCCATCGCGCCGGAGGTTGTGATTGTCGAATACGCGGCCAAGCGCCGGGCCACCCTTGGCCAGCAGACCAAGCAGCAAGTGCTCGGTGCTGACGTACTCGTCGCCCAGCTGCGTCGCCTCGGCATGTGCTGCGTCGAGCGCCTGCTTGAGTTCGCTACTAAGATAAAGGTCGGACGTACTGGTACCCTCGACCTTGGCGCGGCGGCCGAGCTCGGTATCGAGGTCAGCTTGAAGCTTGGCCAGGTCCACCCCGACGCGTTGGAGCAGGGTGGGGATGATGCCGTCCTGTTGCCTCGCTAGGGAAAGGGAGAGGTGCTCGCCGTCAACCTCCTGGTGCGAGTGTTGATGGGCGAGTTCCTGCGCCGCCTGCAGCGCTTCCTGTGATTTTACGGTCAGTTTATCCAGTCTCATAATGCCTGTTGGTGCGAACCGAACGCGGCTCGCTTATTTAATCAGACTCGATTTATACCACAAGTTGGGTTGTTGGGGAAAACAAAAAAACCGGGCAAAAGCCCGGCGAGGGAACGATCTTTTTCGTGAAATTAGCGGCGTTCCGAGATACTGCCCGGAATACCGTGCTCCCAAGGGCGGGGAGTGTTCCAGGGGCGGGCGGACTTATTTTCAGTGTCCGGCCCGATGCATCCCGTGGTCAAACCCAAGCCCAGGACCGCGAAGATAATCGCGAAGAAGGAGAGGATGACCCTGGTCAATGAACGCATATAAAAGTGCCGGGTTAGTTCCCGACGATGACGAGGTCGCCCGTCTGGATTTCCTCCTGTTTCCAACCCGGGAGGATGTTGGCGATGCTGTGATCCTTTTTGACATCGAGAATGCGGAGTTTGCCAATGAGTTTTTCGCCTCGGCTCACGAGCAGTTCGCCGTGTTCGCGGGCACCCTGGCTTTCCCCGATGTTCAGCACCACAAAATCGAATTGTGCATCCACGGCAGTGACCTCGCCCTGAAGGGTTCGCGGAAGGGCGACCTTCACGGGGGCACCGGTGTAACGGGCCAATTCAACCCCCTGCTTCTCGATTTGGCTGAGCAGAATGCCGTTCTCGGCAAGAAACTGGGCACGTTGGTTGCTGACATCTCTGTATGCGTTTAGTTTTTCCCTAATCTGATCCTGTGTGCCATTGGCAAGTTGAAATTGTCGCCAACCCTCACTGAACGCGTTTGCTTGAATCAAATCGGCCTCGAACTTTTTCGCGGCGGCTTCGTGCTGATCGGCACGTTGTCGTTGCTGTACAAGTTGTCGCTGCGCAGTGCGGAAGTTCTCCATTGCGGTTTCAGCTTGGCCTTGAGCGATCATATTTTCTTGCTCCGCCTTATCCTGGGCTGTTTTGGCTTTGGCCAAATCACGACGAGTGCTGTCGAGGTCGGTTTGGGCTGTATCCAGTTCAGTGGTAATTCTGTCCATCTCTCCCTGAACATTGCTGAAAGCGATGAATGCGCCTCCACCCAAGGCCAAAACTGTTACAAATAGTAGTATTCGAACCATGCGATTTACTCCCTAAAAGGGCCGGAAAAATATCCATCCAGCGGGCTAATGTCAACGGTCTCTTTGCCTTAATGGTGGTTTATTTTGCGTCCAGCATTCGGCTAGAGCCGGAGGAACGTGGAGCTGGCCCTGCTCTTCAGCCTCTGGTTTTCGGCCACCATGCGATCTGCCATGCTGTGGCCCTGCGTGAACAACACCGGCGAGACCAGCTTTGGCTCGGTTTTCATCACGTTTCGGAATACCTCGGCCGACATGAACAGCAAATTGCGCGG
>JAKUOU010000229.1 GCA_022451065.1 Pedosphaera sp. | reverse complement strand
TCGTGCAGCAACTGGAGCACGGCGTCGCGGCCGTGGATCGCCGCCACGTGAACAGCCGTCCAGCCGTTCGGCGCGGTCGAGTCGGTCTTGCCGCCGCCGGTCACGCGCGGCGTGATGGCGTCGAGGCTGCCGTGGTTGCAGGCGAGGTAAAGCGCGTCCACTTTTTCCTTTTGCGTCTTCGCGTGGAGGTTCGCGCGGAAGGCCAGCAGCGCCTCGATGTTGGCCGGTTTGTTTTTGATCGCGGCGACGTGAAGCGGTGTTTGGCCAAGCGCGTTCGGCGCATCGATCGCTTGGCCAAGCTGCAATGCCTGCCGCAGCGCGTTGCTGTCGTCGCTCGCGGCCAGCTCGTGCAGCGTGCGGGTCTCGACCTTCGGTGCCGGTTGCGGCTCGGGCGTCGGCTCGGGCGGAGATGCCGATTCGCCCGGCCCGCACCCGGCTTGGCCAAGCGCCACGGCGAGCAGCGCCGGAAAAAGCACTCGGAACATCGTTTCACTGGGCTTGGCCGGGTTCATTCGAGTCGATCGGTTGACGGAGGATTCAAGCCCCAGGATGCGTTTGAGGCAACGAAAAAACATACTGTCAAAAAATTTATGGGACACGGATTTCACGGATTTTCACAGTTCAAATTTCAATCCTGAAAATCTGCATTCATCTGCATCCAATCATACGGTTACCGCTTGGCCAAGTGCTAGGACGAAACAGCGCTTGGCCAGGCGCGGGCGGGGTGGCAGGCTGGGCGCATGGCACACGCGACATTTTCCGGTGGGGATATTACCGCTGTCATCGGCGACAATGCGGGTTATGGCGGTCACCGTGCCGGCTACAACGGGGTTTGGGAACTGCGGCATCGCGCCAGTACACGTAACTTGTTTGTCCCAGCCTACGCCGGGCTGAACCTGGAGCATATTTTCAACGGCGAAACCGAGTTCACGGATCGCGACATTTTCTTCGAGCCGCGCCGGGCGCCGATGACGTTCAGGAATCTCAACGACCAACAGGCCGAGTTGCACCAGCCTGCCACGCCAAACTTTCAAGTGGAGAGCACCACACGGTTCACCCTCCGCGCCCCGTGGTATCTCGATCTGGATTTTCGCTGCAAGCCCCACCAGCATGTGCATGAACGCGGCTGGTTCGGCTGCTTCTGGGCGAGCTACATCAATGGTCCTGCGGATAAAAGCTTCTACTTCCCAGGAGGATGGCAGGATGGACAGTCAATTTGGATGCAGCTCTGCACTCAGGCACACGACGACGAAAGCACCGTTCTCTCTCACATAGACGATTTCAGACTTACCTGGCAAGAAGGCACACACGACGCGCTCTTCAAATACTTTTCCCGAATGCGGTATGCCAAGCCGTTTTACTACGGGAATTTTGAGAACCTTGTCTACATCCTGATGTTCAAGCCTGAGACCGGCATTCGCTTCACACATTCACCGAGCGGGGGTGGCTTTAACAAAACATTCAACACCACCAACCCGGCATGGGATTGGCAATTCATCGTGCCAAACTACGAAGTAATGAAAGAATATCGCTATCAAGCCCGAGTCGTGCTGAGACCTAGATGCTCACGCACTGAAATCCTTGCTGAGTATGAAAAATGGGCGAACCAATAGCCGAACAGCAGCCGCTAAAGAAGCCCCACAAAACCCAGCAAACACAAATAGAAATCCAGAATGATGATTCTGTCAGGCCAAGAGTCCTGAGAGTGTGCCGGTGCTTTCTGCGAAGCGGTTTAGATTTAAGCCAAGAGCTCTGGCTTGGGTTAGCCAGAGGTTGGCGAGGGGGTGGCCTTGTTTGGGGTTTACGAATTCGCCTTTTTTG
>JAKUOU010000228.1 GCA_022451065.1 Pedosphaera sp. | reverse complement strand
ATGGAATCCACTCGCACCTCCTTCCCAAACAAAAATCGCACCGCCGCTCTTCAATACTCCAACTCGCGGATTCTCCTGATCACCTATCAATAGACTGTTGATGCGCACCGGGGCACCGACCGGGTTGCCAGCCACATCCATCCGCAAAGCGCTTATGCCCAAACCAAACTCATCGGTGGCGTTGTCCTGCCAGACAAGGTAGCCGCCCTCGGACCCCATCGCCACGCGAGTGCCGACCTGGTCGCCGACAAGTCTGCCGGTCAGGTCAAACTCACTGCCCTTGGCCTCGAAACGCCGGTCAGCCTTGGCGGTGGACAGTCCCACCCCCGCGAGGCCAAGCGCCAAAGCCAAGCGCATTGTCTGTGCCGTGTAGTTTAAAATCATCATTCAAACAGGGCGCCCTGTCGGGCCTCCCGTAAATCGTTCAACATTCTACCGAAGCCCCATGTCTCGAAGAGCTTCTCCAATCGGGGCGAGTCCTGGAATCCACGGCGCAACTCGTCCAGTTCCGGCTCGTCCGGCAAATCCAGTTTCAACGCCACCAGCGACTGATTGCGGCGCACGTCCGCCTCGGCAGCGGCCAGTGCCTCGCGCAGTTTGTCCCGGCTGACCTTGGCCAAGTTTTGATAAAGTTCATCCACGCTACCAAACTCGTTGAGCAACAACGCCGCCGTCTTGACCCCCACGCCCGGCACACCTGGGATGTTGTCCGCAGAATCGCCGACCAGGCTCAACCAATCGACGATTTGTTCCGGTCGCACCCCAGTCTTGGCCACGACAGCCTCGGCATCCATCGGTTTGCCGGATTTGTCGGCCGGGTTCCACATCTTGACCCGGTCGTTGATCAGTTGCAGAAAGTCCTTGTCCGAGCTGGCGATGGCCACCTCGAACCCCTCCGCCTCAGCGCTCCGGGTCAACTGGCCAATGCGGTCGTCCGCCTCTATGCCATCATCACAAACGCTTGCCCAGCCCTCGGCCTCGAGGTAATCGACCATGGCATCAAGCTGCACCTCCATCTCGTCCGGCATCGGGTCACGCTGGGCCTTGTAGTCGTCCAGTTCCTCGACGCGCCCCTCGTCAAGGCCGCCGTCCCACACCACCACGGAGTGGGTGGGCAACACCTGCGCCTCGAGTTTAGACAGCATGTTGATGAAGCCGTAGATCGCGTTGGTCGGTTGACCGGTCGGCGAGTTCAGACCACGGATGGCGTAAAACGCCCGGTAGGCGAACGCATGCCCGTCTATGATCAAAAGTCGCATCTGCTTGTCAGTTACCGCCAAGGGTTTCCTCGTCGATCAATTCCTGGCCTGTTCCAGCGCCGGCGCCTGTGCCGGGATGTTGTCGGTATCGTAGGGCCAGTTGTCCTCTGAATGTACCGGGTTACCCGCTGGATCGATGATCCGCGGGCTGACAAAAATCATGAGGTTCTTCTTCTCGGTGGCAGAACGTTCGCTGCGGAAAAACCGGCCAACGAACGGCATATCGCCTAGCATCGGGACCTTGTCCTTCACTTTCACCACGTTCTCAGCGATCAACCCGCCGAGCACCAGCGTCTGGCCGTCCCAGACATGCACCGAGGAGGTGATGTAACGCACACGGATGCTGGGCAGCGCCAAAGGCTGCTGCAGCGCGGCGGAGACAGTGTTGCCCACGCCGGCGATCACCTGGTTCTGGAACGGTGCATCCTCGTAGCCGAGGAACTCGGTGATCTTCGGTATCACGGTCAGGTGGATGGTGTAGCCGTCGGAGGCCACATAGGGAATCACGTCGAGCGTGGTACCAAAGGGCATTGTCGTGGTTTGGTAATTTTGTGCTGCCGAACCAAAACCGGCGCCACCGAGCAG
>JAKUOU010000227.1 GCA_022451065.1 Pedosphaera sp. | reverse complement strand
TTCCGTGAACCGGTCCTTCAGGTCAAGTTGATCGGCCACCATGGCTAAAATCTCGTAGTCATCGCGTGCCTCTCCGGGTGGATCCACTGCGCGACCGTGGGAGATCATCAAATTTTCTGCTCCGCCAATATCGTTTCGTTCTAACGGCGTTGAAGACGGAAAAACGATGTCCGCTCGTCGCGCTGTCGGTGTCCAAAAGGGTTCTTGAACCACAATTGTCTCGGGACGCTCCCATGCCGATGCTAATTCATTCAAATTCTGGTGATGATGGAATGGGTTTCCCCCCGCCCACCACACCATCTTGATGTCTGGGAATTGACCTGACTCGCCGTTGCAATCGTATGGAGCTCCTGGCTGATCCAGCAGCTCCCGAAAACGAGAAACTGAAATGACTGGAGGCCCTGCAGGCCTTGGTGGGATTGGCATTCCTGGCACTCTTTTGCGAACCTGCCCGGCACCTACATTCCCTTGTGCACCAAATGGAAAAGCAATTCCGCCTCCGGGTAAGCCGATCTGCCCCAATGCGCAGGCCAGAGCGGTGGCTGCCCAATAGGATTGCTCGCCATGATCAGCACGCTGCACAGATAGTCCGACGTTGATCAATGTCCGTCGGTTTGACATCTCTTCGGCTAGCTCTTCAATGGTGTTCGCATCTATACCGGTGATATTTGATGCCCACGCCGGAGATTTAGGTTGGTGATCAGACTCCCCCATCACGTACTCAGCGAATTTCTCCCAGCCGTGAACGTAGGTCTCCATGAAGTCTTCGTCGATGCGTTTCTTACATATCAGGGTGTGGATGCACGCCAACATGAACGCGACGTCGGTGCCTGGCCGAATCGGTTGCCATCGAGGCTCAATCTGGGAGTCGATATCGTCGCGGAGGGGCCCGATGTTCAGGAAGTCAGTTCCATTTGACTTCGCCTTTTTCATCCAGTCTTCAGTGTGGTGGGTTCCTTGCCCTCCGTAGGTGACCTCGGTGTTAGTACGCCGCAGGCCTCCAAAGGAAACAAATAAGTCAGTGTGTTGGCTGATGACCGACCAACTTGTCCCTCGACCAATGGCAGCGTGATACCTCATTCCGAGGAAGTAGGGGACGATACCCTCCGCCGCCGTGGAAGAATACGTGCCCCAGACGTCTGTAAAACCTCCATACATGCGAAGGAGGCGGAATAAGAGGGCCCCTGGCGCGTGAACTCGTCCCGAAGATCCCCATCCGTAGGAACCTGCAAAGAGGGCCTGCGGTCCGTGTGATGTTCGAATTCGCTTTAGCTCGTCGGAGGCTAGAGCTATCGCTTGGTCCCATTCAACTTGGATAAAGGGATCCTTCCCACGCAGATCACCGCGCGTTCCAGGGCCTCCCTCTAGCCAAGATCGTCTAACAGCTGGGCGAAGAACGCGAAGCTCTGAGCGGTGGAGGTAAGCCTGGCCAATTGCTGATGGTGACGGATCGAGCTCATGGCCGTGAACCGCCACAACTTCGTTATCTCTGCTTTCGATTCGGTACGGCCCAAAGTGGGTTCCCAGAGAAGTGAGCTTGTTCATGATTATTGAGGAACTGCTGCCACTTGGGAGTTGTGACCTGTCTGCAGGCCCCACTGTTCAGCTATCAGGTCGAGGCTCGTCAAACGTTCTGCGAGGCCAAAGCTTGAGCAGTGGAGAAATAATTCATTGGCTTGAGTTTGTTCCGCTAACTGTTCAAGGCCTTTTGCCACTTCTTCGGCGGTTCCATTGATTGCGTTGCTGGGCATTGCTTCGGCCCTACTCCATTCGGGATGGGATAGAGCTTCATCGGGTGGAACCAGCGACCAGAAACGTCCGCTGCGCATTCCGTATTTCCGGAGGC
>JAKUOU010000226.1 GCA_022451065.1 Pedosphaera sp. | reverse complement strand
AGAAGGCCGGCCCGTCCCATCCGGAGTTGCTCCGCTGGCTGGGTCATCGGTTCGTGCAATCCGGCTACGACGTGAAAGCCATCTCGCGGCTCATACTCAATTCGCACGCCTACCAACGCGCCACCGATTCCGCCCTCGACGAAACCAGTCCCCTATTCGTCTCCCCCGCACCGCGTCGTTTGCAGGCCGAGCAAATCGTCGACTCGGTTTTTCACGCCACGGGCACACCCTTCGACCTCGAACCGGTGAACCTCGACCTCGACAGCGTCCGCCGCGTTGACATCGCGTTGAACCTCGGCAAGCCCCGCCGGTCCTGGATGCTCGCCTCGACCTCGAACGAACGTGACCGGCCCAGTCTCGGCTTGCCGCGCATCACCGCCGTCACCAGCGTCTTGGAAGCCTTCGGCTGGCGAGGTGCCCGACAGGATCCGGTCAGCCTCCGTGAAACCGAGCCGAACATCCTACAACCCGCGATTTTCGCCAACGGCGTGATGGGCATCTGGCTTACGCGCCTCAGCGACCGCCACGGCGTGACCCAACTGGCGCTGGAGGAACAGAGCGTCGAACAACTCATAGACCGCCTCTTTCTGCGCCTGCTCACGCGCAAACCCAACGCGGCGGAAAAAGCGCGTTTCACTAAACTGCTCACGGCCGGCTATGATACGCGCGTCATTCCCAAGGCGGAGCGGGTTTCGCCCAAGCCCGGTAAACGCGAACCGGAACGCTACGTCACTTGGTCGAACCATGTGGATGGCCCGGCCAACGCCCTCGCGCTGAAAAAGGAGCAGGCGGCCCGCCGAGGCGATCCGCCCACCAACGCCTTGACCGCCGACTGGCGCTTGCGGATGGAAGACGCCCTCTGGGCCTTGTTAAACTCACCCGAATGGATGTACACGCCATGAACCGCCGCCACTTTCTCCAAACAACCGGCCTCGCCATGACGGGCGCGGCGACCTTGCCCGGCGTGCCGATTGCCCCCATGCCCAAAGGTAAGGCCGAGCATGTTATTTTCATTTGGCTCGGCGGCGGCATGGCGCAGATCGACACCTTCGATCCCAAACGGCGTGGGGATTCCAAGGCCTCGCCGAAGGTCGCCGGAGCCGAATACGCAGCCATCGACACTGCCATCCCCGGCGTGCAGTTCTGCGAACACCTGCCGCAAACCGCCAAGCTCGCCGATCGCCTGACCGTGATGCGCACCATCAACCACAAGGTGGTCGACGAACACGCCTTCGCCACCAACTTCGTGCACACCGGCCGGCCTATCAGCGGAAGCATCACTTATCCCTCGATCGGCTCCATCACCAGCCACGTGCTCGGCGCCGCCGATCCCAAGGTGCCGCCCTACATGCTCATCGGCTATCCCAACGTGAGCCGTGGCCCCGGCTATCTCGGTGCCAAGGCGGGCTACGTTTACCTCGTCGATACCGAAAGCGGCCCCGCCGGTTTCTCGCGCTCCACGGACGTCACGCCCACCCGGGCCGAACGTCGCAAGCGCCTGCTCGAACCGCTCACCGACCGCATCCCTGCCGGTTCCGTTCTCGCTCAATACCGCACGGCGCAGGACGAGGCCCTTCGCTTGGCCGGCCCCGGTTTCATGCGGCACTTTCAACTCAAGGACGAATCCGTCGATCTGCGCAACCGCTACGGCGGCGAGTTTGGCCAGCGCTGTCTCCTAGCCCGCCGACTCGTGCAGGCCGGCGTGCGATTCATCGAGGTGTCGCTCAACCTGAACTTCATCAACGGCACCGGCTGGGACACCCACAACGAGGGGCAGCAAAACCAGCACCTGCTCATCAAGGAACTCGACCACGCCCTGTCTACGCTCATCGCCGACTTGGAAGCCAAGCGGATGCTGGACAAGACGCTGAT
>JAKUOU010000225.1 GCA_022451065.1 Pedosphaera sp. | reverse complement strand
GCGCAGGCTAAAGGACCACCACCGAACGTCGATCCCAACGCTCCGGCTCCGAGGTCGGCGGCCAGGGTGTCGGTCATGAGCAATGCAGCGCATGGGAATCCGCCGCCGAGCGCTTTGGCTGTGGTCAGCATGTCCGGTTGCACGCCATAAAAATCGGCGCCAAACGGCGTTCCCAAGCGCCCGACTCCGGTTTGTACCTCATCCAGTATCAACAGTGAGCCGTGCAGATCGCATACCTCTCGCGCTGTCTTCATGAACTCCGGAGAAAAATTGAATGCGCCCGCCACGCCCTGAACGGGCTCGATGATGACGCCGGCCGTGTCATGACTGACAGCCTCGTGAAGTGCGGTTGTGTCGTTGCGCGGTACGAACCTCACGTCGAAAGGCGTAGTTGGAAATCCATACCAGCGCCCTTTTGACCCCCAAGTGACGGCCGCCGCGGCCGCCGTGCGTCCGTGGAACGCGTGCTCTATCGCTACGATTGTCGAGCGCCCCGTTGCTTGAAGCGCAATCTTCAAGGCATTCTCGTTCGCTTCGGCGCCGCTGTTGACAAAGAACACGCGAGTTAAGTCCTCAGGAGCAAAAGCTGCGAGACGTTCCGCCGCCTCGTCCCTGATACGCAACGCCATCAAGTTGCTCTGAAAGAGCAGTTCACGGGCCTGTTTGCCGATCGCCTCGGTGAGTCGCGGGTGACCATATCCGAGAGACGCGACCGCATGCCCGCCGTAGAGGTCAAGCACCCGTCGACCGGTTTCATCCTGCAGGTAAACGCCTTGGCCTGCGGAAGGCGCGAAGGGCACCGTCGGATAGACCTCGCTCAGGTTGGCGGCCGGGCTCATCACACCCACCCGGCCGGTGCCACCACGAGTCCCTCTGAGTCGGGCCAGTCCGCGAGGCGATTAACCCACTGAATGGCGCCGCCGGCAGCGCCTTTGACGAGGTTGTCTAGAACGCAGCAGATGGCGATCGTGCCGTTTTCGACGTTCACACTCAATACGGCGTTGTTGGTGCCGACGATGTCCTTGAGCCGCGGGGGAGAAGGCGCAACGTGCACGAAGTCCGAGTTCGCGTAAAAGTCAGCCAGCGCAGCGGCGATCTCTTCGCCGATAACCGATCCCTCGCACTGAGAAAAAATTGTGGCATGGATTCCTCGAGCGAACGGCCCGGACTGTGGAACGAAATGCAGGGCAATGTCCCGTCCGCTGGCTGTGCGCGCTAACTCACAGACCTCCGGCTGGTGACGATGCCGTAGTGGTTGATAGGCGAAGAGATTGCTCTGGCGCATTGGGTGGTGCGTCGTGTCGCGTGGGGTACGTCCTGCGCCCGTGCTACCGGTTACAGCACTGACGAAAAACTCCGGCTGTGCTAGTCCCAGCGACAATAGCGGAACGATTGCGAGCAACATGGCCGTCGCGAAGCAGCCGGGTTGTGTCGCGTGAGGTGTCTCGAGCGAATCTAAGTGCTCTGGTACCGCGCAACTAAAAGATGCGAGTCGATTGGGTGCCAGGTGCGATTGCCCGTAGACCGTGGAGAAGCCTTCGGCGGAGGTGTACCGGAAGTCAGCGGAGGCATCGACCACTGTCATCTGGAGGTTGTTTTGCTCAGCCTTTTCCAGCAGCTGGTCCACCAATGTGGCGGATGCCCCGTGGGGGGCCGCTGAGACCACAATCCAACGGGGCGATTTGCTCAACCCCTCAAGGGCCTGCTGCATGGATATGAAACGTTCGCTGGGGTAGAGCGTGGCGAGATGTCCGAACGCCAAGGCGATCTCTTCGCCTTGGCGGCTGCTCGACACCGTGCCCGCTAGTTCAAGCCGCGGGTGCTGGGCGATCAGACGCAAAAGCTCTCCGGCGACATAGCCCGAACCGCCTAAGACAATGATTGGC
>JAKUOU010000224.1 GCA_022451065.1 Pedosphaera sp. | reverse complement strand
TGTTATTGATCTCGAAATTCTCCGCCTCACGCGGACTGAAGTAATCGGAGTGGGGGTCGTAACCGTTGGAGAGAGCGGTCAGATAAACCTGCAACACATCACCAGAGTCCATCTCGGTGCGGACGCGAAGGAAGCGCTCGTAACGGCGCAGGATTTTCTCCTTTTCAGTCTTTATGTCGTATAGCTTGACCGGTGTTCCATCCTCTTTCTTGGCGACTTCACCATTTTTGGCCCTGTCTTTCATTGCCTCAACGCCACGTCGTTTGCCTAGGCGGGTGCCGAGCACTTCATATTTGATGCGCTTGCGCCAGAGGTCACGAGCCTCTTCCTCGTTTGCTGGCCAGTTGGCCTTGGTGCGGTCAGCGACAAATGACTCGTCAATGGTGAAATCAAATTTGGTCCAGATAATTTCCTCTAGCCAGCTGTGCGCGGTCTTGAGCCGCGTGAAGTATCGCTTGTGGATCTCATAGGCCGGCGAGACGTCGCCTCGTTTGGTTAGGTTGTCAAGCAGTGTGCCGTACTTGGCTTCAAATTCATCGTAGTCAGGTTGCAGGAAAACCATACGGCTGTAGTCGAGTGACTCCATGTATTTCTTGAGGAAGGCTGTCGAGATGTCGTCGTTCAGCGGCGTACGCTTGAAGTGGGTTTGAGAAAGCAGGAACCCAACAACCCTGGCGATTTTGCCACTGTCCTTCTCAGACAGCTCGACCGCTTGGCCAAGCGGGGTGGTCAGGAGGGTGATGGTTGCGATAAGTGAGACGGTGTACTTCATCCTCATTCGTGGACAGAGCGTGAGCCTGAGTTGTTCAAAAAGCAATCGGGAATTGACCTGCCGGGTTGTCCAGGCAGAATTCAAGCTTTCACCGATCCATGGCCGAGCACATATCCCCCAGTAAGTCGAAATCAGCCGCCGGCTGGCTTGGCTGGCTTGAGCGCGTTGGTAATCGACTGCCGGACCCGGCGACGCTGTTTCTCATCGGAACGGTGATGGTGATGATCGCCTCGGCCGTGGCAGCCAAGACGGATTGGATCGTAGAGGAACGTTTGCCCGCGCAGACGGCTTCGCTTGACCAATCGGCGGACGCCTCGGTCAAGTGGGAGGCCACCGGCAAAACCTACCATGCCAACAATATCCTGACCCGCGACGGTCTGTTCTGGGCGATCTCGAGCATGGTGAAGAATTTTATCAACTTTGCCCCGCTGGGCATCGTGTTGGTGGGGATGCTCGGCATCGGGATCGCGGAGCGAACCGGCTTTATCGGCTCGGCGCTCAAGGCGTTGCTGATGGTGGTACCGAAGCAACTGCTGACCCCGGCGGTGGTGTTCATGGGCATCATGTCATCGATGACCTCCGACGCCGGCTACATCATCCTGCCGCCACTGGCCGCCGCGCTGTACAAGGCGGTGGGCCGCGCGCCGCTGGCTGGACTGGCGGCGGTGTTTGCCGGGATAGGGGCCGGCTTCAACGCCAACCTTTTCATCACGAGCCTTGAGCCACTGCTGGCCGGCTTGGCCAACGGCGGGGCACAGGTGATCGATCCCAGCTACCAGTTGAATCCTGCCTGTAACTGGTGGTTCATGATCGCATCAACCGTGGTAATGACCGGCGTCGGCTGGTTCGTCGCTGACGGGATTGTTGAAAAACGGCTGGCCGGCAAGTCACCAGATGAGGGTGGCCCTACCCAGGTGAATGCCGGCGATCTTATGGCGCAGAAACTTTCTTTGAATGATTGGCGTGCACTGAAGATTTCCACCTGCGTGTTTATCGGGGGGTTGGTTGTAGTGATGGCCTTGATCACGATACCTGGTTCGCCGTTGTATACATACCAAATCGAGTCGCCGACAAATCCGGGGCAGATGGTGGCTGCGGAAGTGGTGGAGTTGGCCGATGGCCAGGCGTCACCG
>JAKUOU010000223.1 GCA_022451065.1 Pedosphaera sp. | reverse complement strand
CCCACCCTGCAGTCGTTCAAGTACCCGAACCGCACCGTCGGCGAAATCATCAGCCAAAAATTCCCCGTGTCGGCCAAGCTCGGCTTTTTCTCAATGTGCATTGCGCTTGGTTTGGGTATTTTATTCGGAGTCATCGCCTCGCTGCGCCCCAACACGTACATCGACTACATCCCCTCGTCGCTGGCGATGATCGGCATTTGCCTGCCGACATTCGTAATGGGGCCGCTGCTCATGCTCGTTTTCTCGCTAAAACTCGGATGGTTCCCGGCCACCGGCTGGGGCGGGTTCAGTGGCGACCAGTTTTTTGCCAGCGACATGGTGCTGCCGTCGGTAACGCTTGGGTTCTTTTACGCGGCGTACATTTCGCGGCTCACGCGTGGTGGCATGCTTGATATCCTCACGCAGGATTACATCCGCACGGCCAAGGCCAAAGGCGCCTCCGGCCTTCGGGTCATCCTCAAACACTCGCTTCGCGGCGGACTGCTACCGGTGATCAGTTTCATGGGACCGGCTGTTGCGGGTCTGATCGCCGGATCATTCGTAATCGAAACCATTTTTGCCATCCCCGGCCTTGGCCAAGACTTCGTCAAAAGCGCCTTCAACCGCGACTACACACTCGTGCTTGGCGTGGTGATGTTTTACGCGACGCTAATTATTTTCCTCAACCTGATCGTCGACATCCTGCAGGTCACCCTCAACCCAAAACTCAAGTTCGACTAGCCGATGAACGACACCTCCACCAGGCCAGACGCTCCCGACACCGTCGAGAAGGGCGAGTCGTTGTGGGTCGGCGCGTGGTATCGGCTGCGTAAAAATAAAATGGCCCTCGCCGGCGGAATTTTCATCCTGCTGCTCGCCGGACTGTCGTTTATCGGACCGTTTTTTCTTGAGGGCGATTACTACACAAACACGGTACTCGAGGATAAACTTCAGTCGCCCGGCGGCAAATACCCACTTGGCACCGACCACCTCGGTCGCGACCAGCTAGGCCGCATCATCAAGGGCGGCCAGATCTCACTCATGGTCGGCATGGTCGCCACCCTCGTCTCGCTGACCATCGGTATAGGCTACGGCACCGTTTCCGGCTATTTCGGCGGCAAGGTGGACAGCGTGATGATGCGCCTGGTGGATATCCTCTACTCGCTGCCGTTCGTCATCTTCGTGATTCTGCTCATGGTCTTCGCGAAAGACCTCGGCGACTCGATCGACGAGTGGTTCCGGGCGCGCGGCTCTGAATTCTCCATCTCCGGCCAATGGAACATGCTGCTGCTCTTCGTCGCCATCGGTGCGGTGGAGTGGCTGACCATGGCACGTATCGTCCGCGGCCAGGTGATGAGTTTGCGGCGGCAGGAATTCATCGAGGCATGTATCTCGCTTGGCCTGCCGACGCGCCGCATCCTTTTCCGTCACATGGTGCCCAACATTCTTGGCCCGGTGATTGTTTACACCACACTGACCATCCCGGCGGTGATGCTGCTCGAGGCGTTCCTGAGTTTCCTCGGGCTGGGCGTGCAGCCGCCGACCCCGTCGTGGGGGCTGCTCATCAAGGATGGCGCCGACCGGATGCGCGAAGCGTGGTGGATGCTCGTTTTCCCTGGTGTTCTGTTTGCAACGACGCTCTTTTCGTTCAACTTCGTCGGCGACGGCCTCCGCGATGCCCTCGACCCAAAGACTTCAAAAGACTAAATCACTAATAATGCCCCTGCTAAACGTCAACGATCTCACGACCTACTTTCATACGCGCAACGGCGTGGTGCGTGCGGTGGATGGCGTGTCGTTCCAACTCGAGAAAGGCGAGACGCTGGGCATCGTCGGCGAGTCCGGGTCGGGCAAATCGGTCACCTGCATGTCGATGCTGGGCCTCATCCCGCAGCCGCCCGGCCGGATCGAGAATGGCAGCGCCCACTTCGATGGCACCGACCT
>JAKUOU010000222.1 GCA_022451065.1 Pedosphaera sp. | reverse complement strand
CTACCGGCTTTGATGCTTCAGACTGGAGAACCGGGACCGGTTTTGGTTTTACCACCAATGGCTCGAGCTCGGTTTGAGCTGCCTCAAGAAGTGCTGTGGCCCGGTTTTTGATGTTGATGGTTACAGAGGGGCTGTTGGTCAGGCTTTGGTAGATGCTGATCGCTTCCTGCACATCGCCCTTGGCCTCCTGGCAAATCGCCTGGCCAAGTTTTGCTTCATTCGTCCAGTTTCCGTTCGCGTGTTTCCCTAGGTAGCTCTCAAATGCCGCCTGTGCATTTTCGTAATTCCCCGCTTCAAGCCATGTTCTTGCGCTTAAGATCAGCGCACGCTCGGCAACCGGCTCGCCGGCCTGATCGGTGCTCACTTCCGCATAGGCCTCGGCGAACTCCACCAAGTTTGTCGAGTCCAGATTTTGAACGGCGAACAATGCCGACTCGGAGGCCACCCGCGAATTCGCCTGACTCATGTTGAACCACTGATAGCCTCCTACCCCCAAAATGACCGCCAACGCGCCGTTTAACAGTTTGCCTTTGTTTTGATCAAACCACTCGGCGCCATTGTACATGATATCTGGTTCACTCGACTCGCTCATAAACTGGTGGAGGAATCAATTGCAGGACAGGCAAAAAGGCAAGTCAAAACGGTGAAAAAGCAGAAAAAACGGTGACTCGTCAGCCTTTGGCCACCAACTGCCGAAGCACATAGGATAGAATGCCTCCGTGCCGGTAGTACTCGATCTCGATGTCGGTATCGACCCGGCAAAGCACCGGTACATCTACAGTCGAACCATCCACACGGATGATGCGCAGCGTCAGATTCTGCTGCGCCTTGAGGTCGTCGCCCAAGCCAAGCACATCAAATTTCTCTGTACCGTCAAGTCGCAAGCTGCCCACACTGTTGCCCTCGTGGAACTGCAGCGGTAATACACCCATACCAATCAGGTTCGACCTGTGAATGCGCTCGAAGCTCTCGCAGATCACCGCACGCACTCCAAGCAGTCGCGTTCCTTTTGCCGCCCAGTCACGCGAACTGCCAGTGCCATACTCCTTTCCGCCGATGACAACGAGCGGTGTGCCTTCTTCCTGATACTTGGCCGCGGCATCGTAAATATCCATCTGTTCGCCGCTTGGCTGGTGCCTGGTCACGCCACCCTCGGTGCCGGGCACCATCAGGTTTTTAATTCGCACATTGGCAAACGTGCCACGCGTCATCACACGGTCGTTGCCCCGGCGCGAGCCATAGCTGTTGAATTGAGCCTGCTCGACGCTGTTGTCCATAAGGTAACGTCCAGCCGGGGAGTCGGCCTTGATCGCACCGGCCGGTGAAATGTGGTCGGTCGTCACCGAGTCTCCAAACACACCAAGCGGCCGCGCCCCAACGATCTCGGTAATCGCGCCAGCCTCCATCCCGAAACCATCGAAGAAAGGCGGCTCTTGAATATACGTGCTCGCATCATCCCACTCATAGGCGTGCCCAACGCTCGAGGGAATCTCGTTCCACTTCGGGTTTTGATCGGCGAAATTGCTGTACAGTTCGCGGAACACTTCCGGCTTGAGCGCGCTTTGCATCTGGTCGCGCACCTCGTCCAAACTCGGCCAAAGATCACGCAAAAACACATCCGCTCCATCTTCCCCTTGACCAAGCGGCTCGGTTGTTAGGTCGATGTTCACCCGTCCGGCCAACGCGAACGCGACCACTAGCGGCGGCGACATCAGGAAATTACCTCGCACGTTCTGGTGCACACGCGCCTCGAAATTGCGATTGCCGGAGAGCACCGAGGCGACAACAAGATTATTGTCGAGAATCGCCTTCTCGACTCCGCCATCCAGCGGGCCTGAGTTGCCGATACAGGTGGTGCAGCCGTATCCAACGAGATTGAAGCCAAGCTGATCAAGGTACGGTTGCAAGCCGGTGTTTTGGAGGT
>JAKUOU010000221.1 GCA_022451065.1 Pedosphaera sp. | reverse complement strand
GGTCGGTGGCGCCAACAAGGTTGCCGCCACGAACTCCGGCGCCGGCAAACATCATTGTGTTGCACGGCCCCCAGTGATCTCTACCGGCATTCTTGTTGATCTTTGGTGTACGGCCAAATTCGCCGGCGACTATCACAAGTGTTTCATCGAGCAACCCACTGGAAGACATATCGTCCAGTAGCGCGGAGATGCACTTGTCAAATGGCGGCAGCAGATTTTGTTTCAGATTCCTGAAGTTGTCAGCGTGTGTATCCCAGGAAGAGTTTTTTCCAAGGTTAACTTGCACATACCGGACACCTGCCTCGATCAAGTTCTTTCCCATCAGACAGGAAAGGCCGAATTTGTTCTTGCCATAACGTTCGATCAGTTCAGGATCCGCTCGTTCGACATTAAATGCATGATTCGTATGTGGATCGGTCAGTAGCGCGAACGCCTGCTGCCGCTGTTGATCAAATTTATTGGCAGCGAAGGCCAGGTCATTACGCTGGTCTTGCATGAAGTCGAGCAGATCGACGCGCCGTCCAAAACGCTGTTTTCCGCCTTCGGGTAGAGTGAGCGTTGGCATCTCAAACACGCTACTGGCGGCGTGTTCAAATTTGCTGCCATCGAAGCGGAAGCAATCGGGGCAGGCTCCATTTCCTAAAGGACACTTGGCAGCGATATCAATGTGCCACGCCTCCCACTTGCTCCCCAATTGGCCGGCGTATTGGCCAGGTCGAAAACGCGCTGCCTCATTGACACTCGGTTCAGGCAGGATCGCAGCTGGTGGAAGACGGTGTTGCCGGTTTTGCATCGCGTAGGTGATGACGGCGGGGATCGACGGCCATTCCTTGGCATTGGGAACATCGTTGAGCGTAAAACCCGTTGGTAGATCAAGCCGGCCTGTGAGCAGCATGTGGCATGCTGGTTCATGGCCACTGCTTCCAGTGGCCATCGCGCGATGCAGCGCGTAGGTGTTGGTGCGTTGCGCTAGCAGCGGGAGATGTTCACAGACTTGCAGTCCGGGGGTCTTGGTGGCAATTGGCTGAAATTCACCACGAATGTCATCGGGTGCTTCAGGTTTCATGTCGAACGAATCGTGGTGTGAGATGCCACCTGTCAGAAAGACGAAGAGAACCGACTTGGCTTTGCCTGTGGTGGTGAGCTGATCGGCGATCGCGTGTGGCGCCATGCCAAGCGCACCCGCCGCGGTTCCTGCACGGAGTACGTCGCGACGATGCAGGCCTGCGGGACTCCGTTTTGTATCCGGCTGAAAAGATTGTCCACGGACGCAGGAGGGCGTGTTTTTCATGGTCAATTCTTTCGTAATGACATCCAAGAATGCGGTTGGCTACAGAGTTGAATCCTACCGCCGCTGGCAGGAGAGGTCAATTTCGAAGGAGTTGGCTGGTGTGCGGCCTCGGAACCGTGACGGACCGGTGTTGCGGTCGACCACTTGTCAGGCGTGAAGTCGCCGAGACAATGGCGTTTTCTGGTCCCATGGCCTATTTCAGGGTGACTTGTTGTGTCGAATCCCAGTGTGATACTCACCGGTTTTGCAGATGAAGCAGCGAATCAAAAGACGGCCCATCAACAATTTTCGGCATTTGCCGCTTTGGGCCTGCAGTACTATACGATTCGTTTCATTGATTTGGGCCAGGGTGTCAAGAACGTAATGCAGTTGACCAAACCGGAGATTACCCGGTTACGGCGGCTGCATGACGAGTACGGATTACGTGTCTCCTCGTTGGGTTCACCGATAGGCAAAGTCAAGTTGTTGGACGTAGACGATGGAACCCACAATCCGTTTATTCCGTTTCCCAAATATCTGGATAAACAGGTGCGCCGGGCGGTGGGGCTTGCCAACACTTTGGAAACAAAGCTAATCCGCGGATTTTCCTTTTATCATCCACGGGGAACTGACCCCGCAGATCATCTCTCTCAAGTGGTTGATCAA